>JAGREN010000018.1 GCA_020446505.1 Novosphingobium sp. | reverse complement strand
GCCGTCGCCCACATGTCCCTTCATCTAAACATCAACAATGTCAAAGAGCCACCGAACAGAAGAGGCGGACAACCATTGTTCCCCGATCTTGCGTCCGGGGGACTTGGTGTCCGTCTTTGTTGGCGACCGAAGCGGACCGGAAAAACCGGCTGCACCGCGTCGGTGAGCGGGCATATATGGAGGGGGTTTGATTCGGTCAACGCCTTTTTGCAAAATAATTTCGCAGACGCGGAAATTGACCGGAATTCCGCCATTTACCGGATGGTAAACAGAATGATGGCATAGGCAGCCCACGATGACGACTCCCGCGCAAGCCACCGATTCCGCCGCGAATCCGGCCACTCCTTCCCTTCGCGATCAGGTGAGAAGCGCCGTTATCTGGCGTTCCGGCTCGCAGATCGTCGGCCAGCTTATCACCTGGACCTCGACCTTCCTGGTGATTCGAATCCTGTCGCCCTCGGACTACGGCCTCTACGCCATGACCTCGGTGCTGCTGGTGCTGCTGAATCTGGTAAACGGATACAGCCTCGCCAATGCCGTGATCCAGAAGCGCGAGGTCACGCCCTATCTGATGCGTCAGCTGTTCGGCATGCTGGTTGCGCTCAATCTCACGCTTGCCGCGATTCAGTGGATGGCGGCGCCGTGGGTCGCGAAATACTACGGGCAAGCCTTGCTGGCCGACATGCTGCGGGTTCAGGCGCTGATCTACCTGACCAACCCGTTCCTGGCGATGGGCTATGCCGTGCTGTCTCGCGAGATGGACTTTCGCAAGCAGGCTCAGGTCAACCTTGCGTCCGGAATCGTCGCCGCGCTTGCCGCCCTTGCCGGCGCACTGGCGGGCCTTGGCGTGTGGACGCTGGTTGTCGCGCCGATCGCCGGATTTACCACCCGCGCCTTCGGCAACATGTTCATGGCGCGCATCTTCGTCTTGCCGACGTTCAATTTCACCGGCGCCTGGTCACTCGCCCGCTACGGCGGCATCGTCACCATCGGCGAATTCTTCTGGTTCCTCCAGACCCAGGCCGACATCGCCATCGGCGGCCGCATGTTCGAACCTCACGAGCTGGGCATCTACACCACGGCGCTTTTCCTGACGCAGATGTTCGTCACCAAGTTCGTGCCGCCGATCAACGAGGTCGCTTTCTCGGCCTATTCGCGCATGCAGGACGACAGGGAGGCGATGTCGAACGGCTTCCTCAAGTCGGTGCGCCTCATCATGCTTGCGGGCATTCCCTTCTGCCTTGGCCTCTCGGCCAGCTCCGAAGCGATCGTCGAGGTCGTGCTCGGCGAGAAGTGGATCGAGACCGTTCCGGTCATCGCGATCCTCGGCCTCGCCATGCCGTTCATGTGCCTGCATGTGCTCTATGGTCCGGCAGTCAGCGCCGCAGGACGGCCCGGCATCGACAGCGCGATCCGAATCGTCGGCGCCTTCATCCTGCCGCTGGCATTCTGGGTCGGCATCCACTGGGGCGTGAAGGGCCTCGCAGCCGCCTGGGTGGTCAGTTACCCCGTCCTCGTGGTGCTCGGATCGATCTGGGCGCTGCCCGTGCTCGGCGTGAAGCCGCGCGAACTCATCGAGGCAGTTTCGGCCCCGGTCATGGCGGGTATTGCCATGTATCTGGTTGTCGAGATCGTCGCGATAACGCTGCCCCACGCATTCCCGCCGATCGTGCGGCTCAGCCTGCTCGTTTCGGCGGGCGGCATCGCCTATGGCGGCTACCTGTGGCTGTTCGGTCGGGACCGGATCATGGAACTGGTGAACCTGGTGCGCAAAAAGGCCGCCTAGAGCGGCCTCGCGCTGTCTCCTGCAAAGCTGGTTTGCTTACCGGCCGAGCCGGCTCGGCGGCGTGGAATTCGTCGACGCAGCCTAGCTCAGAGTGCCGCTATCGCCTGACGGGTCGCGTCGAGATAGGCACCGGCGTGATAGCGATAGGTGCCGATGAAATGCACGAAGGCCGCATCGGCAGGTACCGGCTCGTTCCAGTAATTGAGGTACCGATCATAGGGCAGCAGCACCGGCTCGCCCTCGTTCGACACGATGATGTTCGACATCACCTGCTCGCTGCCCCAGCGCGACCAGTTTTCGAGGCCGATCATATCGACGATCTCCGAGCTGAAGTCGCGGGCCAGCTGCGGTCCGTTACCGCCCGGCGCGAAGCCGGCAAAGCCTGCGCAGCCGCGCACATAGTATCTCTGACCGGCAAGTCCGGCCGGTAGGCGAGGCAAGAGCGCCTCGGCCACATCCTGAACATGCGTCTCGGGGTCCTGCCAGTCGTAGAACGGCGGCGTCTCGACGAATTGCTCGACTGTCATCCACTCGGCCACTTCTTCGCCCTTCAGGGTAAAATTGCGGCCACTGGCGATCGCTTCCGCCACTTCAGGCACGGGGCCGAGCGCGACCGTGTCCGAATCGAGCTGGATCACATAGTTGTTGCGCCGCAGTTCGAGCAGGGTGAGCAGGCGTTCCCAGCAGCCACCCACCGGGCATGGCGCGGGATCGACATCGTTGATCGAGAAAATGCGCGGGTTGCCGAGATGATGGGCCAGCACCTCCCGGTCGCCGGAGGTCAGCGTTCCGTCATCGAGCAGGGCAAAGCTGCCCATGCCAAGGCGCGAATGGATAGACTTGGCAGCCACCAGATAGGGCACCAGCACGCGCGTTCCGATCATCGAGAAAATGACGACGCCGTCCTCGCGCACCGCAACAGGCGGCGTGCCGAGGATATCCCGTGCCCCTGCCAGATAGCGCAATTCGCGCATTTTCCGGATCGCCGTTTCGGCCACCATATTCATCGTCATGGCTGTACCAGCCTCGCGTTAACCAAACGCGAACAAGGCTTGCTTGCCACTGCACCCTTTGCGGATGTATGCTCCCAGGTCTGATTTCGGGCATGCAAGACCCGGAGAGAGAGGACCAATGACGGGACTCGCTGCCATCCTCGCACTCGCTGCCGCAGCCTCGGCTGCCGGACCGCAGGCCTTGTTCGCACCCATTCCGCAATCGGGGTTCACCCGGTCGACCGCCCCTGCTTCGACAGAAGGGGATTTTGCCGGGCCTGACGACGAGACGATCGCGGCACAGGCGGACCGGCAAAGGCGTCTTACTGTCCCCGTCCATATCGAAGGTCATGGTCCGTTTCGCTTCATGATCGATACCGGGGCGCAGCGCACGGTCCTGTCCACTGCACTGGCGGCAGAACTCGGTCTCGAGAACGGTCCGCAGCTTCGCGTGGCGGGCATCGTGCAGGAAGCGCGAGTCCCCAGCGCATGGGTCCGCAATCTCGATCTTGGTCAACTCACCCTGGAGGAAATGAATGTCCTCCTGCTCGAACAGGCGCACATGGGCGCCGATGGCATAATCGGCACTGACAGCCTGCAGGATCGCCGGGTCCTGCTCGATCTCGAGGGTGACCAGATCACGGTCGGCGATTCGGACAGCTTCGGCGGCAAGGACAGCTACGAAATCGTTGTGCGCGCCCGGCGCAAATCCGGCCAGCTTATCCTGACCAATGCCCGCATCGACGGCATAAACGTTGCTGTCGTCATCGATACCGGTGCGGAAAACTCTGTCGGCAACCGCGCCCTTCAGGCCGCGCTCGGCAAGCGCGGCTCCAGCTTCAAGCCAGTCATGCTCGAAAGCGTCACCGGACACTCGATGTTGGCCGACGTCAGCTACCCGCGCGCACTGGCGCTGCGCGAAGTATCCATCAACAATCCGGCGATCGCCTTTACCGATACGCCTGCTTTCGCCGAGCTGGGGCTCGAGAGCAAACCGGCGATTTTTCTCGGCATGCGCGAGATGCGGGTGTTCAGCCGCGTCGCGATCGACTTCGCCAAACGCAAGGTGCTGTTCGATCTGCCGGGCTGACAGGCACTGTCCTACAGGGCGGCTGCATGGCACAGTTGCCCGTCATGTCGCACCGTCGATCCCGTTCCCGGTCAACCGCCAGAGACCTGTCGTCTGGTCGACCTGCTTTTCTCGTTCAGGACAGTGTCTCATGTGTAACCTACAGACGTTTGGCGTTTGGCCCGGCGATGACTACATAGCGCGCCATGCCACCTGATAACGCCGTCAACGATCCGAACGCCCGCCACGACGGCTGGCGCACTGTCGCCCGCTTCCTTCCCTATCTCTGGCCGAAGGACAACGCAGCGTTGCGCTGGCGCATATCGATTGCCGTGGTGCTGATCGTCATGGCCAAGGCGACAACCCTGTCGCTGCCGTTCTTCTACAAGCGCGCGGTCGATTCGATGTCGCTGGAGGGGCAGCATCCGGCCCTTAGCGTCACCCTTGCCTTCGTACTGGCCTATGCGCTGGGGCGGCTGACTTCGGTGGTCTTCGACCAGCTACGCAACATCGTGTTCGAGCGGGTCGGGCAGGAAGCGACTCGCCATCTTGCCGAAGACGTATTCCGCCGCCTGCACCGCCTGTCGCTGCGCTTCCATCTGGCGCGCCGTACCGGCGAGGTGACCAAGGTCGTCGAGCGCGGGACCAAGAGCATCGACATCATGCTCTACTTCCTGCTGTTCAACCTTGCGCCCACGGTGATCGAACTGATCGCGGTGGCCGTGATTTTCTATGTCCATTTCGGGATCGGACTGGTGCTGGCGACGACCCTGGCCGTGGTCGCCTACGCTCTCGTCACCCGCTGGATCACCGAATGGCGCGCCAGCCTACGCGAGAAGATGAACCGCCTCGATTCGACTGCCATGAGCCGCGCGGTCGATTCGCTGCTGAACTACGAGACGGTGAAGTACTTCGGCGCCGAAGCGCGCGAGGAGGAACGGTACGCGCAGGCCACCCGCGCCTATGCCGATGCAGCGGTGCGCAGCGAGAACTCGCTCGGCCTGCTCAACATGAGCCAGGCGCTGATCGTCAACCTGCTGATGGCAGGCGCGATGGCCTATACGGTGTGGGGATGGTCGCAGGGCAAGCTGACCGTGGGCGACCTCGTCTTCGTCAACACCTACCTTACCCAGCTGTTCCGCCCGCTCGACATGCTCGGCACGGTCTACCGCACGATCCGGCAGGGCCTGATCGACATGGCCCAGATGTTCCAGCTGATGGACACCGAGGTCGAGGTTCAGGACGCGCCCGGCGCCCCTGCGCTGGTGGTCAACCGGCCCTCGGTGACGTTCGAGAACGTGGTGTTCGGATACGAGCCGGATCGCACGATCCTGCATGGCCTGACGTTCGAGGTGCCTGCCGGGCATCACGTCGCCATCGTCGGCCCATCGGGCGCAGGCAAGAGCACCATCGCAAGGCTGCTGTTCCGCTTCTACGATCCGCAGTCGGGCCGCATCCTGATCGACGGGCAGGACATCGCTACGGTGACGCAGGCATCGCTGCGCGCGCATCTCGGCATCGTCCCGCAGGATTCGGTGCTGTTCAACGAATCGATCGGCTACAACATCGCCTATGGCCGCGACGGCGCGAGCCTCGCCGATGTCGAGGCTGCCGCGCGCTCCGCTGCGCTGATGCCGCTGATCGAACGGCTGCCGCAGGGCTTCGATACGCAGGTGGGCGAACGCGGTCTGAAGCTGTCCGGCGGCGAGAAGCAGCGCGTTGCAATTGCTCGCACCATCGTCAAGGATCCGCCGATCCTGCTGCTCGACGAGGCGACCAGCGCGCTCGACACGCGCACCGAGCAGGACGTGCTGGCGACGCTGCACAAGGTCTCGGAGAACCGCACCAGCTTGTCCATCGCGCACCGGCTCTCGACTGTCGCCGATGCCGACTCGATTCTCGTGCTGCAGGATGGCAGGCTGGCCGAGCAGGGATCGCACTCAGACCTGCTGCGCCGCGACGGACTCTATGCCGCGATGTGGGCACGGCAGGCCGCAGAGGCCGAGGAAATGGAAGAAGCGGCGGAATAGCCGACAGACATCAAGGAGAGGGCCATGGAATTCGAGGTGATCGCGGAAGGCCTGGACTTCCCGGAAGGTCCGGTCGTCATGGAAGACGGCTCGATCATTGTCGTCGAAACCGATGGCGGGCGGATCACCCGCTGCTGGAGCGGCGGACGCAAGGAAGTGGTGGCAACACCGGGCGGCGGTCCCAATGGCCTGGCGGTCGGGGCCGACGGCGCGCTCTACCACTGCAACAATGGCGGCCACGAAGGCGTTGGTGATGGTTCCAACGTCGGACGGATCGAGCGGATCGATATCGCGACCGGCAAGGTCGAACGGATCTACGAAAGCTGCGATGGCGACGCGCTGAGCGCCCCCAACGACATCATGTTCGACCTCGACGGGCAGATGTGGTTCACCGATCTGGGCCGCATCGGCGAAAAGGCCAAGGATTGGGGCGGCCTCTATTGCGCTTCGCCGGACGGTTCGAAGATCACGCGCGTGGTCGAACGGGCCCTGAGCTACAACGGCGTCGGCATTTCGCCCGACATGAGCACGGTCTACGCCGCCGACACCTATTCGGCGCGGCTATGGGCGGTGGACCGCAAGGCCGAGCTGCAGAAGCCGCGCCTTGTCGGAACTGCCCCCGGCCCGGTGTTCCTCGACAGCCTCGGCATGACGGCGGCAGGCAATGTGGCGGTGGCAGCAGTGACGGGAGGCGCGATTGCCACCTTCACGCCATCGGGAGACGTCACGATGACGCCCGTCGATGACCGGGTCGTCACCAACATCGCCTTTGGCGGCGAGGACATGATGGACGCATGGCTGACCTTCTCCGGCCACGGCACGCTGGTGAAGACGCGCTGGTTCGAGCCGGGGATGAAGCTGCTCTACAACGCCTGACGGATATGGGCTGAGCGGGAGGGGCTGGCCGGGGTTGCCTGCCCGTGCGCTTTCGGGCAGGGCGCTCCTTCGCAATAATGCTGCAAGTGCGAACGTGCTTGCGACCCATAGCGGCTGGCACTCCGGCCCGACGAAACAGGCTGGAACCAACCGATGACCTACCTCGCCGTGATGCGCAGCGGCTGGACCGAGAACCCGCGCGCAGACATCCTTGCCGGCATCGTCGTGGCGCTGGCCCTGATCCCCGAGGCGATCGGCTTCTCGATCATCGCCGGAGTCGATCCCAGCGTCGGCCTCTATGCCTCAGTGGCGATCGCCATCGTCATCGCCTTTACCGGCGGACGTCCCGGCATGATCTCGGCAGCGACCGCTGCCGTTGCCGTGCTGGTCGGCCCTCTCGTGCGCGAACACGGCGTCGAATACCTGTTCGCGGCGACGATCCTGATGGGTGTGTTCCAGATCCTTGCAGGGGCGCTGCGATTGAACCTCGTTATGCAGTTCGTCTCTCGCTCGGTCATAACCGGCTTCGTCAACGCGCTCGCCATCCTGATCTTCATGGCGCAACTGCCGCAGTTGATCGGGGTCACATGGCATACCTATGCAATGGTCGCGGGCGGCCTTGCGATCATCTACCTGCTGCCGCGCCTGACGACGCTGGTCCCCTCCCCGCTCGTCTCGATCCTCGTGCTGTCGGCATTGTCGATCTGGCTGGGCCTGCCAGTCCATACGGTGAGCGACATGGGCACCTTGCCCGATGGCCTGCCAGCCTTCGCTCTTCCGCAAGTGCCGCTCACGTTCGAAACCCTGCGCATCATCGCGCCCTACTCGCTGGCGATGGCAGCAGTCGGCCTGCTGGAATCGCTGCTGACGGCGCAGATCGTCGACGACATGACCCGAACCGATTCGTACAAGCGTTACGAGTGCCGGGGACAGGGAATCGCCAACATCGTCGCCGCGCTGTTCGGCGGCATGGGCGGCTGCGCGATGATCGGCCAGTCAGTCATCAATATCACCAGCGGCGGGCGCGGAAGGCTCTCGGCGCTGACGGCGGGTGTGGTTCTGCTGGTCCTGCTCTCGCTACTCGCGCCTTTCGTGGCGCAGGTGCCAATGCCCGCGCTGGTGGCTGTGATGATAATGGTTTCGATCGGCACCTTCAGCTGGAACTCGATCCCCAACCTGCGCCGCCACCCCTGGCAAAGCTCCGTCGTGATGCTGACCACGGTGGCAGTCGTCGTCGGCACCCACGACCTCTCGCTCGGTGTGCTGGCAGGGGTGCTGCTTTCAGGCATCTTCTTCGCGCAGAAGGTGCAGCGCATGTTCCGCATCGACCGCGCGGAGAACGCGGCGGGCGATTCGGTAATCTACACGATAACCGGCGAGATCTTCTTCGCCTCGGTCCACCGCTTCCTCGAAGCGATGCAGGTGGAAGAGACGGCGAACTATGTCGTGATCGACATGCAGCACGCGCACTTCTGGGACATCTCGGCCGTCGGCGCGCTCGACAAGGTAGTCGAGCGGCTGCGGCGGGAGGGCAAGACGGTCAAGATCATCGGATACAACGAGGCGAGCGCAGACATCGTCGACAGGTTCGCGCTGCACGACAAGACCGGCTTCGAACTGGGCACGGTGCCTCATTAGTGCGTTTTCCGTTCAAGCTGACGCGAACGGAAAGGCGACGCTCAACTGCCGCGCGGGCTTGCCGACCTATTTTACGACGTCGGCATCCTTCCACACTACGGCCTGCGCCGCCTTCATCGAGCCGGACTCGTGGTCCCAGGTGATGGTGGGCGAGCCGTAGAGTCGCCAGCCCTGTTCGAGCGCCTCGGAAACGCGGTCGCAAAAGGCGCGGTCGTCCTTGCCGGTCAGCAGGCGGTAGATCGGGCGGTCGTCAGGCGGTGTGGTCATGGTCATCGGCTCCAGAATCCGCTGGTGAGAGGCACCGGCCCCTGCTCCATGCCGAGCACGCCGCAGGGCACCAGTCGCTCGCGCAATTCGCCATCGAACGCCTCTGCAATCTGCTCCGCCGTCCAGCTCTCGCGACGGAGCGAGGGCAGCAGCAAGGCCGGATGGGTGTAGAGCTGAAGCTCGCCACTATCGATCCGGACGAGCTGGCCGTTGACGCCTTCCGACCGGTCCGAGAGCAGGAACTCGACCAGCGGGGAGTTGTCCTCGGGCGGCTGGAAGCTAGCGCTGCGGTCCTTGCCTCCCGTGGAGCGGCGATAGGCGCTGGTCGCATCGGCCATGCGGGTCTTGCCGAAGGGCGAGATGGCATTGATCCGCACGCCCGTTCCCTTGAGGTCGATCGCCCAGCCATAGACCATCGAGGCAACTGCACCCTTGGTCGCGCCATAGACGCCGAGCGAATCGACACCCATGTGCGCGCCCGAAACGACGTTGACGATGGCTCCGCTACCCTGCGCTACCATCGCCTTCGCGGCATGGGCCGCGCAATGAAAGGTGCCAAGTACGTTGACGTCGATCATGGCCCGCGCTGCTTTGGGTTCGAAGTCCCAGGGCTTGCTCAGATGGAACAGACCCGCGTTGTTCACCAGTCCGTCGATCCGGCCATAGGTGTCGGTGCAACTGGCGATGAGCCGCCCGGCATCGTCCCAGTCGGCAATATCGGCGACACAGGCGTGAGCCGTTCCGCCTGCCACGCAGATTGCCTCCGCACTGGCCTCGGCAACGTCGGCGTCCACATCGTTCACAACGACCGAGGCGCCTTGCATGGCCGCGCCCATTGCGCAGGCCGCGCCGATGCCACGGCCCGAGCCGGTGATGACGACCGCCTTGCCTTCGAGAATTCCCATCACGCCTCCCCTTCCGGCCCTCACGGTGAGGGATCGGCGCGGCAATTCAAAGGATATATTTCGACAGGTCGCTGTCCCTGGCCAGATCGGCGAGCTTGTCGCTGACATAGGCCGCATCGATCCGCACTGTCTCGCCAACGCGATCCTCGGCCTCGAAGCTGAGTTCCTCGAGCAGCCGCTCCATCACCGTCTGCAAGCGCCGGGCGCCGATGTTCTCGACGCTCTCGTTGACCTGGGCGGCGATCCTGGCGACCTCGACGATAGCCTCGTCGGTCACGTCGAGCGTTACCTTCTCGGTCCCGAGAAGCGCGGTATATTGCTCGACGAGATTGGCGCGGGTCTCCGAGAGGATGCGCACGAAGTCCTCTTCGGTCAGTGCCTTGAGCTCGACACGAATCGGCAAGCGGCCCTGCAACTCAGGCAGCATGTCGCTCGGCTTGGCGACATGGAACGCGCCCGAGGCGATGAACAGCACATGGTCGGTCTTCATCGGGCCGTACTTGGTGGCGACAGTCGTCCCCTCGATCAGCGGCAGCAGGTCACGCTGCACGCCCTCGCGGCTAACCGAGCCGCCACGCACGTCCGAAACGGCGATCTTGTCGATCTCGTCGAGGAAGACGATGCCATTCGTCTCTGCATTGGTCAGCGCCATGCGGGCCACGTCGTCCTGATCCATGCGCTTTTCCGACTCTTCGTCGACCAGCTTGTCCCATGCGTCCGGCACCTTGAGCTTGCGGCGCTTGAGGTTCTGCCCCCCGAAAGCCTTGCCCATGATGTCCGACAGGTTGATCATGCCGACATTGCCGCCCATGCCGGGAATCTCCATCGGCATGCCGGGCGCATCCTCCACCTCGATTTCGACCTCGGTGTCGTTCATCGCGTCTTCGACGATGCGCTGGCGGAAACTTTCGCGAGTGGCCTCTGACGCTCCCTGACCGACCAGCGCATCGAGCAGCCGGTCCATCGCGGCTTTGCTCGCTGCCTCGCGAACCGATTCGCGTCGACGGTCCTTCTCAAGGCGGATCGCTTCCTCGACGAGATCGCGGGCGATCTGTTCGACGTCGCGACCGACGTAGCCGACTTCAGTGAACTTGGTCGCCTCCACCTTGA
>JAGREN010000143.1 GCA_020446505.1 Novosphingobium sp. | reverse complement strand
CGGCTTTCCCAGAGCAGGCGGCGGGTCATGCGCGTAGCATGGGCTGGATTGGCGGCAATGCGCAGGGCAAGGGCGCGTGCCGCGTCCATGAGCTCCGCGTCGGGCACGACTTTGGAAACGAGGCCGCAGGCAAGCGCTTCCTGCGCATCGATCATATCGCCGGTGAGCGCCATTTCCGCCGCTTTTGACCAGCCCACCACGCGCGGCAGCAGCCAGGAGCCGCCGTCGCCCGCGATCAGGCCTAGCTTCACGAAGCTTTCCGCAAACCGGGCGGATTCGCCCGCGATCCTGAGGTCGCACATGCAGGTCAGGTCGCAGCCTGCGCCGACTGCGGCTCCGTTGACCGCAGCAATCACTGGCACTTCCAGCTTGCGGAAGGCCAGCGGCAGGCGCTGGATGCCGTCCTTGTAGCCGCGCCGCGTCTTTACCGCATCGCCTGTGTTAAGCGCGCCGCCCGAAACCATGTCCTTGACGTTGCCACCAGACGAAAAGCCCTTTCCTGCCCCCGTCAGGATCGCCACCCGGGCCTTGTCGTCTCCCTCCAGCCGCACGAGGGCAGCAAGCAGAGCCTCGATCATTTCGCTGTCGGAGATGGGATTGCGCAGCTCAGGCCGGTTGAGCGTGAGCGTGACGATGCCGTCATCGCTGCCTTCGTAGATAACCGCGTCGCTCATTCCCGTCCTCCCGTCATTAGCAGGTGGGCCATAGTCCGGTTGACGCGTGGCTCCAACCCGGCATAGCTGCCGCAAACAAAGGTTTGGGAGAAGCATGGATGGCCGGACAGGAAAAGCCGCAAGGCATCGCTATCGTTACGGGCGCAGCGCGCGGGATCGGCGCAGCCTGCGCCAAGGCGCTGGTAGAGGATGGCTGGACCGACCTGCTGATCTGCGACCTCAATGGCGACCTGCTGGAGGAAACCGCGCAAAAGCTGCATAATTCGGGCGCGCGGATCAGGAGCCTGGCGGGCGACGTCACTGCGCCAGACTTCATGGACCGCATGATCGAAGCCTGCGAAGGCAAGCCGGTTGCGGCGGCGGTTCACGCGGCGGGCGTTGCGCCCAAGATGGTCGACACGGCGCGAATGCTGGAGATCAACTGGGAATCGGCGCTTGCCTTCACGCAGGCGATCAAGCCTCGCATGGCGGACGGGGGCGCTGCGGTGCTGATCGCTTCCAACACGTCCTATTTCCCGATTGACGAGGATCTGCGCGAAGCGTTCGAACAGCCGCTCGCCGCAGGCGAAAGTGCTGCCTATGTCGACCGGGTTGGTGACTCGTTCAAAGGCTATCTGCTCGCCAAGCGCGGAGTGCGTGCGCTCGCCAAGAGCGAATGTGTCGCATTCGGCGAACGCGGTGCGCGGATCGTTTCGGTCTCGCCGGGCCTCATCGATACCGAGATGACGAAGGAGCGCGACACCGAGGTTATCCAGAAGATGATCAACGAGTCGGCGACCAAGCGTGTCGGCGATACCTCGGAACTTGCCGCAGCTATTGCGTTCCTGCTCTCCCCCAAGGCGAGCTTCGTTACAGGATGCGACCTGCTCGTGGACGGTGGGGAAACAGCGGGGATGGGCTACCAGTAAGGCTAGCCGCAAACGAAAACGGGCTCCGCATCGGGAGCCCGCATCGTTTGTGCCTGTGCTGGCTTTAGGTCAGCCAGCCGCGCCCATCAGTTCGCCGAGCTTCGACAGGTCGACAGCGCCGGTGGCAAGGCCACCCATGAAACCGCCATCCACGGGCAGGGCGACGCCGTTGACGATGGTAGCGAGATCGCTGTTGAGCAGCACGATCGGTCCGGCCTGTTCCTCCGGCGTCGAATAGCGCCCAAGCGGTTCGGCGAAGACCCCGATTACCGCCGAGCCGGCAGCTGCTTCGAAATCGTTCATCATCGGAGTGGCGGTCGGCTGCGGCAGCGAGCAGTTGAAGCGGATGCCCTGCTTGATGAGGCTCGCCGCGCGGAACTGGGTGTAGACGATCAGCGCTTCTTTGGAGCGGGTGTAACCCTCGTCGACATACTCGACGTTGTCGTTCATCCACTTGACGGTCTCGTCCCATCCCGCGGTGTGGATCAGTGGCATCAGCCTATCGAGGTTGCCGTGCCAGCCCATTCCGGCGGTCGACGAAATTGCGCAGATCGCGCCGCTGCCTTCCATGCGGGAAATGACCTGTTCGGTCAGGTGGCGGTTGCCAATGAAGTTGACCGTGAAGCAATCGAGCGGGGCGATTCCGCCGGGCATTCCGGCGCAGCTGAACAGCTTGTCGATCTTGCCCTTTACGCCCGCGACGCCAGATTCGATGGATTCCTTGTCGCGCAGGTCGATCTTGGTGAAGGAGGCCAGCGGGAGGTCGCATTCCTTCATGTCGAAACCGTGAACTTCAGCGCCGAGATCGAGCAGCAGCTTGGCCGCAGCGTGACCCATGCCCGAAAAGCAGCCGGTGATGATGACCCGCTTGCCCTTGTAACCCAGAACGTCGCTCATTGTGGAAATCCTTCCCGTAAAAACTCGCTGATCGTCCTAGGTTCGCCTGCCGTGCTAATCAAGCGATCCGGCATCTTGCCTTCGTGTGATCGCCCACGCGAAAGCGGGCTTGCAATTGCTTTCGGCTTGCGGACGATAATCAGATGACAGATCAAGCTGAACCCTTGCCCGCGCACTTTCGAGACTCACAGCCGGCTCGCGCGATTGCGTCTGTAGCGGCAAGTTTCGAGCGCTTGGTCGGCAGGCCGCTGGTCGAGCCGGGCGGCGATGTGATCGAGCAGATGTGGCGCACTCCACAGGTGATCCTTGCTCATGGCACGCAGACAGATCCGGTTTTCTTTTTCGGCAACCTGTCGGCACTCGATTGCTTTGAGACCGATCTCGATAGGCTCCTCGCAATGCCTTCGCGGCTTTCCGCCGAGGCGCCGCTGCGAGAGGAGCGGCAGGCCTTGCTGGACCGTGTGGCAGCGCACGGCTTCATCGACGATTACGCCGGTGTGCGGATCAGCGCGAAAGGCCGCCGCTTTCGCATCGAACAGGCCGTGGTCTGGACAGTGACCGACGACAGCGGCGTGCGGATCGGGCAAGCAGCGACTTTCACGCCATGAGCAAGGCCGACCCGGTTGTTCTGGAGGCAACCGAGGCTTTGGCGCAGGATACGCTCGACCAAGTGTCTCGCCGGCCGATCGTGCTTGGCATCTGCGGGGCGCAAGGCAGCGGTAAGTCGACACTGGTGACGGCACTGGCGCAAGATCTTGAGGCGCGAGGTCTGAGGTGCGCGGTGCTCTCGCTGGATGACCTGTACCTCACGAAATCCGACCGGCAGAGACTGGCGAGCGAAGTTCACCCCCTGCTGGCGACACGCGGTCCGCCGGGAACGCACGATGTTTCGCTGGGGCTATGTGTGCTTGAAGCACTTTTCTCTGGAACACCCGTAAAGCTGCCGCGTTTCGACAAGGCTGGGGACGATCGGCTCGATCCGTCCGGATGGCCGGAGATTGCGGGGCAATTCGACATAGTGCTGTTCGAGGGGTGGTGCCTTGGCGCGCGCCCGCAGGAAAGCGAGGCCTTGGCGTTGCCCGTAAACGCGCTGGAGGCCGAGGAGGATCCCAAGGGCACCTGGCGGCGGTACGTCAATCAGGCTCTCGCGGGTCCCTATCAGGCGCTGTTCGCCAGGATCGACAAGCTGGTTCTTCTGCAGGCTCCCGGCTTCGAGGTCGTTCTGGACTGGCGGCTGGAGCAGGAAGAAGGGCTGCGCGCACTGTCTGGCAGCACGTCTCAGTTGATGGATCGCGCGCAAATCGCTCGCTTTATCAGCCATTACGAACGAATTACGCGTCATATTCTTGGCGAAATGCCACAATGGGCCGACCTTGTGATCGAACTCGATCGCCAGCGGAAACCTCTGAAAGTGGGAAAGAACGACAAAGCAATTTCATGACAGGCAGTGTTGCGCTCACTTCTGCACAGTTTGAGCGAATGATTTGACCGGCTCCGACAATCGGGCGATGGCCTGTCCCATGAGTTTCGGTTCGCAAGAATCATGATCAGGCGCGAAAAACCAAATCGCGAGATTCCCCGGAGCGCGGCAGTCAGCCTTGCCGTTCTCGCGGCCCTGATTGCCGTGCCGGTCCTCGCTCAGGAGAGCGATGAGCCGCTGTCCGTGCCGGCTCCTCCCCAAGACGCATCGCTCCCACAGGTTCCGGCGATCATCGAAGACGAGGAATTCGAGCAGGCTGTTCCCGCACTGTCTCCGGAAGACGATGTCGAACTCGATCGGGAACTTGAATCGATCGAGGATTTCGAGCGGCGCCTTGCCACCGAAGAGGCCAAGTCTGCTGACGACGTGCCACTCGGCGATCCGGCACTTGCCGATGGCGACAAGTCCGAGGAAATTTCCGACGCGCCGGTTCGCGACGCGGAACTGGCCCAGCCTCTGCCGCCAATCGAGAGTTTCGAAGTCACTCCGGTCGAATTCGCCGAGGCCGCTCCTGACGAGGAATCGACCAGCATCGCCTATCGGGTTCAGGTCAATGGCCTCGAGAAGGCGGACGACGAGACGAAGGTCGGCCTGCGCTCCCTGTTCAACGGCTTGTCCGCTCTTCGCGAAAACGGTCGCAAGGCCGCAAACGTCGCGATGGTCCAGGCGCGGCTGGAGCAGGACAGCGAACTGATGCAGACCATTCTCGCATCCGAGGGCTGGTACAGTCCCGTTGTGAAGACCCGCATCGATCTGCCGACAGGCGAAGGCGAGAACGCCGTGCCGATGACTGCCGTCATCGATGTGGTGCCCGGCACTCGTTATGTGCTCGGGACAATCGAAGTCGTCGCCGATCCTATGGAACCGCCCGGACTCATCGTCGACAGTCTCGCGCTTCAGCCGGACGAGCCGATCATCGCCGAGCGGGTGCAGGGTGCCGAGGCCAACGTCTCCCTCGCCCTTCCGCAGCAGGGTTATCCCTTTGCCGAAGTCGGCCAGCGTTCGATCCTGCTGGACCGGGACACGGGCAAGGGTGACTATAAGTTGCCGGTCACGGTCGGTCCGCGCTCCCGGTTTGGCGGCTTCGAAACCGAAGGCGACCTTGCTTTCAATGCCGATCACATCGAGGTTCTCGCCCGCTTCGACCGTGGTGAACTCTACGACAGCCGCAAGGAAGACGACCTGCGCAAGGCGCTGGTCGCTACCGGCCTGTTCTCCAGCATCTCGGTCGAGCCGAAGCGAACCGGCGAAAGCGCGGGCGACGGCACCGAATATGTAACGATGTACGTCAAGCAGGACGCCGGTCCGCCCCGCACCATCGCCGGAACCGTAGGCTATGGCAGCGGCGAAGGCTTGCGCGCCGAGGCGACGTGGACCCACCGCAACCTGTTTCCGCCCGAGGGCGCGCTGATCGCCCATGCCGTCGCCGGCACGAAAGAACAGGGCGCGGGCCTGACGTTCCGCCGGTCCAATGCCGGCAAGCGCGACCGTACCTTCGAAGTGGTGGCAGAGGCGCTGCATAGCCAATACGACGCCTACAGCGCCTATACCGGCAGGCTTGCGGCGCAGATGCGCCGGACTTCGACTCCGCTCTGGCAGGAGAAGTTCACCTATGCATTCGGCGTCGAACTGCTCGCCACGGCAGAGCGGGCATGGGACTACGACCTGGGTCGCAATGACCGAAAGACCTATTACATCGGCGCGCTTAACGGGCAGGTCGGAATCGATTTCTCCGATGACCTGCTCGACCCGACCAAGGGCTTCCGGGTCACTGCTCTGGTCCAGCCAGAGGGTTCGCTGCAGGGCGGTTTCAATCCCTATGTGCGTGCTCGCGTCGATGCATCCGGCTATTTCCCGGTAAGCGACAGTCTCGTGCTGGCCGGAAGAGTGCGGTTTGGCACGATCCAGGGCGTTTCGCGCGATGCGATCCCGCCGTCGCGGCGCTTCTATGCAGGCGGTGGCGGATCGGTTCGCGGCTATGCCTACCAGAAGCTCGGCCCCCTGGATCCGGATGGCGATCCGATCGGCGGGCGCAGTCTGTTCGAGACATCGGCGGAAGTACGCTATCGCTTTGGCGACTTCGGCGTCGTCGGCTTCGTCGACGCAGGGCAATCCTATGCGGCGACCACGCCGCAGTTTTCGGACATTCGCTACGGCGCGGGCATCGGTGCGCGCTACTACACCAACTTTGGCCCGATGCGCATCGACCTTGCGACGCCAGTCAATCGCAAGCCGGGCGAGGGGCGCTTCAATCTCTACGTGTCGATCGGGCAGGCGTTCTGATGAGTGACTCAGAACCCGAGGTGATCGAGGAAGAAGGCACGGCAGCCGCACCAGCCAGGCCATTGGCGCGACGATTACTGCGTGGCGTTTTCATCGCGGTAATCGGCGTCCTTGCGCTGATCGTTCTGGCCGTGGTGCTGCTTGATACCGGTCCGGGCCGACGTCTCGTTGCCGACCAGATCGCTGCGCTCGAATTCGAGAACGGGATGAAGATCGAGGTCGGTCGTATCGAGGGGTCGATCTACGGCGAGATGATCCTGCACGATCTCTCGGTGAAGGATCCCAAAGGCGAATTTCTCTATTCGCCGGAGGCACACGTTGATTGGCGGCCATTTGCCTATCTGCGCAACCACGTCGACGTGCGTAGCGCCACGGCCGAGCGGATGATGCTGCGGCGCGCTCCGGTCTTCAATCCGGTGCCCGATACCGACGCACCGCTGCTGCCCGATCTCGATATCGACATCGGCAGACTCAGGATCGATCGCCTGATTGCCGAAAAGCCCGTCACGGGCGTCGAGCGGATCGCGACGATCGACGGCAAGGCACATATCGCCAGCGGCCGCGCGCAGGTGTGGGTGGATGGACGAACGCTGGCGGCAGGCGGGACTGGCGGCGGCGACATCGTCAAGATGAAGCTCGATGCCGTTCCGGAAACCAACCGTCTGGATCTGGACGTCGACCTCAAGGCACCCCGCGATGGCGTCGTCGCCGCGCTTGCTGGCCTCGACCAGCCATTCGCGGCGCAGGTCAAGGGTAAGGGGGACTGGGCCAAGTGGGACGGAAATCTGCTTGCCACCTACGGCGGGGCGACGATGGCACGCCTCGCGCTCGCATCCCGCGACGGCAGCGTGAGCGCCAAGGGGCCGATTGACGTAAAGGGTTATCTGTCCGGTCCGACTGCGGAGCTGCTCTCGCCGCAATCACTTCTCGACCTGCAGGCCAAACTTGGCGAGCGCAGCGCCGATATTTCCGGAACCCTGACCAGCGATGCGATTCGGCTCAATGCCAATGGCGGCGTTGACCTGTCAGACAACACTTTCGACGGACTGAAGCTCGCTTTCGTCTTGCTGCGTCCGTCAGCACTGGCGGAAAACCTGTCGGGAAGCGGACTGCGGGCGATGGCCACTCTCGATGGAGCGTTTGCTACGCCGCGGGTCGCCTATACGATCAATGCCGACCGCATCGTCATGAACGACATGGGCATCGACCGGCTCGCTGCCAAAGGCGACGCGCGGATCGACGTGGACCGCATCCTTGTGCCCGTCAGCGCGACGGCCCAGCGGATCACTGGTCTCGACACTGTTGCAGGCGGCACGCTGGCCAATGTTTCCATGAATGGCGACGTAGCGATCCAGGGCACGAAGGTCCTGTCGGACAATATGCGCCTGCGCTCGGACCGTATCGACGCAAAGGTCGTCATGCTCGCCAATCTGGACACCGGGCTTTATGCGGGCGCGATCAACGGGCGCATCGACAATTACCGCATGGAAAGCGTTGGTATTTTCACCATCGATACCGATGCGGACCTCGAATACGACAAGCGGGGTTTCGCTCTTCAGGGCAAGGTGCGGGCGCGCTCGACCAAGCTGCTCAATTCGAGTCTGCAGGAATATCTCGGCGGCAATTTCGTTGCTTCATCCGACGTGCGCTATGGCGCAGACGGCATGGTGCGCTTTGCCAATCTGCGTCTCGAAGCGCCTGACCTGCGCGTGACTGGCGGCAGCGGCAGCTATTCGCCTGACGGCCGCTTGGCCCTGAATGCCAACGGCGTGTCCGACCGTTATGGAAGGATTGGCGTCAAGGTCGCCGGGACCATGAGCAATCCGGATGCGCGGGTGACAGCCGATCGCCCCGATCTGGGTATAGGGCTGGCCAATCTGAACGCGCGGATTACCGGCGCGAAAAGCGGCTACCGGCTGAACATGACCGGCGATACCGATTACGGCCCTCTCGTCGCGGACGTGACTCTCGGCACGCGTGGAGCAACGCGGCTCGACATCAACAAGGCGAACCTGTCTGGCGTCGATTTCACCGGCTCGCTGGTGCAGACCCGCGCTGGACCGTTCGCGGGAACCCTGCGCGCCAATGGCAATGGCCTTGGCGGCGTGGTGAAACTCGCTGCAGCCGGACGATACCAGCAGGCCGATTTCAACCTGCGTTCGACCGGAACCAATTTCGAGGGTGCGGCAGGGCTCGCCATCGGTTCGGCAATCGTCGATGGGCGCGCCATTCTGTATGACCGGCCCGAAGTCGTCGCCAAGGTGCAGGTCGCCCAGACCAGCTACGGTGCCTTCTTCATCAACGCCGCACGAGCCGACATCGACTATCGCGGCGGGCGGGGCAGGGCCAAGGCTCTCGTCGAGGGGCGCAGCGAAGTGCCGTTCCGTGTTACCCTCAACGCCCAGATGGACCCGAAGCTGTGGCGCGTGGCGCTCGAAGGAAAGTCGCGGGGAATCGCCTTCAGCACGGCATCTCCTGCCCGGATCGTTCCTGGCAGGAACGGCACCTACGAACTCATGCCGACGACCATCAAGGCCGGTGGCGGCACGATCCGTCTGGCGGGCGATTACGGACGCGGCCTCAAATTGCAGAGCCGGATGGAAGGCGTGGACATTGCACTCGTCAACGCTTTCATGCCGGGCTCCGGTCTGGGCGGGACGGCATCGGGCAGCGTCGATTTCGAGCAGGCCAGCCCGAGCGCCTTTCCGCGCGCCGACGCGCGGCTCCACCTCGCCGGATTTACCCGGACCAGTGCCGCCGTGGTGAGCCAGCCTGTCGACGTCAATTTCGTCGGCAAGCTGCTGGCCGATGGGGGCGAGGCGCGGGCTGTGATCCGGCGGCGCGGCACCGTGATCGGCAGGCTCAATGCAACCCTGCGTCCGCTGGGGCCGGGCGCCGGGCCGTGGATGACGCGCCTGATGGAAGCACCGCTGGGCGGCGGTATCCGCTACAACGGTCCGGCGGAAGCGCTGTTCTCCCTGGCCGGACAGCCGGGGCAGACAATGGCGGGTCCGCTGGGCGTGGCAGCGGACTTCTCCTGCCGGGTCAACGACCCATGCCTGCGCGGCGTGATCCGCGGCAAAGGCCTGACCTACGAGAACCAGCAATACGGCACCCGCCTCACGAACATGGACCTCACCGGCAAGTTCGATGGCAACCGGCTCCAGATTGAAAAGCTGACGGCGACTGCTGGCAAGGGCACCCTCGAAGCGTCCGGATATGTCGGCCTTGCAGCCGATGCCGGCTATCCGATGGATGTTGCCATCAGCCTGCAGCAGGCACGTCTTGCCCGCAGCGACATGCTGTCGGCGAGCGCGACGGGTCAGCTTCGGCTGACCAAGAGTGCCGGGCAAAAGGCGCTGCTTTCCGGCCAACTCCGGCTCCCCGAAACGCGATACCAGATCGTGCGCGAAGGCGCTGCGGCGGTCCCGCGCCTCACCGGCGTTACCTTCAAGCCGCGACGCACTCTTGCCCGGATTACCGGTGACGAGCCTGCCGACCCGATTTCGAGTGTCTTCGACTCGCTGCGGCTCGACATCGACCTTCGCGCGCCCGAAAAGCTCTATGTTTCAGGCATGGGGCTCGAATCCGAATGGAGCGCGCGACTGACGGTCGGGGGAACGAATACTGCGCCGACAATGGTCGGCAATGTCAGGCTCGTGCGCGGGACGCTCGGCTTCGCTGGGCGCTCGTTCGAGCTGACCGATGGCGATATCGAGTTCACCGGTGGTTCTGCGTTTGACCCGCGCATCAGGATTGCTGCCAGCGAGGATGTGGAGGACGTGCTCGTCAACGTGAACATCGACGGGCGGGCGACCAATCCGCAGATCAGCTTCAGTTCGGTACCGGGGCTTCCACAGGACGAGATCATGTCCCGGATCCTGTTCGGCAGTTCGATTGCAAACCTGTCCGCAATCCAGGCGGTGCAACTCGCATCGTCGCTCAATTCGCTTCGCGCGACGGGCGGCGGGCTCAATCCGCTTGGCAAGCTACGCTCGGCAGCGGGCATCGACCGGCTGCGCATTCTCGGCGCAGATGAAGCAACCGGAAGGGGCACCGCGCTGGCGGCCGGGCAGTACATTACCGACGATATCTACGTCGAGCTCATCACCGACGCGCGCGGCTTTACCGCGACGCAGCTTGAAGTGGCGATAACGCCGTGGCTTTCGGTGCTCAGTCAGGCTGGCGGCTCGGGCCTCAGCAATGTCGACGTGCGGATCAGGAAGAACTACTGATGCGTGCCGCTGCCCTGCTGTGCATCGCATTGCTGGCTGGCTGCAATCGCGAGCCCGATTTTTCCGAACGTTACGATGCGGCATCAAAGCAGATCGGTACGACTGCAAAGCAGATTGACGACGAGATCGACAAGCGCGCCAAGGCAGCCTCGCCGCGAGTCATCGAAAGCTCGCCTGCCGTCGACACTGGCCCGCAGTCCGGCGATGGGCCATAGTCCTTCGCCATGAGCTACGAGATCGACGAACTGCCCCTGCTCGATGACGAGGAAATCGAGCTGGATCGCGCGGCTCTGGTGCTGAGTGCTCTCGATCATGACGGCATCGATCTCGATCCTTATAACGGCCTGCTCGACGAGATTGCCGATCGTCTTGAAGAAGTCGCGACCGGGCTGGATACGCTCGAACAGCGCGGCGCCGCGCTGAAGCAGGTGCTGGGCGACGAATATGGCTTCATCGGCGATTCGATGGCCTATGGCGCGCCAGTCAACGCCGATCTCATCCGCGTGCTGGAGCGCAGGCAGGGGCTGCCTGTAAGCCTTTCGATCCTTTACGTTTCGGCTGCGCGCAGGATGGGGTGGGGCGCATGGGCGCTCAACATGCCGGGCCACGTTCTGGTTCGGCTTGGCTCCAAGCGGTTTCTGGTGCTCGACCCGTTTCATGGCGGCAAGGCAATGTCACGCAATGAACTGGAAGCACTGGTCCGCACTTTCGTCGGGCCAGAGGCCGAGGTCTTGCCGGAATATCTCGCTCCTGTGCCCAATCGTGCGGTGCTGGTGCGCTTGCTGACCAATCAGGCTTCGCGCGCGACGCAGGTAGGCGACAGCGACAGGGCGCTGACCATCCACGAGCGGATGGCGCAGATTGCGCCGGAGTTTCCGGATGTCTGGTGGGCACTGGCCCAACAGCAGGCGCAGCTAGGCGATACAGAAGCGGCGCGGGCGAGCCTGAGCGCCATGCTGGAGGTTACGCGCGACGAGGAACGGCGCGAGGCTGCCATTGCGCTCATGGACCGACTGGCAGCCGGATAGGCCTCAGTCGCAGCCCAACAGGTCAGCCAGTTCGGTGAAGCTGCCTGCCGACCATTCCCATTCCTGTTTCGCATGGAGATCGGGTGCTGGACGGCCGCCATGTTCTTCGGGACGGTCGACATAGGCCGTCACCAGTCCGCAATCGCGCGCGGCCGCTAGGTCGGAATGGTGGGCGGCAACAAGACACAGTTCCGAAGGGGAGAGCCCCAGTGCCTCTGCGCTGGCGAGATAGGCGCGCGGGTGCAGCTTGTAGAATCTGGCGAATTCGGCGCCGAGGATCGCATCCCACGGCAGTCCGCCATGTCGCGCCATCGCCACCATCATGGCGACGTTGCCGTTGGACAAGGCCACGATGGGAAACTTGCTCTTGAGCCGGGTCAGTCCCTCGACCGTGTCCGGCCAGGGATCGAGCCGGTGCCAGGCGCGGTTCCATTCTTCGAGTCTGTCCTCGCCCAACTCTGCGGGATCGATACCGTTTTCGCGGAGCAGGTCTTCGAGGTTCTCCCGGTGCAGGACGTCGAGAACGACGAACTCGCGCTCGCCTTCGTTGACTCGCTTCATCGCCGGGGCATAGCGAGCGCGCCAGCCATCCGCGAACTGACCCGCGTCGATGTCTGACCTTCCGAGCGCATCGAGGAAAGGGCGCGATTGCCGCGAGACTGATGTGCGCCGGTCGACCACGGTGCCGAACACGTCGAAGCCGAGCGCCTTGGGCAGTGTGTCGGCCATCGCTCAGTCCCGCTCCGGCGACCAGCCCATCGCATCGAACGCCATGCGCTTGGCGCGTTCGATGTCGTATCGCATGCGGGTGACGATGTTCTGCGCATAAAGTCCGCCGCCACCCATCAGCAGGCCGGCATATTTCGCGCCGCCATGCGCGGAAGTCGTCAGGTCATGGACGGCATGGAACAGGCGGGTGCGATAGGCTCCATCGATGGACTGTCTGGTGCCCATGTATTTGCGCACGAGATGGCCGATATCCTCATTCTCCAGGTCGCGCATCGAAGGGGCGGTGATCGCCGAGCCGCCCGCGATGTCGAGCAGATGGCGCACCATTACCATGTAGTTTGCCGCTCCGTGATACTTTCCGGCGTTGGTGTAGATCTCGCTTGGTGCTAGCACGCCGCTCTCGAGCTTGGCCGCATGGACCATCGATGCTTCCAGCGTCGCACGCAGCAGCGTGGAATGGATAATCATCTCGGAGATCTTTGCCCTGATGTGATCGACCCGTTCCAGACCGTTGGCCTCGGCGATAAGCTGCGCAAGGCCGACCATCACGTCGAAACCATCGCACATCGAGATCATCGAGCTGGTTCGTACCCACAGGCCGAGCGAATGAGCGAACACCGCCGCCTGCTTCACTTCGCCATCGAGAAAGATGCGCTCGTGCGGCACGAATACGTCGTCGAAGATGACGAACCCCTGCGGCACGGCGCGCTGGTTGGCGAAGGGGAAATCTCGCGGGTCCGATCCTTCCGGCGGGGCTGCATTGAGCACGTTGACGATCGATACGCCCGGTGCGTTGACTGGCACGGCGCAGGCAATGGCGTAATCCTCCTCACCCGGCTTCATCGCCTTGGTCGGGATAACCATCAGTTCGTGGCTGCTTGCAGCGAGCGAGATGTGGAGCTTTGCACCGCGAATGACAACGCCATCAGGGCGACGCTCGACGACGCGCAGATAGGCGTCCTTGTCCTCCTGCTGGGAAGGCGGCCTGGACCTGTCGCCCTTGGCATCGGTAATGCACTCGGCAATGCGCAGGTCCTTGTCGCGCACCATTGCGACATAGGCAGCGACTGCCTCGGCAGCCTGCGGGCGCACGGCGGCGATGCGGTCCGCTGCCGTCAGCAGGGTCATCAATGAGGAATAGGTGGTGTGGGTGGCGCTATCGACATGGAGCGCGGCATGATGGCGCATGCCTTCGATCGTCGTTGGCGGAGTGAAGAACGCTTCTCTGGCTTCAGGATCGGCCTCGAACCGGTCATAGACTTCGGCGGTCCGCTCGATGTTGGGTGCGAAGTCCGGGTGCGCGGCGAGGTCGGTAACACGCTCGCCGCGGGCATAGACGCGGCGTCCGTCGTTCAGCGATGCGCGATAGGCCCTGGCATCCATGCGATCATTCTCTCCCTGAAAATTGCCGCCAGTCTTGTGGCGTCAGGGAGTTGCCGCGTCCAGCCCCGGAGGCGGAACGCGGCTAGTGCAGGATCATGCGAATGAGCAGACCAACCGTACCTACTGCCAGCACGCTCAATGCCCAGATCAGCACGAACCAGCCCAGCTGGCGCAGGTGCCGCGACATCAGTGGTAGCCTTCGGAGCCGACTTTGCCCCGGAACACCCAATAGGACCATGCGGTATAGGCCAGGATGATCGGTACCATGATCGCAGCGCCGACGAGCATGAAGATCTGGCTGCGTTCCGGAGCGGCGGCTTCCCAGATCGACACACGGGCCGGGATCACATCGGGCCAGATCGAGATGCCGAGGCCGACAAGGCACAGGCCGAACAGCGACAGCGCCCAGAAAAACGGCTGTGCGTCCTTGCCCCGGCTCAGGCTGCGGTAGAACAGGACGGTGGCGATCACCGTGGCGAGCGGTACCGGCACCGTCACGAGCAGGCCGGGATAGGATAGCCAGCGCTGGTAATATTGCGGTTCGAGCGTCAGCGTCATGAGGCTGATGACGCCGATCATCGCCAGGAGAAAGATGCCGAAGCGTCCCGCATAGGTGCGCGCCTGTCTTTGCAGTGCACCTTCGGTCTTCCAGACCAGCCAGCAGGAACCGAGCAGGCTGTAGCCGGCCAAGAGTCCGAAACCCGTCAGCACGCTGAACGGGGACAGCCATTCCCACCAGCCACCCGCATAGGCTCGACCTTCGACGGTGATGCCCTGCAGCAGTGCGCCAAGCGCAATGCCCTGAGCAAATGTCGTCACGATTGACCCGGCCGTGAAAGCCTTGTCCCAGAGGCCACGGTGTGCGGGATCGCGCCAGCGGAACTCGAAAGCGACGCCTCGGAACACGAGACCCAGCAGCATGGCGATCATCGGTGCATA
>JAGREN010000142.1 GCA_020446505.1 Novosphingobium sp. | reverse complement strand
GCTACGGCATGGCGGTGGCCCAGGCACAGCATGTTCTTCGCGAGATGGCCGACCTGCTCAAGGAGCATGGCGTCACGGTCAAATACGCGATCCACCCCGTTGCAGGCCGCATGCCGGGCCATATGAACGTGCTGCTCGCCGAGGCCAACGTGCCCTACGACGAAGTGTTCGAACTGGAAGACATCAACGGCGAATTCGCCCAGACCGATGTCGCCTTCATCATCGGCGCCAACGACGTGGTGAACCCGGCAGCCAAGACCGACAAGGGATCGCCGATCTACGGCATGCCCGTGTTCGACGTGGAAAAGGCCAAGACCATCTTCTTCATCAAGCGTTCGATGTCCGGCGTGGGCTATGCAGGCGTCGACAACGAAGTGTTCTACATGGACCAGACCATGATGCTGCTCTCCGACGCCAAGAAGATGGTGGAAGACGTGGTCAAGGCACTCCAGCATTGAGGCACGACAAGGCGTTTTCCTAACTTCGGGCAATCGTGGCATAAGGCAGTCATGTCTGCGAACAGTACCCCGATCCGACCTGCCAGATCGCCAAGCGGCGAGCACGCTTGTCCGCGCTCGCGGCAGGCGAATTTTTCTTTATCAGGACTGTGTCTCATGCGTTCCAGACGTGCCGTGCGAGCGACGAGCCGATGAGAAGGCTGCGCATCTGGACGGCGCTATCAAGTGCCGGTAGGTGCCAGCCCAATTCCACCCAGAATCGAAAGGACGCGACCTGGTGCGCAAGATCGGCCTGATTGGTGGCCTCAGCTGGTACTCGACCAGAACCTATTACGAACACATCAACCGCGGCGTGCAGGCGCGCGCGGGCATGGGATCGAGCGCGCCGATGCTGATCGAGAGCCTCGACTTTGCGCAATTGAGCCGCCTGTCGAGCGCGGACGACTGGGCGCGGGCCGGAGACGTCCTGTCGGAAAGCGCGCAAAGGCTCGAACAGGCTGGGGCAAGTGCGATCCTGATCGGTGCGAATTCGATGCACAAGGTTTTCGACACGGTGGCGTCCGCCGTATCGGTGCCGATGCTGCACATCGCCGAATGCGTTGCCGAACGCATGGTCGCGGACGAGGTCAAGCGCGCGGCGCTGCTCGGAACGCGCAATGTCATGCTGGAGAGCTTCTACCGCCAGAAACTGGTCTCCAGAGACATCGAACTGCTGCCGCCGAACATGCAGCGGGTCGAGACGCTGGACCAGATCATCTACGAGGAACTGCTCGCCGGAAAGGTGAGCCGTCAGGCCGAGCGCGAGCTCAAGACGATCATCACCGTTCTTGAACAGGAAGGCGCAGAGGCCATCGTGCTGGGCTGCACCGAACTGGAGATGATCGTCGACGTCGATGCCAACGTGCTGCCGATCTACGACTGCACCCGGATCCATGCCGATGCGGCAGTCGACTGGATCATGGGATGACCATGCGTTGAACCGGGCTCTCTTCGCCTCTTACCCCGAACGCTCGCGCGGCCGCGAGTACGCGCTGGAAAGCGCCATCGCGCGCGGCCCACGCGATGACTTCCAGCGCGATCGTGACCGGATCATCCATTCGATCGCCTTCCGCCGCCTGCGCTACAAGACGCAGGTCTTCGTCGCTCCTGACGGCGACCACTACCGCGTCCGGCTCACTCACAGCCTCGAAGTCGCACAGATCGCCCGCGTCATCGCCCGCGCGCTTGGCCTGAACGAAGACCTGACCGAGGCGCTCGCGCTCGCCCACGATATCGGCCACGCGCCGTTCGGCCATGCGGGTGAGGAAGCCCTCGACGCGGCGCTCATCAAGGCAGGCGGCTTCGATCACAACGCCCAGACCCTGCGCACCCTGATGCGGCTCGAATCGCCCTATTGCGAGCATGACGGGCTGAACCTCACCTGGGAATCGCTCGAAGGACTGGCCAAGCACAACGGGCCGGTGCGCGATCCGAACTGGGCGCTTGCCGAACTCGACGACGCCTACCCGCTCGATCTCGCCTCATGGCCCTCGCTGGAGGCACAGGTCGCCGCGATCAGCGACGATATCGCCTATGACAACCATGACATCGACGACGGCCTGCGGGCAGGTTTCCTCGATCTCGAGGAACTGCTAGACCACCCCTTCGTTGCGACGCGCTGGCACGAGGTGGAGCGGCGTTTCCCCGATGCGCCGCTCGACCGCCAGCTTGCCGAACTGATCCGCTCGCAAATCGGCATGATGGTCAACGACGTCATTGCCGAGACGCAGCGACGCTCACAGGGCATGAGAGATGTTGCAGACGTCCGCGCAGCCCAGCGTGCGACGGCGGCGTTCTCCGCTGAGCTTCAGGACAGCGAGCGTGAGTTCAAACGCTACATGTACGAAAAGCTCTACTACCATCCCGAACAGGCCGAGACCGCGCGCAAGGCCAAGCGCGTGGTATCGGAGCTGTTCGTCGCCTATTCGCAGGAACCCGTGCTGATCGACGAGGAATGGCTGGATACCATGCCTCGACATGAACCCGATCGCAGCCGTCATATCGCCGACTACATCGCCGGGATGACGGACCGCTTCGCCCTGTCGCGCCACAGCGAGATCTTCGGGCGTACGCCGGAAGACCTGCGCAATGTGTGATTGCGGCTCCTGATGGCGAGGGCTTCGTCACTGCGTCGAATCTGCCTTGTCGGCGCGACCGGGCTGGTCGGCAGGTCTCTCGTCGAGGCATGCGTCGGGCGCGGCGACGTCCGTCTGGTCGCGGTTACGAGGCGCGAAATGGACCTGCCTGCCGGTGCACGGATGGAAGTTCTGCTGGCACCTGTCGAAGGATGGCCCGAAGCGATTGCAGCGAGCAGGGCGGACGTGTTCGTCTGCGCGCTCGGCACGACCATGAAGGACGTCGGCGGAGATCGCGATGCCTTCCGCGCGGTCGATCACGATCTCGTGCTGGCGAGCGCAAAAGCTGCCCGTGATGCCGGAATCAGGCACATGATCCTGGTCAGCTCGGTCGGTGCCGATGCGGCTTCGGGCAACTTCTACCTTCGCACCAAGGGAGAGGTTGAGGCACAACTTCGCAAGCTGGGCTTCGCCCGCCTCGACGTATTGAGGCCGGGCCTGCTTGTCGGAAAGCGCGACGCCGTGAGGCCGATTGAGAGGCTTGCCATGGTCTTCGCCCCGGTCATGAACCTGTTCCTCAATGGCAAGGCGCGGCGCTATCGCTCGATCCGCACATCGGACCTGGCCGATACGATACTCGCGCTCGCGCAGGAGCGGTCCGCGGGCAAGTTCGTTCACGAACACGATGCCCTGCGCTACGCAGCGAAACGATCGGTGGACTATCGCGAGGCGCGCGAGGCGGCCTGATTGACTTGGCTTGCGAGCGCCTCCATCGTGCATGGGTTCGCTGGCAATGCGGGAGAGTTCCTGACCGATTCGCACTGGATCGGGCAGGGCGCCGAAGGAGCAACCGCCCCGGAATCTCTCAGGCAAAGGGACCGCACCTGTCGATAGCGATACTCTGGAAAGTGTCCGGTCCGCCGGGCCGCCGAAGGTGTAACTTCGCCCGCCTTGTCAGGCATTTGCGAGGGAAAGCTCTCAGGCTTCCGTGACAGAGGGGGCACCTGATTGGTGTGTCGCGGGTGGCGGAGCTGTACCTTGAGCGAGATAGACGAACAACTTGATGGCGAAGCGGACGCGGCCCCGATGCTGCTTCCGCTCGACCAATGGCACCGCGATCGCGGGGCAAGGATGGTCGAGTTCGCGGGCTACATGATGCCGGTCCAGTACGAAGGCATCATCGCCGAACACCTGTGGACGCGCGAACACGCCGGGCTGTTCGACGTCAGCCACATGGGTCAGCTGGTCGTGTCCGGCCAGGGCGCGGCCGAGGCGCTCGAAACGCTGCTGCCAGGTGACATATCGGCGCTCAAGCCGGGGCGGGTGCGCTATTCGCTGCTGCTCGCCGAGGATGGCGGCATCCTCGACGATCTGATGGTGACTAACCGCGGTGATGAGTACTACGTCGTCGTCAACGGCGCGACCAAGTGGGACGATATCGGGCACTTGCGCGAATACCTGCCGGACGATGTCACGCTCAATCACCTCGACGAGCACGCCTTGCTGGCGTTGCAGGGACCGGAGGCAGCCAAGGCACTCGGCGCACTCGGTCTCAAGCCCGCGTTCGAAGGAATGCCGAGCCTCGAAGACCTGACCTTCATGCAGGCCGGTCCGTTCATGTGGGGAGAACGCCCGCTCGGCATCAGCCGGACAGGCTATACCGGCGAGGACGGGTTCGAGATATCGGTGCGCGCAGAAGATGTCGTAGCGCTGGCCGATGCCCTGACAGCAATGGGCGAAGTCATGCCCATCGGCCTGGGCGCGCGCGATTCGCTGCGGCTCGAAGCTGGCTTGCCGCTATACGGCCACGACCTGACACCGGAAACCGATCCGGTCAGCGCCGATCTTGCCTTCGCGATTTCGAAGGTTCGCCGGGAGGGTGGCGGATTTCCGGGAGCCGAGCGGATTCTCGACCTTCTGGCAGATGGCCCACAGCGGCTTCGCGTCGGACTTGCACTTGAAGGACGTATGGCGGCGCGCGAAGGCGCGAAGGTCATGTCGGAGGGCGGAGAGGTTGGCGTTGTAACCTCTGGCGGTTTCTCGCCATCGCTCCAGCACCCGATAGCCATGGCCTACGTCGATTCCGCTCATGCAGCGCCGGATACGCAACTCGAAGTGGAGATGCGCGGCAAGCTGCTGTCGGCCCGCGTCGTTCCCATGCCCTTTGTCCCCCATCGTTATCACCGTCGAGGAGTTCGCCCATGAGCCGCCATTTCACAAAGGATCACGAGTGGATCGACGTTTCCGAAGACGTCGGAACGGTCGGCATCACCGACTATGCCCAGAGCCAGCTTGGCGACATCACCTTTGTCGAACTGCCCGAAGTGGGAAGCACGGTGGGCAAGAGCGATTCCGTTTCGGTGGTCGACTCGGTCAAGGCCGCGTCGGACGTCTACACGCCGGTTTCGGGCGAAGTCGTCGCAGTGAACGATGCGCTCGCCGATGAACCCGAGAAAGTGAACACCGATGCCGAAGGCGAGGGTTGGTTGTTCCGCGTGTCCCTGTCCGACCCTGGCGAGCTCGACAGCCTGATGGATGAGGCTGCCTACACGACCTACATCGCGGGGCTGTAAACACGATGCGCTACTTGCCGCTAACCCAGGCCGACCGGACCGACATGCTTGCCGCGATCGGGGCAGGCTCGGTCGACGACCTGTTTTGCGATGTTCCCGATGGCCTGCTGCTGGACGGGCCTGTGCAAGGTCTGCCCGCGCATGCCAGCGAAATCACGGTCGAGCGGCACATGCGCCGCCTTGCGGGCAAGAACCTGGCGGCAAGCGATGCGCCCTTCTTCCTTGGCGCAGGGGCCTATCGCCATCATATCCCGGCGTCAGTCGATCACCTGATCCAGCGCGGTGAGTTCCTGACCGCCTACACGCCCTATCAACCCGAGATTGCGCAGGGCACCTTGCAGGTCCTGTTCGAATTCCAGACGCAGGTCGCTCGCCTGTTCGGCACGGATATCGCCAATGCTTCGATGTACGACGGGTCGACGGCATGCTGGGAAGCGATTGCCATGGCGACCCGGATCACGCGGCGCGGGCGGGCGCTGTTGTCCTGTGGCCTTCACCCTCACTACGTCTCGGTCGCGAAAAGCATGGCGCGCTTTACCGGCGACACAATCGCCAGCGGCACGCCTGACCTTTCACCTCAGCCGGGCGAAAACGAACTCATCGCGCAGATCGACGATCAGACCGCCTGCGTCGTGATCCAGTATCCGGACATTCTCGGACGCATTCCCGATCTGACCGCCATTGCCGAGGCCGCGCAGGCGACGGGCGCTCTGCTGATTGCGGTCGTGACCGAGCCGGTTGCACTCGGCATGATCGAAGCGCCGGGGAACCTGGGTGCTGACATCGTCGTAGGTGAGGGGCAGTCTCTGGGCGTCGGCTTGCAATTCGGCGGCCCGTATCTCGGTCTGTTCGGCTGCCGCGAGAAATTCGTGCGGCAGATGCCGGGACGGCTCTGTGGACAAACTGTGGATGCTGCGGGAAAACGCGGCTTCGTACTGACGCTTTCGACCCGCGAGCAACATATCCGTCGCGAGAAGGCGACCAGCAACATCTGCACGAATTCCGGGCTTTGTGCGCTAGCTTTCAGTATTCACATGACCTTGCTGGGCGGCGAGGGTCTGGCGCGGCTCGCTCGTATCAATCATGCCCGTGCGCAGGCGACGGTGAAGCGCCTTTCGCAAGTGCCGGGCGTCGAATGTGTCAACTCCGCCTACTTCAATGAAGTGACCCTGACTCTCCCCAAACCCGGACGCGAAGTGCTAGCGAAACTGGCCGAGCGGGGCGTGCTTGGTGGTGTTGCGCTCGAGCGGCTCTATCCCGGCGTCGATGAGCTTCGAAACGGCATTCTCGTCACTGCCAGTGAACTGACGGAGGACGAGGATATCGAAACCTTTGCCACCGAACTGGCGGAGGTGCTGTCATGAGTGCGCCCAACCCCTCTGGATGGCAGCCCACAATGGGCGATGCGGACTATGCCGACGAAGGCTTCGTGACAGCCAGTGGCGACCGCGGCTTGCTGCTCGAAGAAGCCCTGAGCTTCGAAATCGGCAGTGCGGAGAAATGCGGCGTCGACCTGATCGAGCCTGAACACGAGCCCGCCGATGCACTGGCGCCGTTCCTGCGCAAACACGCTCCCGATCTGCCCGGACTGACGGAGCCGGAAGCCGTTCGACACTACTCGCGGCTTTCGCGGCTCAACTACGGGATCGACCTCGGACCGTTTCCGCTTGGCTCCTGCACTATGAAGCACAATCCGCGCCTCAACGAGAAGGTAGCGCGGCTACCGGGCTTCGCTGATGTGCATCCGCTGCAACCCACTGCGACCGTGCGCGGCGCTCTCGAAGCCATGCAGGAACTGGCGCACTGGCTGATCGAGCTGACCGGCATGGCGGGCGTTGCCCTGTCGCCCAAGGCAGGCGCGCATGGCGAGCTGTGCGGCCTGTTGTGCATCAAGGCTGCGCATGATGACGCGGGCGAGATGCGCGACGTCATCCTCGTGCCGGAAAGTGCGCACGGGACCAATCCGGCCACGGCTGCCTTTGCGGGCTACAAGGTCGAATCGATCCCGGCGACAGCCGACGGCCGCGTCGATCTCGCCGCGCTCAAGGAAAAGCTCGGCCCGCACGTCGCAGGTGTGATGATAACCAATCCCAACACCTGCGGTCTGTTTGAGCGCGACATGAAGGCGATTTCGGACGCGGTCCATGCGGTCGGCGGCTATGTCTACTGCGACGGGGCGAATTTCAACGCGATCGTTGGAAAAGTGCGGCCCGGCGACCTTGGGGTCGATGCCATGCACATCAACCTGCACAAGACTTTTTCAACACCGCACGGCGGCGGCGGGCCGGGTTCGGGGCCGGTCGTGCTTTCGGAGGCGCTGTGTCCCTATGGTCCGCTGCCTTTCACGGAACGGACCGATGACGGCCTCGTCCATCTCGTCGAGGAGGATAACGCAGACGAGTTCGGCCACACCAAGGCTTTCGGGCGCATGACTGCCTTTCACGGGCAGATGGGCATGTTCACCCGCGCGCTGACCTACATGCTCAGTCATGGCGCGGACGGGTTGAAGCAGGTTGCCGAAGATGCCGTGCTCAACGCGAACTATGTCCTGAGGCAGTGCGAGGACTTGCTCGAGGCACCGTTCGGCAAGGCCGGACCCTGCATGCACGAGGCGCTGTTCAGCGACACGAACCTGCCGGAAGGCTACTCGACTCTCGACATTGCCAAGGGACTGATCGACGAAGGCTTCCACCCGATGACGGTCTATTTCCCGCTGGTCGTGAAAGGCGCGATGCTGGTCGAGCCGACCGAGACAGAAAGCCGGATCGGGCTGGATCGCTTTATCGCTTCGCTACGCCATGTCGCCACGCGAGCATTGAACGGCGACGAGAGCCTGCATGCCGCGCCTGTTCTTGCCCCGAGACGGCGCCTCGACGAAACGCTGGCTGCGCGCAAACCCGTTCTCGTCTGGAAAGGCGAGGATAGCGGCTAGGCATCCCTGTTCTTTTTGCGCATGGTGAGCGCAATTCAGGACAGGGAGAGTGATATGGCAGAAGGTCGCACCGAACGCGGGATCGAACTCGCGAGGGAGATTGCAGGGGTGCAATTGCCCAGCTTCGATACAACGCCGATGACCAATGCTGCGCGCGATTTCGTGTTCGGCGAGGTCTGGGATCGGCCCGGCCTCGACAAGCGTTCGCGCCTGTGGATCACACTCGCCTGTGTCGTCGCGACTGGAGCACCAACGCCGGTCAAGGTCTACGCCCGCGCAGCCATAGCCGGTGGCCTCGTCACCATGGCGGAAATGCGCGAATTCGTGCTTCATTTCGCCATGTACCAGGGCTTTCCGAAGGCGACAGTGATGGAAGGCGCATTGAGCGAGGTCGAAGCTGAAATGGCCGCAGAAAAGCAGCAATGATCCAGCGCGCGACAAGCCTGTTCGCGATCTGGACAGTGCTGGGGACTGCATGGGCGTTTATCCTGCCCGAGCACTGGCTGTGGGTAGGCGATGGCAGTGTGGCTCCGTTCGGCCAGCCGCTGATTTCGGTGCTGCTCGGCGTCATCATGCTTGGCATGGGGCTGACCCTGTCAGTCGAGGACTTCCGACGGGTTTTGGCAATGCCGCGTGCCGTAGCCGCCGGTGTGGTGCTGCAGTTTACGATCATGCCGCTGGCCGGAGTCACGCTTGCCGCGGTCTTTGGTCTCGAGACCGGCCTTGCGGTGGGGCTGATCCTCGTCGCCTGTTGTCCGGGTGGTACGGCATCCAATGTCGTGACCTACCTGGCGCGCGCCAACGTCGCGCTTTCGGTGTGCATGACGATGGCTTCCACTCTTGTCGCCATCGTGCTCACGCCCCTGCTGACAGGCTGGCTCGCCGGATATTACATCGAGATCGACCGCTGGAACCTGTTCCGCGAAATGATCGTGATCGTCCTTCTGCCAGTCGTGGCGGGCATCGCGCTCAATAGCGTCCTGCCTAAGGCTGCGTTGCGGGTCAGCGAGTTTTCCCCTCTGATCTCGGTTGCAGGGGTTGTCGTGATTGTCGCCGGCATTATCGCCAAGTCGCGAGATCTTATTATCGAGAACGCCGGAATCCTGCTCGCTGCCGTGATCTCATTGCATCTGCTGGGATTTGCGCTTGGCTACGGCGTTACCCGGCTGTTGCGGTTCGCGCCGCCAGAGGCTCGCACCATCAGCATAGAAGTGGGAATGCAGAATAGCGGACTTGGTGCCAGCATGGCCTCGACCAAAGCCTTTGCGGCCCAATTCGCCAATCCGATGCAGGCTGCTTTTGCGCCGGTTCCCGCCGCGATTTCAGCGGTCTGCCATGTCGTAATCGGCAGCCTGCTGGCCTCGGTCTGGGGCAGGGCGGCTGATGCTCCCCACCCGCAGACCACAGCAGCCTAGATTTCCTTGTCGACAGTGTTGGCGGCGGATTGAAGGTCGTCGCCCGCGCCGCGAACGGTGTTGCAGGCGGCAGTGCCCAGCGCCATGGCGCCAATACCAAGGGCGAGGATGAGTTTGCGGATCATGGGTTCGTTTCCTTTGTTTGGCACCGGACGCATTCCGGAGCCGGTGCAAAAGCGAAACGATTGATCGCGCGTCTGGTTCCTAGTCCGCGATTCCCGTCGAAACCGGGCTGACCTGTTTCGACAACCGGTGCTCGCGCATGGTGATGATCGTGCCCGCCGCAATAATCAGCGGGGCACCGAGCCATGTTGCAGGGTGCGGCCAATCGTCCCAGAGCATCACGCTCAACACCGTCGTCCAGAGCAGGAGTGCATAGTCCATGATGAGGACCGTCGCGATCGCGCCATGAACCAGTGAAACGGTCATGAGGTATTGCCCGGCAAGGCCTGCGGCTCCGATCGCAGCAAGCAGCAGCCAATCCTCGGCTGAATGGCGGGTTGCGAAAAACGGCATGAGCACGGCGAGGTAAAGCGACGCGAACAGTGCGAGATAGAATACGCAGGCGATGGCGTCGTCGGTTCGTGCCAGATCCTTGACCTGATAGCTGATAATCACGACGACCAGCGCCGCCGTGAGGCCCGCAACGGCACCTATGGGATTGAGGTGCTCGGCGCCAGGCTGCGCGATCAGGAGAACGCCGGCAAATCCGATTCCCACGGCGATCCAGCGCCAAGGGCCGACCGGATCGCGCAGTATCAGCGCCGTTACCAGCACGGCAAAGAACGGGCTGGTAAAGGACAGCACGCTCGCCTGCGGCAATGAAAGAAGGATCGCCGCGGTGAACACGGACGACATGCCTATGCAGCTGAATACGGCGCGAAAGGCGTGACTTTTGAGCCGCGAAGTACGCAGCTTGTACATCTGTCCACTCGTCAACAGGATCACGAGGATGACGGGAATCGTCGACGCCTGCCGCCAGAACAGCAGTTCCGGAATGGCAATCCCGCGCGCGCTCGCCACTTTCACCAGCGCCATCAAGGTAGCGACACAGGCGGTGGCGCAAATACGAAGAGCGATGGCTAGAAGTGGACGTTCGGCGGAAGGCACGCAGCCGCTTTACGACCCGCAGCGACAAAGGCAAAGGCTCAGGCGATGAACCCCGATGAAATTCTCGGCATTGCCGGCCTGATCGCCGCACTCGTCGCCATTATCTCATGGATCGCGGACAGGCGTCGCATGAAGCGCAGCAATCTCGATCATGTAGGCTGGATGCCCTGGACGAACCTGTTCTTCTGGGCGCTACTGGTCGCCGTCATCCTGCTCTCGCTTGCTGCGAAAGCGTGGTTCGCAGACTGACTGCTGCCTACAAACAGGCTTCGAGATAGGCCTGATCGAATCCGAACTGACGAGCCTTTTCCAGTGTGTAGGGGCGCAGGCCCGAAGCCCGGAATTCGCCGAGGATCTTGCCGTCATCGGTTTCGTCGAGATACTCGAACTTGAACAGCTCCTGCGTGACGATCACGTCGCCTTCCATGCCGATCACTTCGGTAACATTGGTCGTACGGCGCGAACCGTCGCGAAGGCGCTTCACCTGGACGATGATGTCCACCGATTCCGCGATCTGGCGCGAGATGGCTTCCTTCGGGATCTTGATGTCGCCCATCAGGATCATGTTTTCCATACGGCCGAGGCACTCACGCGGGCTGTTGGCGTGAAGTGTACACATCGAGCCGTCGTGGCCGG
>JAGREN010000141.1 GCA_020446505.1 Novosphingobium sp. | reverse complement strand
CTATGCCGCGGGCGACGTGATCGGCTTTCCCAGCCTTGCTTCGACATCGATGGAGCAGGGGCGCATCGCGGCCTGTCACGCCTTCGAGCTTCCGGTGCCGCCCGCGCCGCAGTTCTTTCCTTACGGCATCTACGCGGTTCCCGAGATTTCGACCGTTGGCCTGACCGAGCAGGAAGTGCGCGACAAGGGGATCAACTACGAGTGCGGAATTGCGCGACTGCGCGAGACGTCGCGCGGGCATATCATGGGCCTCGATCAAGGGCTGATGAAGATGATCTTCTCGCTGAAGACCCGGCGCCTGCTCGGCGTGCACATTATCGGGGAAGGGGCGACCGAACTGATCCACATCGGCCAGGCCGTGCTCAACCTGAAAGGCACGATCGACTACTTCTTGGAAAATACCTTCAACTATCCGACTCTTGCCGAAGCTTACAAGATCGCCGCGCTCGATGCCTGGAACAGGATGTCGCGCTGAGACCCGGCGCTTTTACTAAGATGGTGACAACTGATCGGGCGGGTTTGCCCAGGACCGTGCGAGCCAATAGCGCAAGGCACGATGTCACTGTCGCGCCACAAGGCTGTTTCCATATTTTTTGCCGCGAGAGGCTCCATGCTTCGCGCGATGCTAGCCTGTGCTGCGCTGTCGCTCGCCCCGCAACCGGCTCATGCCGACACGCCCACGGCCTTCGTCCAGCCCGAACTCGACCTTCGTTTCGGGACCATGGCCGTGTTCGGGACGGGCACGCGCACCATCACGCCGTCGGGCAGTGTTTCTGACAGTGGTATCTTCCCCGCGACGGGCGACAATCCCGGACCGGCGCGATTTACAGTCGGCTATAATCGCGGAAATGAAGGCAAAAATCGCCTCGACGTGATTTTCCTCATCACCTTTGGCACGGTGCCGCCAGTCACACAGGGCGGCGTAAGCGCCACTGTCTCCAATCTCACTTCGGACCTGCCCGGCGCACTGACCATCCTGCCAGGTCACTCGGTCCAGATCACGATTACGAATTGTCGGGTGCGTCTGTGTGCAGTGTCTTTCAACGTCGGCGGGCGGCTCGACGTGACCAGCCTTTACGGTGGAGCAAATCTGACCACACCTGTCCCGGTTTCGGTCACGGTGCTTTCCGTCATTTGACCGGCTATGCGGCAGGGCGGATGGCTTGACGCGATGAAACCGACAGCAAATCTGGCAGCTGCATCGATCAGGCCGCGAAGATTGCGCACATGGCGCACCTCCGGCCTTGCAATGGCGCTGGCATTGGCAGTGCCGGGCGCTCCGGCATTGGCCCAGTCTCCGGCAGCCTCGGCCAGAGCCACGGGATATGCCGCAGCAAATCTGGTGCGCCCGATCTCGGTCAGAAGCATCGACGATCTCGATTTCGGCATGGTTGCGAGCAGCGGTGTCGGCACTGTGAGCATCGGAACCGGAAACGGCGCTGTCAGCTATGGCGGAAGGGCGCGCGAGGCCTGTTCGGGAGCTGAAGCGTGTCCCGCAGCGCATCCGGCCCGTTTCGAAGTCACAGGCGAACGTCATCGCGGCTATCGAATTTCCGTGCCGCAGAGCCTTCAGGCGGCGGTGGCCTCACGGCCTGGTGGTGCGCTCCGGGTCATCGATCTGACTGTGCGGAGCGCGAGCCGACCTGCCTCGGGAGCCGCCGGCACTCTGGACGGGCTCGGCAATGACAGCTTCATGGTCGGAGCGACACTGGAGATTACGGCTCCTCTTGTTCCCGGTCATTACACTGTGCCGGTCCCGGTCACCGTCGCCTACGAGTGATTTTATGCCGCCTCCAGAATGCATTAAACGGCAGGACTGCTCAGCGTTAACAACAGTTCATTAAGATCTAGGCGTTAGTACCTAGTCTGCAGATCGGCGGTCATGAACTGCCGGTTGCTCGCTGCCAATTCCGGGAGGCTCATCCCACGGCAGTGACTGGGGAACGTGACTACTAGGGGTTTAACCATGAAAAAGATTGCTATGGTGGCTGTTGCCGCCGTTCTCGCCACGGGTACCGCACATGCAGCTCCCACCGGCAACAGCTCGACCGCGGACGGCGCGGCCACCGCTACCATCGTCGCTCCGATCGTGCTGACCCACGTCGAGAGCGCCGTGCTCAGCTTCGGCACTTTCACCACCGGCGGTGGCGGCTCGGTTGTCGTTTCGGCTGCCGACGGCACCGGTTCGGACAATGGCGAAGTCGGCTTCGTTTCCGGCTCGACCACTTCGGCTGACGAGTTCACCGTGACGGGCGATCCGCTCCGCACGTTTGGCATCGTGACTCGCCGGGGCACGGTCACGGGTGTCAACTCGGGTGACACGATGGACTTCCGCACGACCCCGTCGGCTCCGGATGGCGCGCTTGACGGAACCGGCAACGCTTCGTTCACGGTTGGCGGTCGCCTGACCGTCGCCGGAACGGAAAGCCCGGATGTCTATGAAGGCACCTACGAGGCCGAAGTCAGCTACAACTGATTTGCCTTGGCGTCGCCGGGTACCGCTAGCGAGTGGTGCCCGGCTGCGCTTCGCTTCTTCAGGATTTTCGAAGAAGCGATGATAGGTCCAGATTTCTGTGGTTTACCGCCGCGGGCTGATTGATCCGCCATAGGTATATCCACATACCGCCCCCAGGTTTGCTGCCTTGGGGGTTTTTCTTTGGTACCGATACGATCTGTCATCCGGACTGATGGCCCGGGCCGGGTCCGTTTGGCTTGCCTGACGCTGATGGTCGCCTCGATGGCGTGGGTTCCAGGTGCTCAAGGCCAGTCCGAAGCGCCTGCCGCAACCAGTCAGAATCAGCCGCCCGAAGGCTCCGTCGGCGGCATGGGCGACATCAATCTCTATCCCAAGCGCATCGTCCTGCAGGACAGGCAGCGCATCGCGACGCTCGGCCTCTACAACCGGGCTCCCGCCGAGGGCAATTACGAGATCAAGCTCAGTGACAAGATGATGATGCCCGATGGCAAGCTGGTTGCCGTCGAGGACATCGAGGACGAGGCCTATCGCGCGCGCCTCAAGAGCGCGATTGACCTACTTCGGTGGTCGCCGCGCAAGATCGCGCTGCCGCCAAGCGAAGCGCAGACCGTCAGGATCATGGCGCGCATTCCGCCTGAGCTACCGCCGGGTGAATATCGCACGCACCTTTCGGTGACCCAGGTGCCCGCAATCGCGCCCGGTGGCTTCTCGATCGAGGCCGCTTCGGGAAAGGCGAGGGCAAATTCCATCGGCGTAACCATTGTGCCGCGTTTCGGGATTTCCATCCCGGTCATCGTACGGGTCGGCGAAACCACCCTGCAGACGGAGTTGCGCAATATTGCCGTGACCCCGCTTGGCGGCGGCCATAACGCGATCAGTCTCGTCATCGCCCGCAGCGGCAGTCGCTCGGCATTCGGCGATCTCAAGGTGACGTTGGCCGGCTCGAACAAGCCGATCGGGGTTTTGAAGGGCATCGGCGTCTATCCGGAGATCGACCAGCGTTCGGTTACCATACCGCTCGATCCCGAGGTGCCGCCTTCCACCTATGCTCGTGGGAAGAAACTCACCGTCACCTACATCGATGACGATTATCGGCCCGGCCAAGTCCTCGCCAGCCAGGACATCACGGTGCCGTGACGCATTCGCAGAGTGGCAAGGCAAACCGGCTGCCGCTCCTTGGCCAGGCTATCGTCGGGGCCGCCTTGCTCGTGAGTGGCGACAGCGCGGAAGGGCCGCAGCCTGAACCGGTCGTCGAACCGGCACCGGACCTTGCCCGTTTTTCGGTCGTGCTCGACCTGCCGGAGCCTAAGTTCGGAAAGTCCGGCACGGCGACCGTAGCTGTCGGGCCGAGCAGGGCCGCGCAATCCAGAGGCGAGGGCGCAGCAGAACCGGATGCGGAACAGGTTGTCCAGACCACTGCTTCGCTCGCCCCGCCAGTGGTCGAACCTCCTGTCGTCAATCCGCTCGGGCCGCTGGTCGCAACGGTTGCCGGACCGCAAGCCGAATTGTCCCCGGTTCCAAGGGCCGCGCCTGCTTTGATCGAGGCGGAACCCCAGGGCGGGTCAGAAGCAACGACGGCACCATTTGCCGCAGTCGGCAAGGTGCTGGACAACGATCCGGTGCTGTCGCGAGCGGGCGGAACGGGCTTCGACAGGCACTTGCAGATCGAGTCCCTGCTGGGCGAAGCGCTCGATCCGCTCGGTGCCGGCCCTGCAATCGTTCGCTTCGATACGTTCCCGGTTCCCGCATTCGGCCCGCCACTAGTGGCTGTCACAGGGCAGACTGCTGTGCCGGGAAAAGAGCGGGAAGCTGCCCTCGTTCAGAAGCCGGAGAGCCCGCAGGTCTTCTCGAATTCCGCGCCTGCACGCGCAGACGATGCGCCAGACCTGGCGGAGGACCAGTCGGCAGGCGTTGTGGCCAACAGCCTGCCCATTCCCAGACTGGCGGTCTCCTTGCCCGCAGCAGCGCCCCGACCAGTCTCCACCTCGACGTCAGATGCTCCGATCGCAGCGCCGGTAACGACGCCCGCCGCCAGCGCGCACCCTTCGCCCGTCGCGCCGTTCCCGCCCGGTGCGGAGCCGACGCTGAGTTATGACGACGAACTGATCTTCCAGATCGAAACCCCGAAGAAGGAGATGGTCGATACGATCGTCGCCTATGGAACGCGCAACGGCGTCTACATGCCGTTTGGCACGCTGACGCGCTTCCTCGATCTGTCGATCGCGGTGAGCGACGATGGCCATTATGCCAGCGGCTGGTTCCTGAGCGAGGACCGCACGGTTACCATCAACCTGCGCGAGGGCAGGATCGTGCTTTCGGGCAAGAGCAGGGCGCTCGAAAGTGGCGAAGCGATCGCCTTCGACGGCGAGCTTTATCTGCGGGTCGAGGATTTCGCGAGGATCTTCCCGCTGAAACTCACCGCCGACCTGCGCACACAGCTCGTGAAGGTCGAGCCGCTGGAAGTGTTCCCCTACGAACAGCGACTAGCCCGCGAGCGCGCCAGGGCGCGGCTTGCAGGCCGGAAGGGCGGCAGCAAGGCCGACGATTGGCCGCGCGAGAAGACGCCGTGGCGCGCCTTTACGCCGCCCATGACCGATATCGAACTGCGAGCTGCTTCCGACAGTTCGCTGGGTTCGCGCGTTGAAGGCGACCTGCGCATGGCAGGCGATCTCGCCTTCATGACAGCGCGCACCTACCTGAGCGGGTCGACGCGGGATGGCCTGACCGGGGCAAGATTTGAACTGGGCAGGCGCGATCCGGACGGCAGGCTGTTCGGTCCGCTTGGCGCAACCGAATTTCAAATAGGCGACGTCTCGACACAGGCCCAGCCACTCGGCCTGCGCGGCATAAGCGGGCGCGGCGCGGCCATCACCAACGTGCCGATCGATCAGGCATCCTTGTTCGATTCCATCGACTTGCGCGGCGAACTTCTCGATGGATATGAGGTCGAGCTTTATCGCAACGACATCCTGATCGAATCGACGCGCATGCCCGTCAACGGCCAGTACGAATTCCTGCAGGTTCCGGTCGATTTCGGTCTTAACGTCTTTCGCCTTGTCTTCTTCGGTCCGCAGGGCCAGAGGTACGAGGAAGTTCGCCGTATCCGGGTGGGGGACGGGCGGCGCAAGGCAGGCGAATTCATCTACTCCTTCGGCATGGCACAGAAGGACGTCAACCTGCTGAACGTACGCGATCCTTTCGAGGCGCTTCCCGCGGACTATGGTGCGTGGCGCGCTACCGGCTCGCTGGAATACGGCTTTACGCCGGGCCTGACAGCCCAGGTCGCCGGTTCCTGGTTCGAGACCCTGGACGGAACGAGCTGGATGGCCAGCGCGGGCCTTCGCACCGGCATTTCGGGAATGGCGATCAAGGCGGATATCGGCCTTCAGAAGGGCGGCGGCAAATCGGCGCAACTGGGGGTCGGCGGACAGCTGTTCGGGGCGAGTTATTCGCTGACCCATGCTGAATATTCCGGGCAGTTCATCGACGAGGTGCGTGCCTTCTCGACCGATTACCTTGACCGCGCGAGCGAGCTGAACGTCAATACGACGCTCACTCTGGGCGGAAATGACAATCCGGTGTTCCTGCCGATCTCGCTGCGTGCGCGAAGGCTTGAATTTGCCGGCGGTCGAAAGTTGACCCAGGCGACGGTGCGCGCTTCCACGCGCCTTGGCGGCCTGATGGTCTCGAAAACGTTCGACTATTCCAGCACGAGTTCGAGCAGCGGTTTTTCATCGAATGCCCTCGTCGGCAAGTTCGATCTTTCCACCCTTGCCGGATCGCGGACGCAATACCGCGCCTCGGTCAGCTATGCGCTCATGCCCAGCGTCGAACTGCGCACGGCGTCGGTGCAGGTCGATCATGCAATCGATTCCCGGACGCTTGCCAGCGCGTCGGTGTCCCACACTTTCATCGGCAGCGAAACGCGGGTCGGCCTTGCCGCGACCCGTCGCTTCGAGCACTTCGCGCTGAGTTTCAGCGGCGACTACGCCTTTCCGAGCGGAACCTATACTGCCGCCTTGCGGTTCGGCATCGGCTTCGGGCGCAACCCGCTGACCGGGCGGTTCTTCGTGGATCGGCCCGGCCTTGCGGCTGGAGGCGCGCTTGCCGTGCGCGCCTATCACGACAGGAATGGCGACAATCGCTTCGATGACGGCGATCTCGTCCTGCCCGACATCGAATTCGGCCTGGGCGGACGCATGGTCAAGACCGATGCGCAAGGTGTCGCGATGGCAGGTGGGCTGGGAGACGGCACGCGCGCGAGCTACCGCGTCGATATGGAAAGCCTGCCCGACATCGCCCTCCATCCCAGATCTCCCGGCATTTCGTTCGTGCCGCGCGCGGGGCGCGTCCATACCTCCGATTTCGCGATAGTTGCGCTCAGCGAGGTCGAGGGGACCGCGCGCTTCGTCGCCGAAGGGCAGGACAAGCCGGTTTCCGGCGTCCAGCTCGAACTGGTGGATGCCGAAGGCAAGGTGGCGCACTCGGCCAGAACCGAAGGCGACGGCTTCTACCTTTTCGAGCAGGTTGCGCCAGGCACCTACACGCTGCGCATCGAACCGGACCAGTCAAAGCGACTGGGCATTGCCCTCGCAAGCGAGAATGTGTTCGTCATTCCGCCCGAAGGCGATGTCGTGCGCAGGGACATCGCTGTCGACCGTCCGTGACGGGTCGCTCGCCGCGTCCGGTGCCGGAGCGCCGGTTGCCGGGCCGGATTATGATACTATGCTGGAATCGAGAGGGGGTAAGCCGAAAGGGACGATCATGTCTGAACCAACCACCATGCAAGACCGCCGCAAGGAGCTCGAGACGCTGCTTCGCCAGTTCAAGGATCACCCTGAACGCGACTGGAGCAAGGAGCGGGAAAGAGCGAGCGTGCTGAGCAAGATGCTCGCCGAGCATGACCGCGCGCAGGGCTGACGCGGACTCTTTGATTACGGCACGGGCTACGCCGGATAGGCGATGGCGATCACTTCCCATTCCTTTTCGCCGCCGGGCAGCCGCACCGTTCGCAGATCTCCTACTGCTGCGCCGCGAAGCGCGCGGGAGAGGGGGGCACTCCAGCCGATGAGCCCTTTCGCCGCATCCTGCTCGTCATCGCCCACCAGTGTGACCGTGCGGTGCTCGTCATCCTCGTCTGCGATCGTCACCTGCGCGCCGAAGAAGACCCTGTTGCGATCCTGCTGGGCGGCTGGATCGAGCACGCGCAGTTTCTTCATGCGCCGGGCGAGATGGCCCAGTTCACGGTCGATTTCGCGCATCCGCTTGCGCCCATAGAGGTAGTCGCCGTTTTCCGAGCGGTCGCCGTTGCCCGCTGCCCAGCTTACGATTTCGACAATCTCGGGCCGCTCAGTGCCGAGCAGATGATCGTAGCGTGCGCGCAGGGCCGCCATTCCCTGCGGCGTGATCGGTGGTCCGTCCGAAGCCATGCGTTTCGCGCGGGGTCAGCCGGGACCGGGCTTGCCGAGGAAATTGCTCAGCGGATAGCGACCGCGGTTGTATCCCTTGCCGGGATAGAGAGCCTCATAGACGACCGCGTTTTCCAGCACCTTGGCGATGTAGTTCTTGGTCTCGTAGATCGGAATCCGCTCGATCCAGGTGACCCAGTCGATACTGCCGTTGCGCGGATCGCCATTGTCACGCAGCCACCTGTTCACGTTGCCCGGACCTGCGTTGTAGGCGCCCACCGCGAGCGGATAGGAGCCACCGTAGTAGGACAGCATCCGCGCGAAATAGCCGTCGCCAAGCCGCAGGTTGTAGGTGGCGTCGGAGATGAGCGCGGACTGGTCGTAGGGCAGGCCAAGCTTGCCCGCCTGCTCGCGCGCCGTGCCGGGCATGAGCTGCATCAGGCCGCTTGCCCCGGCGTGGCTGATCGCGTTCATCGCGAACTGGCTTTCCTGACGGGAGATCGCGTGGACCATCGTCCAGTTCGCGCCCGAAGGTACGGGAACCTGCGGAAAACCGATTACCGCAAAATTGCCGTGACCATCGATATGGGCGCTCTGGCTGAGGATCACGGCGAGGTCGCGGCGGCCCAGCTCACTGGCGAGATTGGCGACGAGAACGTGCTCGGCCTCGGTCGTGGCCTGCTCGGCGATTTCGCGGAAGAAGCGCACCGAAGTGCGCCACTTGTAGCCATTGGCGACTTCGCGGACGGCGCGGGTAAGCGGTTTTGCGTTGAAGGCGGCCTGCTGGGCGTTGGTCGGCACGTCGCCCGGCATGACATTGAGGTTGGGGATAGGCCGGTTGAGGCGCTCCAGCGAGAGCTGGCCATAGAAGTGATCGGGATACTGGGCGGCAAGCTCGAAGTAGCGCATGGCGCCCTGCTTGTCGCCAGCCTCGGCAAGGGCCCGTCCAGCCCAGTATAGCCCCTTGGTACGCGTGCCCGGCGTCTTGGCGGCAGCGCCATAACGGTAGAACAGCGGCGCGGCGCGGCGCGGATCGCGCAGGTTCCACAGTGCCTTGGTGCCGCCCAGCCACATCAGCGAGGTGTAGTCGTCGCGCACGCGGAAGCTCTGGTCGGAGATGTCGGTGCCCGGCGCGAAGGCATCGTCGATCGAGCTGGCGATGCGCACGGCGTCGTCCGCGCTGGCCGCCTTTGCTGCCCAAAGCATGTTGCTGACCCATTTTTCCGGGTCGAGTGCCGGTGCGCTCAACTGGGGCCGGCTGGTCAGCACGGCGATGGCGGTGGAGGTGTTGCGGGAATCGCGGGCCTGCTGGACGCGGGCGTGGACATAGCCCGGATCGCGCATGTCCGTAGGCGAAAGCGGCACGCCGAGCGAACCGGGCGGACGGCCCTGTGCGATCGAGAGCCGTTCGGTGAACAGGTTGCGGCGGGCCGGTGACACGCGGGCAAGCTGGCGCTCGGCCGCCTGGGTCCAGCCTTCCCACAGCAGCGCGTCCATCCGGGCGTCGTGATCGTCGCGGCTGAACTGGTCGCCATAGCGATAGAGCAGGGCGGATTCGACCGAATCGTTCATCGGACCGCCGCGCCACGCCTTGATCGCGGCTTCGCGCGCGCCGGGATAGTTGAGCGCGGCGAGGGCCATGGCCTGCCTTGCCCGTCCCTGATTGGTCAGCGGCGGCTGCTTTTCGAAATAGGCAACGACCGTGCGGGGATCGACCGTCTCCCGCTCCAGCGCCGCTTCGGCATAGCCGCGAATCTTCGCTTCCATCGGGAAGCCCGGATAGTTGAGCAGCAGCCAGGAATACTGGTTGAAGCTCAGCGAGCCGTCCTGGCTGAGCACCGCCCACTGCTCGATCGCCTGGGCCACGCCGGGGTCCTGTCGATTGCCGGAAGCTGCGCGCGCTGCGTCCCAATGCGAGCCATCGGAAGCAATCGCGGGGGCAGCCGACACGGCCGTCGCGGCCAGCACCGCGCAAGTTGTCAGTTTGAGCATGCTGGACATTTTGGCGATAGGCTCCTTATCAGGCGCTGAATGAAATTTCCCAGACCGGTCCGTCCGCTCGCGCGGCGCGGGTGCCGCCTCTGGACCAAGTGCAAAGGCAATGTCCATGTTTTCCGGTTCCATTCCCGCTCTGGTGACGCCGTTCAGGGACGGGGCGTTCGACGAGGCGGCTTTCCGCAGGCTCGTCGAGTGGCAGATCGAATGCGGTTCGAGCGCGCTCGTGCCCTGCGGCACGACCGGCGAATCGCCGACCCTGAGCCACGAAGAGCACATGCGGGTCACGGAAGTCTGCATTGAGGTGGCGGCAGGTCGCGTTCCTGTCATTGCCGGTGCGGGCTCCAATTCCACGGCAGAGGCGATCCAGCTTGCAGCCCATGCCGAGAAGGCCGGAGCCGACGCAGTGCTGGTCGTGACGCCCTATTACAACAAGCCGAACCAGCAAGGAATGTTCGCCCACTTCAAGGCTGTGCATGACGCAATCGGAATCCCGGTCGTGCTCTACAACATCCCCGGCCGCTCGGTTGTGGACCTCGGCCTCGAGACAATGGTTGCGCTGGCCAATCTTCCGCGCATCGCGGGCGTGAAGGACGCGACCGGAGACATTGCCCGCGTTTCCGACTACCTCGAACATATCGGACCGGATTTCTGTCAGCTTTCCGGCAACGACGAGGCCGCGCTGGCCCATGGCGCTCACGGCGGGGTGGGCTGCATTTCGGTTTCCGCCAATGTCGCGCCGACGCACTGCGCCGATTTCCAGAATGCAATGGTCCAGGGCGATCTGGCGAAGGCGCGAGACCTGAACGCACAACTGCACCCGCTGCACCGCGCCATGTTCGCCGATACGTCGCCAGGGCCATGCAAATATGCGCTCTCGCGCGTGCACGACTGGATGACCGGTGAAGTGCGCCTGCCAGTGGTCGCACCAAACGCCGACGCCCGCGCTCAGGTCGATGCGGCGCTCGAACGGCTGGGCCTGATCTAGCGCAGGACCTCGTCCGGATCGACGTCGCAGGTCTCGACGCGCGAGCGCGCATTGGGATCGCTTTTCGGCGAACTCATGGTGGCAAAACCAAGATCGGACAGGCATTCTGCCTGCGCCTGCGTAATCCCGTGGTCCTTCATCAGCGATTTCACCACGGACTTGCGCACACGGTCCTTCACCTTTTCCTTGTAGGCCTCTTCGTAGTCGGTGAGGCCTTCATCTCCTGACGCTTCCGTAGTTGTATCGCTGTCGACCGAAGCGGTTTCTTCCGCAGGTCCGGACCCGCAGGCGGCCAGAAATCCGAGAGCGGCAAGCGTGGCCGGGATGCGCATGATTATCTTCCCCTTTTTTCCGATTCGTCCGGCGAGTCTAGGCATCTGGTGCGCAAATTCAAAAATGGCAGGGGCGCTCTTGGGGCCGGGTGGCTTATCGGCGAGGCCTGAACAAGTGGCGCAAACGAAAGATTGTTCTGGCTTGCCCCGTTTCCTTTTGGTCCGCCTGTCCCTAAATGCCCCCAGCCATGGCCCGCCCGCAGAACAAGACTTTCGAGAAGATCAAGACCGTCGCCGAGAACCGGCGCGCGCGGTTCGATTATCATATCGACGAGACGTTCGAGGCAGGCATCGTCCTGACTGGCACCGAGGTGAAAAGCCTGCGATTCGGCGAAGGGTCTATCGCCGAGAGCTATGCCGAGGTGCGCAACGGCGAAGTGTGGCTGGTCAATTCCAACGTTCCCGAGTTCAGCCACGGCAACCGCTTCAACCATGAGCCAAAGCGTCCGCGAAAGCTGCTGATGCACGAGCGCGAGATTGCTCGCTTGCAGGGCTCGGTCGAACGCAAGGGTATGACGCTCGTGCCGCTTTCGATCTATTTCAACAGCCGTGGCCGGGCGAAAGTCGAACTGGCCCTGGCGCGCGGCAAGAATGTGGCGGACAAGCGCCAGACGGTGAAGGATCGCGACTGGCAGCGCCAGAAGGCGCGAGTGATGCGGGAACACGGGTAGTGGCGGAAAGAAAGCGCCTGAAAGACAGGGTCGTGCCGAAGATGCCGACTCGGGAAGAGATGGCGTCAAACCGCTGGCTCGCGCCTATCGCGCATCGCTTCCTGTCGCCCGAGCTGTGGCGTTTTACCCGCCGCTCCGTTCCGCGCGGCGTGGCGCTGGGTATCTTTGCCGGTTTCATCATTCCGATCGGGCAGATTTTCCTTGCCGCCTTTCTTGCCTTGCCTGCGAGGGCAAACGTGCCGCTCGCCGTTCTGGTAACCTTCGTCACCAACCCGCTGACGCTCGCCTTCTGGCTGGTGGTGGCCAACAAGACCGGCCAGTTCTTCCTGAACATCGACACGAGCGGTCACAGCGAAGCGATCGGGCGGGAAATTTCCAGCGGTCGTCTGGAAACCTACAGCTGGTTCTTCCAGACCGCAGGGACGACGGCAGTGGGCTTCGTCCTGCTTGCGATTGTCGGAGCGGCCGTGGGCTATCTGGTGTCCGGCTGGGTATGGCGCTTCATTGTCGGCAGGAAGCTGCGGGCCAGGCAGCGCAGGTACATGGCTCGTGAGGGAGAGCTGCTTTGACATCCGGTACCGCCACGGCCAGCGACCCGCTTGATGAAGCGAAAACGCGCGGCGGTCTGGCCGAATGGTTGCTGGTCGGCGTGGGGCTGGCGATCAGCACGGTCGCGATCTGGTTCGTCTCGCAAAGCGTGCTTGCCACGGTTGCCTTTGCCGCGACGATCTTCGTGTTCTGTGCCCTCGCGCTGGTCTTTTCGCGTCGCGGCGACGGTGAAGTGGAAACGCGCTTCGCCTTGCCCGACTGGTCGGTCACGATCGCGGCCATCGAGCAGCGCGGCAGCGCGGTAGCCATAACCGACAGGGCGGGGCGACTCGTGTGCGCCAGCGGGCGCTATCGCGAATGGTTCGGCGACGAACTGGCGCCAGGCGAGATCAGGCTCGACGCGGCATCGCGCGAGCGGCTCGAACGCGCGGCGCGCAGCGCATGGCGCGATGGCGAGGCCCGCATCGACCTGCTCGAGACCGGCGAGCCGGGCAGCCTGCGCTGGCGCGGACGGGTCGAGCGGGCCGGGCGCGGCGAGGATTATCAGGTGTGGCGGATCGAGCCGATCGAATCCGCCAATCCGATCGGCGAACTGGTCTCCCGCCTCGATGGCAAGATGGGCCGCGCCCTGGCGCGCGCCGGCATCGCCGCGGCACTCGTCGATCCCGACGGCACGATCCGCGGCGCGAGCGCGGGCTTTGCACAAGGCGCGACAGGCGACCCGGCTGCCGACATGGCGGGGCGCGAATTCGTCTCGTTCCTTACCCAGGACGAGGATGACCGGATCGGCTGGGCGCGCAATGGGGCAGCCGGTGCGCCGCTCATTCTCTACCATGTCCCCCTCTCAGACCCTGACGGCACCGAGGCGGACCCGGATACGACTCCCTCGCTGATCTTTCTGGTGGAAGCGGGCCTCGGCATCGGGGCGGGGCATGGCGAAGCTGGCAATGCCGCGCCGCATCTCGAGGCGCTGCTCGGCCAGTTGCCGCTCGGCCTCGCCATGGCGGACCGCGACGGCAGGCTGCTGTTCGCCAATGCGGCCTTCATGCGCGCCGCCGGACGCGAGGGCGAAACGCCGCCGCGCTATCCCACCGATCTCGTCTCGCGCGAAGACAAAGCGGCCCTTGGCGATGCCATTCGCCGTTTCGGGCAGGGGCCAGCCACTTCGGGCGACATCGCCATCCGTCTTGCCTCGCAGCCTGACGATCCGGTTTCGCTCAGCCTTGCCGGTGTGCGCGGGCTGGGCGAAGCGACGGTTCTGCTCGGCCTCACCGATTCGAGCGAGGAAACCCGGCTCAAGCGGCAGGTCGCGCAAGCCACCAAGATGCAGGCGGTCGGTCAGCTTGCAGGCGGCGTCGCGCACGATTTCAACAATGTGCTGACGGCAATCCTCGGCACCTGCGACCTCATGCTGATGCGCCACACGCCCGGCGATTCGGACTATGACGACATCCAGCAGATTCGCGCCAATTCCAACCGCGCAGCCTCGCTCACCCGGCAGTTGCTCGCCTTTTCGCGGCAGCAGACCCTGCGCCCCGAAGTGCTGCAACTGCCCGATGTCGTCTCCGACGTCTCGCAGATGCTGCGCCGCCTGATCGGCGAGAAGATCCAGCTTGTCGTCACCCACGACCGCGACCTTGGCCCCGTGCGCGCCGATCCCAGCCAGCTCGAGCAGGTGATCGTCAATCTCGCGGTAAACGCGCGCGATGCGATGCTCTCGCACAAGCCGTCGCCGGGACGTCCTGTCGCCAGCAAGCTGACCCTCGCCACCCGACGCATCACTGCATCCGACGTGCGCGCGATGCGCAGCGAGATCATCCCGGCGGGCGAATATACCGCGCTGATCGTCGAGGACACCGGTGCGGGCATACCGCCGGAGAACCTCGGCAAGATCTTCGAGCCGTTCTTCACGACCAAGGAGCAGGGGCGGGGCGGAGCCATGGGCGGCACGGGCCTTGGCCTCTCGACCGTCTATGGCATCGTCAAGCAATCGGGCGGTTACATCTTTGCCGACAGCGAGCCCGGCAAGGGCACCCGCTTCAGCGTCTACCTGCCAGTCCATCGCGAGGCGCCCGGCGCAGCGCCGGCGAAGGCCCTGGTCGCTCCCGAGCAAGAGAGCGAATGGGCAGGGGGCGGGCGAATCCTTCTCGTGGAAGACGAGGATTCGGTCCGGCTGGTCGCCGAACGCGCGCTCTCGCGGCAGGGCTATGAAGTGACGACCGCGCGCGACGGCGAGGACGGGCTTGAGGCCTTGCGCACGGCGCTGCATGCGGACGAAGGCTTCGACCTTGTAGTCAGCGACGTGGTGATGCCCGGCCTTGACGGTCCCGCCATGGCTCGTGAAATTCGCAAGCTGGCGCCAGCCTTGCCGGTCCTGTTCATGTCTGGCTACGCCGAAAGCCAACTGCGCAGCGAGATCGACATCGTTGACATGCACTTCATCGCCAAGCCGTTCTCGGTCGCGCAGATCAGCGAAAAAGTGGACGAGGTGCTGCGTTCGGCCAGTGCCGCCAGGGCGCTTGCGTAAAAAATTTCGTTCCCTACTTGTTCCATGAGAACAAATCAGATACGAAGCTGACTGTTGACCTTTCCGGTCAGCCTGTTGGCAAAGGGGAACGATCATGGCAGCACAGCTCAAGCTGATTCAGGAAGGCAAGGAGAACTCGGTGGACCGCGAAAAGGCGCTCGAAGCCGCACTGGCGCAAATCGACCGCGCATTCGGCAAGGGCTCGGCCATGAAGCTGGGCAGCCGCGAGGCGATGCAGATCGAGGCGATTTCGACTGGCTCGCTCGGGCTCGACATTGCTCTGGGCATCGGCGGCCTGCCGCGCGGCCGCGTGGTGGAGGTCTATGGTCCGGAAAGCTCGGGCAAGACGACGC
>JAGREN010000140.1 GCA_020446505.1 Novosphingobium sp. | reverse complement strand
AGGACTGGGGCACGATGATCGAAGGGCACGGCGGCGCGCTCGACCGGATGGATTCGGTGAGTTTCGCCGCGCCGGTGTTCTTTCACCTGACCAGCTACTTCTTCGCGCTATAGGTGTTTGCCGGACTGCCCCTGGTTGCGCTCTGGGCTTTTGCCGAAGCCGTGCTGCTGTTCATCGTCGCCGACGTGCCGATCAGTGCCATGGCCTTACGGTTCGGGTGGCGTGCGGGGTGGCGCGCCGCCTCGATAGCGTCGGTCGCGGCAGCGTTGGGCGGACTAGGCGTCATGGTCTGGGCGCGGATCGACCCGTCAGGTTGTCGCGAGGCAATTCTGGCGCTTCCCGGCATATCAGAGCCAATGGCCGTCCAGGCGCGCATGGACTGGATCAGGTCGGGCTGGCAGGCGATGCTGGCGGGATCGCTATCCGGCGTGCCCTACAAACTCTACGCCATGGCAGCCGGGATGCAGGGCAGCGATCCGGGCAGCTTCTTTGTCGGCTCGATTGCCGCGCGCCTGCCCCGGTTCCTGATGATCGCGGCCCTGTTCGCCGTGATCGGCAAAGTGCTTCGACCGCGCCTGCCGGGATGGCTGATCGCAGCCTTGTTCGTCTGCGGCTGGTGTGCATTTTACACATGGTATTTCACCGCGATGGCCTGAAATCGCGGCTCGATCCGCGAAACGTTATCCAGTCACGACAAGCCGAGGAACGATAACCCTAACCTGTCAGTTTAATAGGCATAACTAATTGACAGGAAAGGACGAAATCATGTTCGAAAAGCTTCGCATCAAGGAACACATGGAAATTGCTGACTATAACGGCCAGCATGTCGGCACCGTGGACGAGGTCGATGACGACCGCATCAAGCTGACCCGCACCGACAGTTCGGACGGCGCGCACCACTTCATCCCCGTCGACCAGATCGAGAAGATCGACGACAACCGCATCTACCTCAAGCAGGGCACCCGGATCCCGATGGGCGCTGGAACGAACTGAGCGACCGGGCGTTTGACTGATACGGTCAGAGCCCCGTCCTGACAGCGACAAGCCCCGGCCCGGCATCGACCGGACCGGGGCTTCCCGTATGTTCGAATTACAAGAGGCTTACTGGCAGGCCAGACACTCGTCGTAGTCAGTTGACTCGCCGATCTCGAACTTGGGCGCTTCGGCGGTATTGTCCGCCTCGACCCCGCCACCGGCGAAACCCGCGCGCTGCACTGACTTCGAGCGCAGGTAGTAGAGCGACTTGATGCCCCGCTCCCATGCCTGGAAATGCAGCATCATCAGGTCCCACTTGTCGACATCGGCCGGGATGAACAGGTTCAGCGACTGCGCCTGATCGATATAGGGCGTGCGGTCCGCCGCGAATTCGAGCAGCCAGCGCTGGTCGATCTCGAAGCTGGTCTTGAAGGTCGCCTTCTCTTCCGGAGTCAGGAAGTCGAGGTGCTGGACCGATCCGCCCTGTTCGAGGATCGAGTTCCAGACGTTGTTCGAATCCTTCGACTTCGCCGCCAGCAGCTTCTGCAGGTAGGGGTTCTTCACGACGAAGCTGCCCGAGAGCGTCTTGTGCGTGTAGATGTTGGCAGGAATCGGCTCGATGCAGGCCGAGGTGCCGCCGCAGATGATGCTGATCGAAGCCGTCGGCGCGATCGCCATCTTGCACGAAAACCGCTCCATCGCGCCCGCATCGGCGGCGTCCGGACATGCCCCGCGCTCCTTGGCGAGCATCATCGAGGCCTCGTTGGCCTTGGCATTGATGTGGCGGAACATCTTGATGTTCCAGCTCTTCGCCAAGGCGCTTTCCATCGCGATGTTCTTCGACTGCAGGAACGAGTGGAAGCCCATCACGCCCATGCCGACCGAACGCTCGCGCGCAGCCGAATACTTGGCGCGGGCCATCTCGTCGGGCGCACGGTCGATATAGTCCTGCAGCACGTTGTCGAGGAAGCGCAGCACGTCTTCGACGAAGCGTTCGTCCTCGTGCCACTCGTCCCATGTTTCGAGGTTGAGCGAGGAGAGGCAGCACACCGCCGTGCGATCGTTGCCGAGGTGGTCGCGGCCTGTCGGCAAGGTGATTTCCGAGCACAGGTTCGACGTGGAAACCTTGAGGCCAAGCTCCTGATGATGCTTGGGCATCATCCGGTTCACCGTGTCGGAGAACACGATATAGGGTTCGCCCGTCGCCAGCCGGGTCTCGACCAGCTTCTGGAACAGCGAGCGCGCATCGACCTTGCCGCGCACCGAGCCGTCCTTGGGGCTCTTGAGTTCGAACTCCGCCCCGTCGCGCACGGCTTGCATGAAGTCGTCGGTAACGAGCACGCCGTGGTGCAGGTTGAGCGCCTTGC
>JAGREN010000017.1:35408-36866 GCA_020446505.1 Novosphingobium sp. | reverse complement strand
TCAAGAGCGATTCGTGGTTCTGGAAGCGCGAGAAGCGCGCCGATGGCTGGCACTGGATCGAGCCGCGCGAACAGGATCATTCCGATCTTGCACGATGGAGCGAAAAAACTCCGGCCATTTGACCGAAGTCAAGGCGAGGCCAGGCCGCGCAAGCCATTGATCGGGGCACGAAAGGAACCCGATAGATGGCCGAACATATTTCCCAGCAAGACCTCGCACGCATCGCGACGATTACCGATGCGCCGGTTCGCACCAAGGTGGACCGTACGTTCAGCCTGCCGACGGGCCTCTATGTCGCGACGGTTGGGTCCTATCTCGGTTTCCTCGCGGTCATGTCGGCCGTGCTCATGAACCCTGAGCTGGTCCTGCCGATGGTTGCCTTCGTGATTTCGGTGGTTGGCGGCTTTGCCCTCGCCGCGAAATGGGTGCGCATGCAGCCCGGCAACGAAAGCCATCCGCTTACTTTCGACCAGTTCCGCCATCGCGGCATCGACACCCTGACCGGACGTCTGACTGCCAAGGAAGCCTCCGTACAGGTGCTTATCCTGCCGGTCCTCATATTCGCGTGGGGCATTACCTGCGCCGTTATCATCGCGCTGACCTGAACGTCTCTCTCTCTCTGCCAAGGCAGCGCAGTGACGAAGCCTCCCCTCCGCTCACAGGGGAGGCTTCACACGTTCTGGAAGTAGGATTCAGCTCCTGAGCTGGCTCGCGAGGCTGGCAATCGTGCGGTTCTGAGCGTCGACCCATGCATCCACCTGCGCCCGTGCCGCGACAAGGGCATCTGCCGTAGGGGTCATGCGGCCCGGTTCGGCCAGTCGTTCTTGCGCGAACATGAGATCGAGATCGGCCTGCGCGATCACAGTCTCGCTGCGCAGACCCTGCAAGCCTGCCAGAGCGACCTGGGCGGCGGCCCAGGCATCCGAGGGCGGGCCGCTGCCTCGCGCCGCGGCGATGGTTCGCGATGCGCTCGCCGTTCCGGCTGAAAAAGACGAATGCGCCTTGCGCGCCTTTTCGACTGCCGCGGCAATGCGCTGCCCGGTTTCGGGAGCCAGCGGCGCAGGCGGAGGCGGCGGGGCAGCTTCGACTGGCATGGCCGTGCCGGTCACGCGCTCGGCATCGCGAATCGCAAGGGAAGGGAACTTGCCCTGCGTGCTGGCACAGGCTCCAAGCATGGCTGGAAGGCAGAGTGTCGCCAGAAAGATTGACTTGCGCGCCATGGCCGCGCTTTAGCATGGCTGGAGCGGATGGCGAGAGGGCATGGATCGTCTTTTCGCTGCCCGCACAGGTTGACAGGGCAGGGGCCTTCGACTAACGGCACCTCTCTTTCCGGGGACCTGCTTGTTTGCGGGATGTCCGGTGCTTCGCCCGGCGGGGGCCGAATTGGATCGGCACTTTGCAGAGCGGGCGAATTGTTTGAACGATTACAGGTTAGGGCACCATGTTCGCAGTAGTGCG
>JAGREN010000017.1:0-35396 GCA_020446505.1 Novosphingobium sp. | reverse complement strand
TACCGGGTTGCCGCCGGAGACAAGATCGCGGTCGAAAAGCTGGCTGGTGAAGCCGGTGACAAGATCACGCTGGGCGACGTTCTGATCGCGGGCGAGGACGGCAATGTTGCCGATGCCTCGAAGGTTTCGGTGTCTGCCGAGATCATCGCGCAGGCCAAGTCCGAGAAGGTTACGGTCTTCAAGAAGCGTCGCCGGCACAACTATCGCCGCAAGCTCGGCCATCGCCAGCAGATGACCCTGCTGCGCATCCTTGCCGTCGGCGAGGAAAAGAAGTCCGCGCCGAAGAAGGCTGCTGCCGACAAGGCTGACGCGCCTGCCGCAGACAGCGCCGAATAAGATTCCGGAGTAGTTCGAGATGGCACACAAGAAAGCAGGCGGCTCGTCGCGTAACGGTCGCGATTCGCAGAGCAAGCGCCTTGGCGTGAAGAAGTTCGGCGGCGAGAACGTCGTCGGCGGCAACATCATCATTCGCCAGCGCGGCACCCGCGTCTATCCGGGCGTGAACGTCGGCATCGGCAAGGATCACACCCTGTTCGCACTCGCCGAAGGCCGCGTGCGATTCCACAAGGGCAAGCTCGGCCGCAAGTATGTGTCGGTAGACATGATGGCAGAAGCCGCCGAATAACCGGATGGTCGATGACGGGCCGTCCTCACGGGATGGCCCCTTCCGGCCCACCAGCCGGATAAACGAGAGGGAGAGGGGCCAGCCCGTCTCCCTTTTTTGATTCTCTCTCTCGGTCGCACGCTGGACCGGCTTCATCGAAAGTCGGTCCGCCCGGACGTAATTTCCCCGTAACAATGCGCATATAGAGGCGCGGCGGGGTGAACGAGTGGAGAGAATCTGATGTTCATTCGCAGCGAAAGGCTGTTCCTGAGGCCAGGCTGGCCCGAGGATTGGCAGGAACTGTTCTGCCTGATCGATGACGAGGGAATAGTGCGTAATCTTGCGCGCGCGCCGTGGCCCTACACGCCCGAGCACGCGCAGGAATTTTCGGCCCGCGTGCAGGAAACCGGCCTGCCGAGTTTCTTCGTAACCCTGCCGGGCGCCAACGGAGCGAAGCTGATCGGCTGCGCGGGACTTGGCCGTCACAATGGCGAGATAGAGCTGGGCTACTGGATCGCTCGCGATCAGTGGGGCCGTGGCTTTGCAACGGAGGCCACGCGAGCGGTGCTTTCGGTTGCTCGCGCTCTCGGTCACCGGCGCATCGTAGCCGGCCATTTCCTCGACAATCCGGCATCCGGACGCGTGCTTGAAAAGGCGGGTTTTCGCACTGTCAGCGGGACGGCGAACCGGTTCAGCCTCGCGCGCGGCGAGCATGTTCCCAGCAAGCGTTACGAGATCACACTGGATCCATGCGGCAGCGATCCCGATTCGGGCGGTGACGAAGACAAACCGCGAATGGCGGCGTAATCAGGATTCCTCAAGCCAGTCAGGCCGCCACTGATCGGCGATGTCCTCGATCCGCAGGTGATCCACGGCCAGCGCCAGATCGGGATAGGCCACGCGCTGGCGCGCCGGGTTGGATTCATCGAGCGGCACGACGATCAGGCGGCGGTTGACCTTCTGCCGCCAGTTCATCCGTGCCGTGTTTTCCTGCCCGACGTAGCAGCCCTTGGAAAAGCTGACTCCGCCCAGTTCCACGGCATTGCATTCGAGCCACAGGGTCGCGTCGCTGCCCAGTTCGGCGCGGCCTTCGGGCACGCCCAGCGACAGGCGGTGCGCTCGCCATGCGCCATCGGCGCTCTCGTCCTCGTCCGACACAGGCGCGAGCCAGCGTTCGCCCAGGCCCGCAAGACGCGGGTCGGGCGCCGCACCGTCGCCCAGATGCGGCCGCCAGTGGACCGCCACGCTGTCGTCGCGGGCAATGTCGATCGCGCGGCGCAAGCGATAGAGCGACAGCCGCTTCGCCAATGCGTCAGCCGCATCTGCCTCGCAGTCGATCAGCAGGTCCTTGCCCGAAGGCCAGACGATGAAGTCGAACAATACCTTGCCCTGCGGGGTGAGCAGCGCGGCCCAGGCCGGCAGCGTGCCCTTCACGTCATTGGTGACGAGCCCCTGCAGAAATTCGAAAACGTCCTCGCTGTCGTCGCGAGGCGAGAGGCGCAGCACGGCGCGGTCGAACAGGCGGGTTGCACTCATGCAGGGCAAGGTGGGGACATTGACCGCGATTGGCAATGCGGTCCGCGGTTAATCGAAAAAGCCGATCATTGTGACCGCAAACGTCTGATCTGGTGCAGGTGCTCACAATCCCCATATTGCGAACAACTCGCGATTTCCTCGCGATCAGGAGAATCCCTGACATGATCGACATCAGACCTTTTTCCACCCTTGGTGCGGCCAATCACGGTTGGCTCGATGCGCGCCATCACTTTTCGTTTGCCAGCTACCACGATCCCGAGCGCGTTCACTGGGGCGCGCTGCGTGTGTGGAACGACGATACGATTGCGCCCAAGAGCGGCTTTCCTGCCCATCCGCACAGCGACATGGAAATTGTCACCTATGTCCGCGAAGGCGCGATCACCCATCGCGACAGTCTCGGCAACGAGGGTCGGACCGAAGCTGGCGACGTGCAGGTTATGAGCGCGGGGACCGGCATCCAGCATTCCGAGTTCAATCTCGAGGACGAAGAGACACGCCTGTTCCAGATCTGGATCATTCCCGATGCGCGCGGCGGAGAACCGGGATGGGGCGCACGGCCATTTCCCAAGGCGGATCGGGCCGGACAGCTCGTGACGCTCGCTTCCGGCATGGCGGGCGACGACGATGCCTTGCCGATTCGGGCCAATGCGCGTGTCCTCGGCGCGACGCTCAAGGCAGGCGAGAGTGTGATCTATGTCACTGAAGCCTCTCGCCACGCCTATCTCGTGCCCGCGACCGGCCGAGTGAAGGTCGACGGGGAAGAACTGCAGGCCCGTGACGGAGCAGCCATCACAGGTCTCGCAAGTTTCACTATCGAAGCGCTGGAGGACAGCGAGATCGTCGTGGTCGACGCTGCCTGATCGAACACCAACCGGAGAACCATTCACATGACTGAACGCAACGAAGCCCATGACCGCGTCCTCGACCTGATCGTCGATCGCTGGTCGCCGCGATCCTTTGCGGAAAATGCGGTACCGCAGGAAGATCTCGACGTGATCTTCGAGGCGGCGGGCTGGGCGCCCTCGGCTTTCAACATTCAACCGTGGCGGTTCCTCTATGCGCATCGCGGCGATGGAAACTGGGAACGATTCCTCTCGCTGCTCATCGATTTCAACCAGACATGGGCGAAGGATGCAGCGGTGTTGGTTTTCGTCGTCTCCGACACCCTTCAGCGCAAGGGCGACGGGACGACCTCGCCGAACCATTCGCACAGCTTCGATGCGGGGGCGGCCTGGGCGCTCGCTGCCTTGCAGGCGACAGCCATGGGCTATCATGTCCATGCCATGACCGGTGTGAAGTTCGACGAGGCCAGGCGCGAGCTTTGCATTCCCGACGATTACCGGCTTGAAGCGGCATTCGTGATCGGCACCAGAGCGCCGAAGGAAAAGCTGCCCGAACAGCTCCAGCAGCGCGAGGCACCCAGCGGGCGAAAGCCGGTGTCGGAATTTGCCTGGGCAGGAAACTTCGCCTGATCCTGCGCGCCCGCCTTTCTCATGCCTTTCCGGGTGGCGTGGGCAGGGCGGGCGCGTATAGGGAAGGGCCATGACCACGCCCGACACGATCACCATTCGCCGCCCCGACGACTGGCACGTCCACCTGCGCGACGGCGCCATGCTGGCAGGTGTCCTGCCGTGGACCGCGCGGCAGTTTGCACGCGCCATCGTCATGCCCAACCTTTCGCCGCCGGTGGTGACGGTTGCGGAAGGGTCGGCCTATCGCGACCGCATCGTGGCGGCCTTGCCACAAGGCATGGTCTTCACGCCGCTGATGACCTGCTATCTTACCGATGCGAGCGATCCTGACGAGATCGAGCGCGGCGCGGCCGAGGGCGTATTCACTGCCGCCAAGCTCTATCCGGCCCATGCCACCACCAATTCCGCGCATGGCGTCACCGATGTGGATTCGATCCGGTCGGTGCTGGAGCGCATGGAAAAGGTCGGGCTGCCGCTGTGCGTTCATGGCGAAGTGACCGACCATGACGTCGACATATTCGACCGCGAGGCCGTGTTCATCGACCGGACGCTTGAACCGCTGGTGCGGGATATGCCGGGGCTCAAGGTCGTGTTCGAACATATCACCACGGCCGAAGCGGCGCAGTTCGTGGAAAGCGCCAGTGATAATGTCGCGGCGACGATCACGCCGCAACACCTGCACATCAATCGCAACGCCATGCTGGTCGGCGGCATCCAGCCGCACAACTATTGCCTGCCCGTCGCCAAGCGCGAGCATCACCGGCTGGCCCTTCGCAAGGCGGCATGTTCGGGTTCGGCCAAATTCTTCCTCGGAACGGATAGCGCACCCCACGCGCGCGAAGCCAAGGAATCGGCCTGCGGCTGCGCGGGCATCTTTAACGCGCCCTACGCGCTGGAAAGCTATCTCGCGGTTTTCGAGGAAGACAATGCGCTCGACAGGTTCGAGGCGTTCGCCTCGGAAAACGGCCCGCGCTTTTATGGATTGCCGCTCAACCAGGGCACGGTGACGCTGCGGCGCGAAGTCAACATGGCGCCCGAAATTCTCGACGTTAATGGCACCGCACTGGTACCTTTCCATGCTGGCGAGGAACTTGCCTGGAAGCTGGCGGGCTAGGCCTTGTTCAGCTATTTGTAATCTAATCGACGACTTTTCTGAACAAAAGACATCAGAAGGGTCGCGGTCCGTTCAGCCACATACCGCTAAATCGACACCCACACGCTGACACTCCGCAACCTCCCAGCGGCTTGTCGGCTTGAGGACTTCCCGTCGCGAACGGCGACGTGACGGGTCGGGTGCGGTGTTGCGGGTCGCGCATCGTACCGGGGGTGTTCCCGCGGGCCGGGAGCACCCCCTTGCCTCAAGAGTGTACGCCTCAAGCGCGTAAATCCTTGTCTGCAAACCATCCCGATTCGGCACGCCTCTTACACCGAGCGCGCGTTAACCACCTTGCGCAAGATTTCGTTAACCCGCGCCCGCAATAGCTAACGGCTCGTTAAGCAATCCTGCGCCTGCACCGGGCGAAGTGAGCTGCACTGCAAGGAGCTGTCATCTTGTCGAAAACCCTTACCAGCCGCCGCCTGCTAGTCGGCATCGCCACTGTCGCCTTGCTCGCCGGTTGCAGCGGATCGGACAAGGCCGGGAAGAAGGCCGACGAGGATCCGGCGCTGAGCGGCGCTGTCGACGGCGAACTGATGACCGATCCCGAACTTTCCGGCGAGGCCGGGGCGGCGGCAGGTGCCGCAAGCGGGGTTGAACTGCCCCCCGAACAGCGCAGCCCCGAGGCAATCGCGGCAGCGCGGCAGGATGCGGCCAAGAAGGCTGGCGGAACGCTGGAAATCGCGAGCGAGGCAGCAGAGGGAAGCGCCACGTCACTCTTCGAAGGTGCCTCCACGGCGGCACAGGTCGCCGAACAGAGCCGTGCGACATCGGCTGATTGCGCCGCCAAGGTCAATTATTCGGCAAGCTGGGCGAACCGGCTGCCAGACGCGCTCTCGGTCTATCCGCGAGCCGCCGTGCAGGAAGCTGCCGGAACCGATGCCGATGGCTGCATGCTCGCTGTTGTCAACTTCGTGACTCCCGTCGACGCCAAGGACGTGATCGACTTCTATTACACGCGAGCGCGCAAGGCAGGATATGGCGCGGAATACCACATGGAAGGCAGCGACCATGTGCTCGGCGGCAAGAACGGAGCCAAGGCCTACGTCGTCTCGGCACGCAAGCTCGACAACGGGCTGACCGAAGTCGATCTTGTCTCCAGCGGGAAGTAAGCCCTACTTCAGGCCGATGCCGATCGCGGCGCGCGGCTGTTCGACCTCACCCGAGGCGACAGGATAGGCGCAATAGTCCGCCGCATAGTGGCCGGAAGGCCGGTGATTGCCGGAAAGTCCGATGCCTCCGACAGGCGCAGCGTGAGAGGGGCTGATCGTCGGGCGGTTCCAGTTGACGATGCCTGCACGCACATTGGCCCAGAACCGGTTGTATTCCTGAGGCTGGCCACCGATCATCGAAGCGACGAGGCCGAAACGGGTATTGTTCGCCTCGGCGATCGCCTGGTCCAGGGTTTCGACCCTGATGACCTGCAGGATCGGGCCGAACAGTTCGACGTCCGGGCGGTCTTTCATCGCGGTCATGTCGATGATCGCGGGCGAAAGAAAAGGCTTCTGCTCGTCGGGCCGCACAAGGTGCTTGATCGCCTTGCCGCCGTTGGACAGCAGGTAGAAGAAGCTGTCGGTCAGCCCGTCGGCGGCAAAGTTGTCGATCATCGGACCCATGAAGGGCGAAGGCTCGTCGAATGGCGCGCCGAAAATGATGCGGTCTGCAAGCCCTTTCACTTCGGCCATGATCGAATCGTACATCGATTCCTTGACGATGAGGCGGCGTGCAGCAGTGCAGCGCTGTCCCGCGCTGGCGAAGGCGGACTGGACGATGAGGGCTGCGGCATCGGTGACTTTGGGCGTATCCCACAGAACGATGGGGTTGTTGCCACCCATTTCCAGCGTCAGCAGCTTGTCGGGACGTGCAGCCAGCTTGCGGGCAATGGCAACTCCGGCATTGGCAGAGCCGGTAAAAAGCACGCCGTTCACGCCTTCGTTGCGGACCAGTTCCTGCCCCTGCTCCGGCCCGCCGATCACGCACTGGATCACGGCGGCTGAAATGCCCGCCCGGTTGAAGCAGCGGGCGAGCAGCTCGCCGCTCGCCGGTGCCTTTTCGCTGGGCTTGAAGATCACCGTGTTGCCGGCGATCAGCGCGGGCACGATGTGCGCGTTCGGCAGGTGCGCAGGCATGTTGTAGGGGCCGAGTACGGCCATCACGCCATGCGGCTTGTGGCGAACCGCCATCATGCCCTGGATCGCGCTGTCGAGCTTGCGCTGGGCGGAGCGGTCGGCAAAGGCCCGGATCGAAAGTTCGACCTTGTTGATGACGTTCTCGACCTCGGCGTTGGCCTCCCAGAGGGGCTTGCCGGTTTCTCGGGCGATGGTGTCGGCCAGCTTCTCGAAATCCTTGCGGACCTCGTTGGCGAAGCGGCGGATCAGTTCCATGCGCGTGGCGAGCGGCTGGGCTGCCCATGCCGGGAAGGCACGGCGGGCGGTCTTTACCGCCGTATCGATGTCGCTGACCCTGCCGCGCCAGAGCTCTTCGCCGGTCGCGGGCTCGTAGGAAATGAGCAGATCCGGCACACCGCTCTTGCCGGCATTCTCATCAGCCGGTTTCGGGTCGGTGGGCGTAATCGCGTTCATCGGGCGCAGGGTCCGCTTTCAGGTCAGGAGCCGGGGTATCCGGCCATTGCCATCTGGCTCCTACAGCGCAGGTGTAGCGATCTGGTTAACGGCTCGTCCGCGCAAACGGCCCCAGAGCAGCGCCAAGGTCACGGATTTCTGCGATTTTTTGGTTAAGCGCGCTCCAGTCGTCATGTTTGTCAATCGACGACCAGATTCGTTCCACTTCATCGATGACCAGCGACGGTGCGGAATCGCCGGACCAAAGCGAATGGTCGGTAGCGCCGTCAACAGGCTCCCATTGGGGCAAAAGGTTGCCAAATTCACCGGCTGGCGCTTCGCGACCGCCGCGATGAGCGAAGAAAAACGCATCTGGCCCGATACCGTTCTCTCGCATGTGAACTTCAGAAGTACCGATGAGCTTGACGTCCTCCTCGATTCCTCGCGGGACCAGCCCCAGACGCCACAGGAAGTGCTCTGCCATCGCTTCGCGGTAAACGCCGGAAAAGCGATCGACCGCGGCAACCAGCGGATCGTCGCCGGAAACGACGAGGCGAAGCGCAACGGCAAGCTGCGCGCAGTTCCAGTGGATCGCGGCGGGCTGGCGTCCGAATGCGTAAAGGCCGGAATGGTCGAAATAGGCGGCGGTAAAGGCCGGATCCCACTTCGGCAGCCAGCGCCAGGGGCCATAGTCGAAACTCTCGCCCGAAATGTTCATGTTGTCGGTATTGAGCACGCCGTGGACGAAACCTGCGGCCATGTAGCTGGCCGACATGCGGGCGAGCCGCTCGACGACCTGATGAAGCAGGATTACCCCCGGCTCATACCGACCCGGTGCGTCTTCGGGCGGCAGCGGGCCGGGATAGGTTTCAAGACAGTAGTCGATCAACGCGGCCATGTGGTCGCGGTCTTCGTAGGCCGACAGGCGCTGGAACGTGCCGATGCGGATATGGCCGTGCGAGAGGCGGACCAGCACCGCCGAACGGGTGGGTGAGGGTTCGTCGCCGCGCCACAGCTCCTCGCCTGTCTCGATCACCGAGAAGGTCTTGCTGGTGTTGACGCCCAGTGCTTCCAGCATTTCGGTCGCAAGGATTTCGCGCACCGCGCCCTTGAGTGTCAGCCGCCCGTCGCCGTCGCGGCTGTAGGGCGTGCGGCCTGAGCCCTTGGTGCCGAGATCCAGCAGCCGCCCGCGCGAATCGCGCATCTGCGCGAACAGAAATCCGCGTCCGTCGCCGATGTCGGGATTGTAAACCTGGAACTGGTGACCGTGATAGCGCAGCGCCAGCGGTTGGGGCAGGTTGTCAGGCAGCGGCTCGAAATTGCCGAAATGGGCCACCCATTGCTCGTCCGTCAGATCGGAGAGCCCGACCGTGGCGGCTGCGCGGTCATTGCGGAAGCGAAGGTTGCGACGCGGGAAATCCGCTGCCTCGACCGGATCGGCCAGCCACCCGGCCAGTTTGGCGATCCGGGGATCGGGACGGTAGCGTTCGGCTTGCGGATGGTCCTGCATACGGCGATAGTGGGCATGCCACGCGCCGCACGCAAGCGGCCGGGCGAAATGCAGGGATGGCAATGGCAGAATTCACCGACGGGACCTGGACAAGTAGCGATGGCCTCGAACTCCATTACCGCGACTATCCGGGCCGCGAGGATCGTCCGCCAGTGCTGTGCCTGCACGGCCTGACCCGCAATGCCCGCGACTTTGCCGACCTTGCCGACCGTCTGGCGGGCGAGTGGCGGGTCATCGTGCCCGAGATGCGTGGGCGGGGTGACAGCGAATATGCAAAGGATGCAGATAGTTACAACCCGATCCAGTATCTCTCTGACGTGAACCTGCTGCTCGAAAAGCTCGGCGTCGACAGATTCGTTTCGATCGGCACCTCGATGGGCGGCCTGATGACGATGCTCATCGCCATGAAGTCGCCGGAACGGCTGGCCGGTGCCGCGCTCAACGACATCGGCACCCGGCTGGAACGCGAGGGCCTGGACCGTATCCTTTCCTATGCAGGACAGGGCCGCAATTTCCCGACCTGGGTCCATGCTGCCCGCGCACTGGAAGAGAGCCAGAAGATCGCTCACCCCCGGTTCGACCTTGCCGACTGGATCGCCATGGCCAAGCGGACGATGACGCTCACCAGCAACGGGCGCATCGTGTTCGACTACGACATGAAGATCGCCGAAGCCTTTTCGAAAGTGGACTTCGATAACCAGCCGGACCTTTCGCCCGCGCTCGACGCCCTCGCAAGGGTGCCGGTGCTGATCCTGCGGGGCGAGGTGTCAGACCTTTTCTCCGAGGCGAATTGCGGGGAGATGATGGCGAGGCTCGGCGATGCAGAGGCTGTCACCGTCGCGGGCGTGGGCCATGCGCCGCTGCTTATCGAACCAGAGGCCGAGGCAGCGATCGACCGGCTTCTGGCCAAGGTCGCCTGAGCGCGACAAAGGCGCTAGGCGAACGCGCAATGCATATCCTGCACCTTCACTCCACGTTCCAGCCCGGCGGCAAGGAACTGCGCGCCGTGCGGCTGATGAACCTGTTCGGCCCCAAGGTGCGCCATACCATCGTCTCTGCCGTGCCGGGGGCGCTGGATGCGGCTTCGGCTATCGATCCGTCGATAGACGTGGCCTACCCGGATGATTTCGAACCGCTTGCCGGAAAACCCTTTCCAGCGCGGTTGCTGCGACTGGCGCGGGCGATGCAGAGGTTCGACCTGATCCTCTCCTATAACTGGGGAGCGATGGATGCGGTGCTCGCTCATTCGATTTTCCGCGATTACCTGTCGCTTCCCGCGCTGGTCCACCACGAGGACGGCTTCAATCAGGACGAGGCGGAAAAGCTCAAGACATCGCGCAACTGGTTCCGCCGCCTCGCGCTTGCCCGCAGCTCTGGCCTGGTCGTTCCCTCGCGGCGGCTTGAAGAGATTGCACTCGAAACCTGGCACCAGCCGCGCGGACGGGTCCACCTGATCGAGAACGGGATCGACACGGCGCGCTATGCGAAACGGCCGAAACCGGACGCCCTGCCGCGCATCGTCAAGCGCGAGGGCGAGCGGTGGCTGGGTACGCTGGCAGGGCTGCGCGCGGTCAAGAACCTGCCGCGCCTCGTGCGGGTGTGCGCCGAATTGCCGGAGCACTGGCATGTCGTGATTCTTGGCGAAGGGCCCGAGCGCGAGGCGATCCGCGAGGAGGCGCTGCGCCTCGGCATGGCGCACCGGGTCCATCTTCCCGGCTTCGTCGCCGATCCGGCCCAGGCGGTCGGCCTGTTCGATATCTTCGCCCTGTCATCCGACAGCGAGCAGTTTCCCATCTCGGTGGTCGAAGCGATGGCGGCTGGCCTGCCAGTCGCCTCGCCGGCCGTGGGCGATGTCGCCGGCATGGTGGCCGAGGAAAACCGCCCCTTCATCGTTCAGCCGCGCGACGAGGGCGGACTTGCCGATGCCATCGAAAAGCTGGCCGCCAGCGACGATCTTCGCGCTCGTATCGGCGCGGCCAATCAGGTGCGCGCGCGCCAGAACTATGACGAGGAACGAATGGTCGCCACCTATCGCAGGCTCTATGCGAGCGCCGCAGGACGCGACGATCTGCCCTGACCCCTGTTCATGGGTGCTTCACCGCACTTGGCGAAAGGGCAAACGCGCACTACACAGCCCGCCACACAGTTAACAACCATGCGAAGGCCCCACATTGGCCCTGCCACCCAACACCAACGACAGCGCCGAAGAGCGTAACCGCAAGAAAGCCGAAGCCGAGCAGGAAACCTTCCTGCGCGAGGTGGACGATGCGCTGCGTCAGGACCAGTTCGAAGGATTCTTCCGCCGTTATGGCAAGCCGGTAATCGGCGTGGTCCTGCTGGGCCTCGCCGGGCTTGGCGGCTATCTGTTCTGGCACGAGCACAATCTGGCGGCCGCTGACGAGCGGAGCGAGCAGTTCGTCGTCGCGCTCGATGATCTTGAGGCGGACAACAAGCAAGGCGCCTACGAGAAGGTGCAGCCGGTTATCGAGGATGAAAGCACGGCCAGCGCCACTTCGGCGGCACTTCTTCGTGCAGGCCTGGCGATCGAGCTTGGCAAGAAGCAGGAAGCCGTGAACATCTACGAATCCGTCGCCGCTGACGGCGATGCGCCGCAGCCGATGCGCGATCTTGCAAACGTGCGCTATGTGGCGCTTCAGTTCGACGAATTGAAGCCGCAGCAGGTGGTCGACCGCCTCAAGCCGCTTGCGGTGCCGGGCAACGCCTGGTTCGGCGTGGCGGGCGAAATGGTTGGCATGGCCTACCTCGAACTGGGCAAGGAAGATCTCGCTGGCCCGCTTTTCGCCCAAATTGCGCGCGACAAGGACGTGCCGGGCTCCCTGCGTGGCAGGACGCGCCAGCTTGCCGGTCTGTTGGGCGTCGATGCGCTCGATGCCGAGATCGGCGAGGATGGCGAAGGCACGGACGGCGCGGCGGCAAAGACGTCGGCGGCGCCATGACCCGGAGCGAGGCTCCAATGCGAGAAGTGCGGGAGAATTTGATGATCCGAGCGAAGGTTTCCACGCGAATTGCCCTGGTGGCGCTACTCGCGGCAGGGCTTGCCGGGTGCGGCGTGTTCGGCGGCAAGGGTGGCCCCAAGACACCGACCGTGGGCGAACGCATCCCGATCCTCTCGCGCATCGAATCGGGCGCTCGGGTCGATCCGGAGCTTTCCGGCGTTTCGGTCGTGCTCCCGCCCGAGGAAGTGAATGCGGAATGGGCGCAGGCTGGCGGCAACGCAGGCAAGTCATACGGCCACCTTGCGCTGTCCGCTTCGCCTGCGCGCGTTTGGACCGCCAATATCGCCGGGTCCGGCAAGAAGCAGCGCCTTGCCGCCGCGCCGGTTATCGGTGACGGCAAGATGTTCGTGATCGATACCGATGGCATGGTCACTGCCTTCGACGCGGCGAGCGGCGGCAAGCTCTGGTCCAAGAGCTTCGGCGTGTCTGGCGATGGCGAGAACACCGTGTTCGGCGGCGGCGTCAGCTATGACAATGGCACCGTCTATGTTGCCACCGGCTTCGGCGAAGTCGCGGCGCTTCAGGCGGCGGACGGCAACCAGCTCTGGAAGGTGAAACCCGCAGGACCGCTGCGCGGCGCGCCGACCATTGCCTTCAATTCCGTCTATGTGATGACGCAGAACAACCAGATCCACGCGCTCAATGCCGCGGATGGATCCCAGCTCTGGGCCGAATCGGGCGCGATCGGGCAGGCGGGCGTATTCGGTGTCGCGGCCCCGGCTGCTGGACAAGGCACGGTGATCGCGGGCTACAGCTCGGGCGAACTTTCCGCCTATCGCTATGAAAATGGCCGCACCCTGTGGTCCGACGCACTGGCGCGCACCTCGATCTCGACCGAGGTCGGCAGCCTGACCGACGTCGATGCCGATCCGATTATCGACCGTGGCCGGGTCTACGCACTTGGCCAGGGCGGGCGCATGGCGGCCTATGACCTCGTCACCGGGCAGCGCATCTGGGAACTCAACCTTGCCGGCATCTCGACGCCTGCCGTCGCTGGCGACTGGGTGTTCACCCTGACCGACGATGCCGAATTGCTGGCGATCGCGCGATCGAGCGGAAAGGTGCGCTGGCTCAATCAGCTGATGCGCTATCGCAACGAGAAAAAGCGCAAGAGTCCGGTGTTCTGGGTCGGCCCTGTGCTCGCCGGAAACCGCCTGTGGATCGCCAACTCGCGCGGCGAACTGGCCTATGCCGATCCGTCGACCGGCCAGGTGACCCAGTATACCGATCTCGGCGCGCCCGTCTCGCTCTCACCGGTCGTGGCAGGGCAGACGCTCTACGTCCTTGACGACAGTGGCCGGATTTCCGCGTTTCGTTAGGCGGCGGGTCGATCCGCCGCATCCGTTACGCGGGCCTTAACCATTAGCGCCTAAGGCGGCTGGCATGGATAGTGCCGCCCATCCTGCCCGCCAAAGGCCCGCAAGCGACGTTTCGTCGGGTGTGGGGCTTGCGGGCCTTGCCGGACTGTTTGTCTGGATCGCAGTGTGCCGCAACTGGGCGGGAATCGCCGAGGCTCTCGCCTTGCCCGGCCCGCGTGAGCCGATGTCTGGCCCCTATGCCTCGTTGGCGACGCTGCTGTTCACGGGCCTGCCGATGGTCGCCTGGTCATTGCTGATCGACAGGGTGCATCACCGCGCCTCGACCGGGTTGGACTGGTCCCGAAAAGCCGATGTGCCGCTGCCGGTGTCGATCACCAAGATCGCGGGACTGTGGGCGACCTGGGCGCTGATCGGGTTCCTCTACTGCGTGGCGCGCTGGTACTGGGACGGCAATTACCTGTTTGCGATGGAAGTGCTGGGCGCCGCTCTTGTGCCAATGATCGTGCTTTCCGTGCCCTATCTGATGTGGCTCGACCGCCACATGGTCCAGCCCCGCGATCATGCCTGGCACTTCGGGGCGATGCTGATCGGACGTGAGGCATACGAGCCGGCAGAAGTGCGGGCGCACCTGAGGTCATGGGCGGTGAAGGGCTTCTTCATCGCCTTCATGATCTCGATCCTGCCGGGCGGATTCGCCTATGTCGTCACGCTCGACCTGAGCGGAATCACCAGCGATCCGGTACGTCTGGCAGGCAGCATGATCGAGATGCTGTTCGTCATCGACGTGCAACTGGCGATGGTCGGCTACCTCGTCACCTTCCGGCCATTGGATGCCCATATCCGCAGCGCCAACCCGCATGTGGCAGGGTGGGTGGCTGCCCTGATCTGCTATCCGCCCTTCATCCTGATGGGAGACGGCGGGCCGCTGTCCTATCATTACGCCACGGCCGACTGGGCCTACTGGCTGGCCGATTACCCGCCGCTGCTGTGGGTCTGGGGCGCGGGCCTTGTATTCCTCACGGCCATGTACGCGTGGGCTACGGTGATTTTCGGCCTGAGGTTCTCGAACCTCACCTATCGAGGGGTCATCACCAACGGGCCGTACCGCTTCACCCGGCACCCGGCCTACCTGTCGAAGAACCTGTTCTGGTGGTGCGCTACCCTGCCGTTCCTCGTCACCAACGATTCCCCCGTCGATGCGATCCGCAACACGGTAGTGATGGCCCTGGTCAGTGCGGTCTATTTCTGGCGGGCGAAAACCGAAGAGAAGCACCTGCTGGCCGAGGACGCTAAGTATCGCGAATACCATGCATGGATGAGCGAAAACGCCGCGATCCCGCGCCTGCTGGCGCGTCTTGGGCGGATCAGGGCCGAGCGCGGGCCGGTCTTGCAGCCCGCCGAGTAGCTAAAGGTCGGTGCTGTGCTTGACCGCGTGCATCGTGACCGAACGATCCGTCATGCCGAATGCCTCGCGCTCCTGCTTCCACGCTTCCATGTGCGGCATCTGGAAATGCTGAGCGAGCACGTCGCCGTTGACCCACATCTCGCTCACGATGAAGAGACCGGGGTCGAGCACGTCTTCCGAATAGGAATAGGCGAGGCAACCCGGCTCCTCGCGGCTTGCCGTGATGACGCGCTCCATCGCCGCGCGAGCCTGTGCGATGTTCTCGACGGGAAGGCGGAAAGAGCCAGTGACGACGATCATGCCTAGAAGCTCTTCTCTGCGTAGATGCGAGACAGGTCACCCTGCCAATCGCCGTGGTAGAGATCGAGCAGGCGCTGCGCAGGCACCCTGCCGCGCGCCACGATCTCATGGAGCGGATCGAGGAAGCCGGTCTCGTTGTCGCCGCTGGAATTAAGGCGCGCCCGGGCAGCCAGCCCACCGCGTGCGATGTCCAGAACCTGTCCGGCAATGTCCTTGAGCTTGCCACCACCGGGCAACGGAGCATCGAGCGCCAGTTTCGGCACCATATTGCGCAGCGTCTCGCGCTCTTCCATCGACCAGTCCTTGACCAGATCCCACGCCGCATCGAGCGCCGTCTGATCGTAGAGCAGGCCGACCCACAGCGCCGGCAGCGCGCAGATCCGGTTCCACGGTCCGCCGTCAGCGCCGCGCATTTCTAGGAAGCTCTTGAGACGCACTTCGGGAAAGGCGGTGGACAGGTGATCGGTCCAGTCGCTCATCGTCGGACGTTCGCCGGGCAGGGCTGGCAGCTTTCCGGCCATGAAGTCGCGGAACGACTGGCCTGCCGCGTCGATGTACCTGCCGTCGCGGAACACGAAATACATCGGCACGTCGAGCATGTAGTCGACATAGCGTTCGTAGCCGAAATTCTCGTCGAACACGAAAGGCAGCATGCCGGTGCGCGCCGGATCGGTGTCAGACCAGATGTGGCTGCGATAGGAGAGATAGCCGTTGGGCTTGCCTTCGGTGAACGGGGAATTGGCAAACAGCGCTGTCGCCAGCGGTTGCAGGGCAAGGCTGACGCGAAACTTCTTCGCCATGTCCGCTTCGCTCGAATAGTCGAGGTTTACCTGAATGGTGCAGGTGCGCAGCATCATGTCGAGGCCCATGGTGCCGACGCGCGGCATGTGGCGCAGCATGATCGCATAGCGTCCCTTGGGCATGATCGGCAGCTCTTCGCGGGTCTTGTCAGGCCACATGCCGAGGCCAAGGAACCCTTTGCCGGTCCGCGCGCCGATGGCCTTCACCTGATCGAGGTGACGGCCGGTTTCCGCGCAGGTCTGGTGCAGGTTTTCAAGCGGCGCGCCGGACAGCTCGAGCTGACCAGCCGGTTCGAGGCTGACGGTGCCATCAGTGCCCGACATGGCGATGACCTTGCCGCCCTCCATGACCGGCTCCCAGCCGAATTCTGTGAGCGCCATCAGCAAGTCGTGGATGCCGCCTGGTTCGTCATAGCTGGGCGCGTGATGGTCGCTCACGCAGTAGACGAATTTCTCGTGCTCGGTGCCGATGCGCCACTGGTCGGCGGGCTTTTCGCCCCTGGCCATCGGCTCGGCAAGTTCGGCCACCGATTCGATGACCGGTTCGTCGAGTTCAGAGGCCTGCCGTGTGCTCATTCATGGCCCGTTAGGCCACGAAAACAGGCAGCGCCAGCTATTTGTGCCAGTCGCCAGCAACGGCCATCCAGACCGCAATGGCAGCGATAGCGGCAGTCTCGCCGCGAAGCACGCGCGGGCCAAGGCTGATGGGCCGGGCTTGCGGCAGCGCGCGCACGGCTGCGCGTTCGGCATCGTCGAATCCGCCTTCGGGGCCGACCAGCAAGGCAGCTGGTCCGGGACTGGCCGCGAATGCATCGGCGGCAGGCTCGCCGCCGTTCTCGTCGGCGAAAAAGAGAATGCGATTGTCCGGCCAGTCACGTAGCAGTGCTTCCAGTTTCACGGGCCCGGCTACTTCGGGAAGCGCAGTGCGCGCGCATTGCTCGGCAGCTTCCGTCACGACAGCGCGGGCGCGCTCAAGATTGAGCTTGTCGGCCACGCAGCGGCGGGTCAGCACCGGCAGTATCCGCGCTGCGCCTAGCTCGGTCGCCTTCTCGAGCACCATGTCGAAGCGGTCTTTCTTCAGCAGCGCCGCGCACAAGGTGAAGTCGGGCACTTGCTCGCGCTTGCGCAACTGGCGCTCGACAGTCAGCGTGACCTCGCGCTTGCCCACGGCGGCGACCGTGGCAAGCCATTCGCCCGTGGCATTGTCGCACAGCACCACGGCGTCGCCCTGCCCGACGCGCATGACCTTGCCCAGATAATGCGCCTGATTGCCCTCGATCTCGAACGATGCACCGGCCGAGACAGGTTCGGCTACGAACAGGCGCGGCGCGCTCTTGGGTGGCCAGGCGGGAGTGGCGGGCATGGTGGGGAGCGGCTCGATTTTCGTGCTTCGAAGGTCGCGTGGATGGGATTATCAAGAGGAGGACTCTCGGCGAGTCGAACCCGGAGTATGTCCCATGCGATCGATCAAATCCATTCTTGTCGCTTCAGCCGTCACCGTTGCTGCGGCGCCAATGGCTTTCTCACCCGTCCTCGCCCAGGCCGTGTCGCGCATCACCTTTGCCAAGGGCAATGACAATGCTTCGGTCACAGGGTCGATCAACAGCAGGCAGTATCGCGATTACAAGCTTCGCGTTGGCGCGCACCAGAGTCTCGGGGTTTCGCTGATCACCGAAGGCAATGCCTATTTCAACATCCTCCCGCCGGGCAGCAAGGACGTCGCGGTCTACAACAGCTCGACCAACGGCAACGACGCAACCGGTATCGAGACGGTCGCTGGCGACTACACGATCCGGGTCTATCTGATGGGTGCGGCCAAATATTCCAAGAAGCCGGTTTCCTATCAGTTGAGCGTCAGCGTAATGTGATCTTCACGCTGCCGGGCGTCCGCAGGACTTCACCTCTGTTGTTCGGAGCCATGCTGCGCTAGTCGGAGGCGGTGAAGTCAGACATCGTCCCAGACAGCGAACACGTCCCCGATAGTGAATATGGGGGCCTCGTCACCCTGCTGCCACAGCGCGCGCGAGATCTTGCGCTGCTGGCCCGGTTCGACCGGCCGATCGGCTGGTGGCTGCTGTTCTGGCCCTGCGCCTGGGGTGTGCTTCTGGCGGGAGGCGAGGGGCGCTGGGGCCTGATCGCGTGGCTCCTGCTGGGAAGCATCGCCATGCGCGGCGCGGGCTGTGTCTATAACGATCTGGTCGATGCCGATATCGACCGGCAGGTGGCACGGACGGCCAGCCGTCCGGTGGCAAGCGGACGCGTCAGCAAGCGAGTGGCATGGGCGTGGCTGTTGGTGCTGTGCCTCGTCGGTCTGGTCGTGCTGCTGCAACTACGCTGGCAGGCGCAAGTGGTCGCGCTCGCCAGCGTCTTGCCGGTGGCCGCCTATCCCTTCATGAAGCGGATCACCTGGTGGCCACAGGTCTGGCTGGGGCTGGTGTTCAGCTGGGGCGCGCTGGTCGGCTGGGTGGAACTGAGCGGCGATGCGCTGGCGGTGTTGGCGCTGCTCTATCTCGGCTCGATCTGCTGGGTGGTGGGATACGACACGGTCTATGCCATGCAGGACCGCGAGGACGATGCGCTGGTCGGTATTCGTTCCAGCGCGCTCAGGATGGGTGGCAAGGTACGAACTGGCGTTGCGCTGTTCTATGGAGCGGCGCTGGCGAGCTGGGCGGTCGGATTCTGGCTGCTGCGCGGCGAGTGGTTGGCATTGTTGGCGCTTGTCCCGATGGCCCTGCATCTCGCGTGGCAAACAGGCGCGATCCGCGAAGACGGAGAGAACGCGCTTGCCCTGTTCCGCTCCAACCGCTTTGCCGGGCTGCTGATGGCGCTGGCCTGCTGGGTGGTGGGCAACGCGGGGCTCTGAGGCGATGTGCAATCTCTATCGCATGACGAGGACCGTCGACGAGATTGCCGCTCTGTTCGACGCCCTGCCCGATCGCGGCGCGAATTTCGGCGAGGAGGTCTATCCCGGCTATCCCGGCCTCGTAGTGGCCGAAGGGCAGGCGAGGGCGATGACCTGGGGCTTCCCGCTGGTCCTCAAAGGCAAGCAGGGGCAGGCGCTCAAGCCCAAGCCCGTCACCAATGCGCGCGAGGACAAGCTGACGACTGGCTTCTGGAAAGCCAGCTTCAAATCCCGCCGCTGCCTCATTCCGGTGAGCGCATGGGCCGAAGCCGAGGGCAGCAAAGGGCGGATGACTCGCACCTGGTATTCGCTTCCGGGATGCGAACCCTTTGCGGTCGCCGGGCTGTGGAGGCCGACGCCCGAGTGGGGTGACGCCTACACCATGGTCATGGTCGACGGATCGCCCGACATGGCGGACGTACACGACCGGATGCCCCTGATCCTCGTCCCGCAAGACTGGCAGAAATGGACCGATGGAGAGCCGCAGGAGGCGCTGGAAATGTGCCTAACCTGGCCCGGAAAACTCGCCGTGGATCGCACCGATGAACGCTGGGCGGGCGACGGAAGGCGAGAGCAAGCGCGGCTGCTGTAAAGACTTCTATAGCTAATTTTGCGTGAACCTTGTGGATAAAGTGTTCAAAAGGGGTAATATCCTAGAACCGAATCGGAAGCTCAATCCGGCTTGAAGTTTGTCTGACAGGGGATTCTGGCAGGTATGGACAAGGACGACCTCATTCCCATCGGTACGCTGGCGCAGCGGACGGGCATTTCCGTCTCGGCGATTCGCTTCTACGAGGACAGGGGGCTGATCTTCTCCGAGCGGACCGACGGCAACCAGCGCCGCTTCCGCCGGTCCGACATCCGCCGCCTGTCTTTCATCCTCATTGCCCAGCGGCTCGGCCTCGGCCTCGACGAGATCGAACAGACGATGGACCAGCTTCCCAGGGGCAGGACGCCTAACATCGCTGACTGGCGCCGCATCAGCCAGTCGATGCGCGACGAGATCGACGGGAAGATTGCACTGCTGACGCGCACGCGCTCCAAGCTGGACGAATGCATCGGCTGCGGCTGCATGAGCTTCGAACGCTGCCAGCGCACCAACCGCCACGACCGCGCCGCCGGGGCGGGGCCGGGTCCGAGGTTCGTGTTGCAGGATTGAGCGCGGGAAGCGCGGCTACTCCGCCGCCAGCAATTCCTCTGCATCGCCGAGATCGACGCTGACGAGGCGCGAGACGCCTTTCTCGATCATGGTCACACCGAACAGCCGGTGCATGCGGCTCATCGTCACGGCATTGTGCGTGACGATCAGGTAGCGGGTGTCGGTCTCGGCCACCATGGCATCTAGCAGGTCGCAGAAGCGTTCGATGTTGGCATCGTCGAGCGGCGCGTCAACTTCGTCGAGCACGCAGATCGGCGCGGGATTGGTGAGGAACAGGGCGAAGATCAGTGCCACCGCGGTCAATGCCTGCTCACCGCCTGACAACAGAGTGAGCGACTGAAGGCGCTTGCCCGGCGGCTGGGCGAAGATTTCGAGACCGGCTTCGAGCGGATCGTCCGAATCGACCAGCGCCAGATGGGCCTGTCCGCCTTCGAACAGGCGGCTGAACAGGCGGCGGAAGTGGCGGTCGACATCGTCGAAGGCAGTGCGCAGCCGCTCGCGGCCCTCGCGATTGAGATTGCCGATCGAGCCTCGCAGGCGATTGACGGCTTCGGACAGCTCGGCCTGTTCGGTGACGCTGGAGCCAAGCTGACCTTCGAGTTCGGCCAGTTCGTCAGCGGCGACCAGATTGACCGGGCCGAGCCGCTCGCGGTCAGCCACCAGCTTGTCCATCGTGGCCGACTCTTCGCCGGCGGCGGCAACCTCGTCGGCCTCGAATGAGAATTCGCGCGCCAGCAGCGGCGGCGGACACTGGAAACGTTCGCCGGAAATGCGCGCCATCTCGGCACGACGCTCTTCCTCGTTTTCGGCGCGGGTGCTGGCCGCGGCGCGAGCCTCTCGCAAGGTAGCAAGCGCTTCTTGCGCCTCTGCCAGTGCTGCATCGGCTGTCTGGGCGGCTTGACCGGCACTCGAAACCGCCGCTTCTGCCTGCGCTAGTTCGGTGCCGAGCCGCTCGCGCACCTGTTCGCCTGCCTCGATCTCCTCGACAAGCGATGCTGGCTTCGCGGCCATGACCGCGCGTTCCTGCTCGATCTCCTCGAACCTGCGCGCCATTTCGGACAGGCGGCTGGCCGCTTCGCCAGCGCGGTTCTTCCATCCGGCAATGTCCGAACGTTGGGCCGCCGTGCGTTCGCGCAATACGGCAAGCGCCTGATCCTGAGCGGCGAGGCTGGCGGTTGCCGCCTGCAGCGATTGCCGCGCGGCCTCGTTCTTGCTGCGCGCGGCATCGAGAGCCATGCGCCCGGCTTCGGGATCGGGAAGACCGGCGCGGGCAGCCTGCGCGGTTTCGATATCCTGCTGCGCCGTTTCGCGCTGCTCGGCCAGATCGGCCAGCGTCCGGTCGATCTCTGCGCGCCGTCCGGCGAGACGCTCGCGCGCAGCCTCTGCCATGTCGAGGGCGCGCAAGGCCGCGCGTTCCTGTTCGGCATGACTAGCCAGATCGCGTTCGAGCGCGACGAGGCCGGTTTGCAAAGCGGTCAAGTCGGTCTGTACCAATTCGTGGCGCTGCTGTGCCCTGTTCAGGACCTCGCGCAGTGCAGGCAGGTCCGCATCAAGCTGTGCAAAGCGGTTTTCGGCTTCGAGCCGCGCCGCCTCCGCCGCCCCTTCGCCGCGCGCGATAAAGCCGTCCCAGCGCCTCAGCGCCCCGTCCATAGTAACCAGCCAGTGACCGGGATCGAGCGAGCGGCCATCGTCCGTCTCGGCGACATGGACCAGCGCGAGCCGCGCGACCAGTTCTGGCGGACAGTCAGGCACATGAGAGGCAAGACTGTCGGCAACGGCAACGGGCGCACTGGCGCCGGACCAGAACCGGCCTTGCGCGTCGCCACCTGCCTTGCCGAGAACGGCCTTGGCATCCCGCCCCAGCACGGCTGCCAATGCGCGCTCGTAACCGGGAGCGGCGCGCATCACATCGATGGCGGCGGGCAGCCCCTGCGCACCTGCGGCCCGCTTCGCGCGGGCTTCACGGTCGCGCAGCAGGGCGGCGTGCTCGCGCTCGACCCCGGCGAGTTCGGCCTTGGCCGAAGCCGCCTGTTCGGAAGCCTCGTCGCGTTCCTGCTGGAGCTGCGCCTTGCGTGCCTGCTGCGCGGTCAGCGCCTCGCGAGCCGATGCCAGTGCCTTGGCGGCAAGCTCGCTCTGCCTGCGCGCTTCGGTAATCGCGACTTCAGGATCGCCTTCGGCGGTGAGGGCGGCCAGACTCTCGCGCTGGCGGGATTCCTCCCGGTCGAGCCGGGTCAGGCGCTCGCGAGCGGCATCCAGTTCGGCCTCGGCGATGCGCCATTCCGCTTCGATTCCCGCCTGCGAGGCGTTGGCCTGCGCCAGATCGAGTTCGGCCTGCCGTGCCGCCCGTTCGGCCCTGTCGAGCGTTTCGGCGAGAGCGGGACGCTCCGCCTCGTCTCGCGCCAGTTTGGCGGCGCCTTCGTCAAGTTCGCGTTCCAGCCGCGCCAGAGCTTCGGCGGCATCGCGCGTCAGGCGGTCGGCATCGCCGCGGTCGGCTTCGAGCCGCTGCCGCTGCCGGTCGAGGTCGGCAAGCCGCTCCTCGGCTGCTTCGAGCTGGCTGGAAAGCGCGGCCATGCGGTGTCCGTGGGCGCTGGCGTCGTCGCGGCGGTCTGCCAGTTCGTCGCGTGCTTCGGCCAGAGCCTTTGCCGCTAGTGCCTGTGCTTCCTGAGCAGAGCGGGCAAGGCCGGTGGCATCGGCAACACGCGCTTCGGCAGTCTTGGCCTCTTCGCGTGCCAGTTCCGCGCTGCGGGCCGCATCGCGCCAGCGAGCGAAGACCAGTCGTGCCTCGGCAACGCGTATTCGGTCCGACAAGTCCTTGTAGCGTTCGGCAGCGCGTGCCTGACGCCGCAGGGTGCCGATCTGTCGGTCGAGCCCGGCCATGATGTCTTCGAGGCGGGCAAGGTTGGTTTCGGTCGCGCGCAGCTTCTGCTCGGCATCCTTGCGGCGGACGTGAAGCCCGGCAATGCCGGCCGCTTCCTCAAGCATCAGTCGCCGCTCGGCAGGTTTGGCGGAAATGACGGAGGCGATCTTGCCCTGGCTGACCAGTGCCGGAGAATGCGCGCCGGTTGCTGCATCGGCGAAGATCAGCGACACGTCCTTGGCCCGCGCGTCCTTGCCGTTGATGCGATAGGCGCTGCCCGCACCGCGTTCGATCCGGCGCAGGACTTCCAACTCCTCGCGCTCTTCGGTTTCGGCCAGCAGCACGACTTCGGCAAAGGCGCGGGGCGGCCTTCCGGCGGTTCCGGCGAAGATCACGTCTTCCATGCCGCCGCCGCGCATCGACTTGGGCGAGCTTTCGCCCATGACCCAGCGGATCGCTTCGAGAAGGTTGGACTTGCCGCAGCCGTTGGGGCCGACGACTCCGGTCAGCCCCGGTTCGATGCGCAGTTCGGCAGGCTCGACGAAGCTCTTGAATCCGCTGAGCTTGAGCCGCTTGAACCGCACCGCGCGCCTCTACCTTGGCCCGGCCATGTCAGCGCGCGCCCGCTTTTTCGAGCGCGGCCTTTACCTCCGGCCAGGTGTTGACCTCGATCTTGCTGCCGTTGAGCAGGAAGGTCGGCGTGCCGGTAATGTTGTATTTCGCGCTGTCGTCCTGGGTCGACTTTGCCAGCGCCTGGGCATCGGCGGCATTGGCAAGACAGGCAGTGCCCTGATCCTTGCTGACACCACGCGCGGCGAAAAAGTCGAGCAGGCCGGTCATTTCGGCGAGGGCCAGGCCGCGCTTGTCGTCAGGCTGTTCCATTGCCGACTTGTAAGTGGCTTCACCGGCAGCCTGCGCCTTTTCGAGCATCGCCTGCTGGTTGAGAAAGACCTGGTCGGAAAGCGCGAAGAAGCTTTCGGGGGCGGCGCAACGCGTAAGCTGCGCTGCGGTCAGGTCGATGGCGTCGCGCACGAAATTGCGGAATTCATAGCTGACGCGGCCGCTGTCGACGAAGGTATCCTTGATCTCGACCTTGCTGGTTTCGGCAAATTCGGCGCAGTGCGAACAGGTGAGCGAGCCGTATTCGACCAGCTTGATAGGGGCCTCGGGGTTGCCCATGACATAACCGCCTTCGGGCGTCTTGGCGACAACCTCGCTCCAGGCCTTGCCTTCGGGCGGTGCGATCTTCTCGATGGGATCGCCGGAAAGTCCGGCCTCTGTGTCCAAACCGCCGGACCCGCAGGCTGCGAGCGCAAGCGAAAGCGGAGCTGCCACTGCGGCGATGGCCAGTTGGCGCAGACGATGATGCATCATGCCGGGTGAATCCTCTTTGTTATGGGAATGGCTAGCTGAAGCAGGACCGGGCCGGAAGCGATGCGAGGGCAAACGCGCGCTTCTCTCCACAGATTCGGAACGTTTCAGAGCATCGACTTGAGCGTGGCATCGAGCGATGGCCAGTCATAGGCCTGATCGAGCAGCTTGCCTTCGCTTGCGAAGCTGGGTGTGCCGGGAACGCCCAGCCGCGCGGCTTCCTTGCGCTGTTCGAGAATCGTGCGAGCCATGGCCGTGTCCCCGAGGCAGCGGTTCGCGGCCGCGCGATCGACGCCGCGATGGGCCATCATGTCGTAAAACCCGGCATCGCTGGCGATGGCGCGCATGCTGGCGGCCATATCCTCACCGTTCCAGCGTGCTTCTTGTGCCGTCGTGGCCTTCTCGATTTTGGCCATCCACTTGTCCTGCGAACTCAGGAACATGTGGTGGCGCGCGAAAAAGCCGTCGGCATCGCCGCAATTGGTGAGCAAGGCCGCCGCAAGGTCAACCGAATCGCGGGTCAGGTGCACCACGCGCACCGAAACCTTGCCTGGCATGACATAGGCAAGCCGCAGCGGCGCGTCCGATGCCTTCTCGAAGTTGGCGCAGTGCGAGCAGGTGTAGCTGACGAATTCGGAAAGCTGGACCTTGGCTTCCGGATTGCCCAGCGTGTGGGTGCCGTCCGCCTCGACCTTGACGGTGGCGGTCCAGTTCGCCTTGGTCTGCGCCGTGGCGGGCAATGCTGCGGCGGTTAGCGCCACGGCGGCGCTCAGGCCCGCGAATGCGGAAGCAATTTTCAATCTTCGGTCCTTTCACTTTCGGCCCGGTCAAGGCTGCGCGCGAGCGATTCCAGCACGGTGCGCAGTTCCGGATCGCCGATGTCGCGCAGCGAATCGCCAAGTTCGATCGGGATCGGCTTGAGCGAAGGCGGCGCGGGGCGCGGTTCTTCAGCACGCGGCGGCTTAACCGCGCCTTGCCGCAGCTTGACGCGGGCCACGGCGCGATAGCCGAAGAAGCGGTTGACCCGCTCCATGATTTCTTCGGTCACCTGCTGGATGAAAGGCGCGTGGGCAGGCACGACGACCAGTTGCAGGATGCCCTCGCTCTTTTCACCGACGGGGAAGCGGATCGATTCGGGCGCGCAGATCTTCGCGTGGTGCGGACCGACGATTTCCGGCCAGCGTGAGACGACCGAGGACTGCACGAAGCCGAACTTCCGGAAGGCGGCGCGCCCGACTTGCGGCATCAGTTCGGAAATGGCGCGCGCCTGCCCGCCGCGCGGCCGTTCATAGCGGCGCGCCTTGCCGGTTGTGCGCGATGAGGGGGTGGTTGGCTTGTCCCGTTCCATTGTCGCGCGTCCAATGCCATAGCCGCGCAATGAGCGCCAGTTCGATTGCTGTCCCTGCCGCACTGTTGGAATGGTACGACGACCATGCGCGTGACCTGCCGTGGCGTGCGCGACCCGGCGCACCTCCGCCTGATCCCTACCGTGTCTGGCTGTCCGAAGTGATGTTGCAACAGACGACGGTGGCTGCCGTCATTCCGTATTTCGAGCGGTTCACTGCGCGTTGGCCGACTGTCGGGGATCTCGCCGAGGCCGACGATGCAGAGGTCATGGCCGCATGGGCAGGATTGGGCTACTATGCGCGGGCGCGCAACCTGCTGGCCTGTGCCCGCGCCGTGGCGGCTCGCGGCGGCGAATTTCCGGATACCGAAGCGGCATTGCGCGAGCTGCCGGGGCTGGGCGCCTATACGGCGGCAGCAGTTGCCGCGATTGCCCTTGGCCAGCGTGCCGTGGTGGTCGATGCCAATGTCGAGCGGGTGGTCGCGCGTCTGTTCGTGATAGACGAGTCGCTGCCCGGCGCGCGCAAGGCGATCCGTGAAAAAGCGGACACGATCACGCCTGTCGCGCGATCAGGCGACTTTGCCCAGGCGATGATGGATCTGGGTGCGAGGGTCTGCACCTCGCGCGCGCCAGCCTGTCTGGTCTGTCCGCTGTCGGCGCACTGCGAAGCGCGCAGTTCGGGGGAGCCGGAGCGGTATCCGGTGAAAGCTCCGAAGAAGGCCAAACCGGTTCGCAAGGGGCGCGCCTACTGGATCGAGCGGAACGAGACGGTCTGGCTGGTGCGTCGCCCGGACAAGGGCATGCTGGCCAGCATGCGGGCGCTGCCGGACGATGGCTGGAGTGCCAGGGGCGACGGTTCGGGCCACATGCCGCGTGACGGCGAGTGGCTCTCGGCTGGCACCGTTCAGCACACCTTCACGCATTTCACGCTCGAATTGCAGGTGCTTGTCTGGCGAGGCGGGGAATGCTCTGATCCTGCAGGCCCGACGGGCGAGTGGTGGCCCGCCGGGCAGATCGAACAGGCCGGTCTGCCAACTCTGTTCGGCAAAGCGGCGCGGCTGGTGCTGGCGCAGAAAGAGGACGCTGGTTCATGATGGAACGGTCGCAAGCCGTGTTGAGCAGACGCGAGGCGCTGGCAGTGACGCTCGCGGCAGGGCTGTCCGCTTCGCTTGCTCCGTCGCGCGCTTTTGCCGCCAGTGCGCCCGAACTCGCCGGTAACCTCAGCGCATTTGCCAGCAAGTGGGTCGGTCCCGGCAAGCTGCCCGGTCTGGTCGTCGCCCTCGGCCTGCCGGGCCGGGACACGCGCTACATCGCGCGGGGCAGTCAGGGTTTTCTCGATACCGATGCGATGGAGCCGGACACGCTGTTCCGCATCTACTCGATGACCAAGCCTGTCACCGGCATGGCCACCATGATCCTTGTCGATGAAGGCAAGATCGGGCTCGATCAGCCGATTGCCGACTTCCTGCCCAAGTTCGCCAAGATGATGGTGCAGGTAACACCGGACGGCTCGATCACCGACCTCAAGCCGGCGAAGACGCAGATCACGGTGCGGCACCTCATCACGCATACGTCCGGCCTTGCCTATGGCATCGTCCAGACCGGGCCGATCCGCGACGAACTGTTCCGCAGGGGTCTGATCCCCGGGTCGGTTTCGCGCCTGAAGATACCGGGCCTAGACCGCGGACTGCACGTCAAGGGGCTTGCCGCCTTTGCCGATGGCATGGCGTCGATGCCGCTGGTCTACGAGCCGGGAACGCGCTGGAGTTACAGCCCCGGTCTCGACCTCATGGGGCGGGTTATCGAAGTCGTTACTGGCCAGACCTTCGATACGTTCCTGCAAGAGCGGCTGTTCGGACCGCTCGACATGACCAGCACCGGCTTTCGCGTTGCGGCCAGGGATGTGGGGCGCCTCGCCACCAACTACGGGGTGCTGGCTGGCAAGCTGGTGCCGATAGACATGCCGCAGAACTCGGTTTTTCTCGACAAGCCGCCGTTCCTGTTCGGCGGGGCAGGGCTGGTTTCGACCCCGCATGACTACGACCGGTTCCTGCGCATGATCGGGGGCTACGGGAAGCTCCATGGCAAGCGGGTGATGAGCGAGGCGGCAGTGCGCATGGGTACGTCGAACCTGCTGCCGCCTGCGGTGCCGACCGGAAAGATCATGGGCATGAAGCTCGACGCTTTCGGCGCGGGCGGCCGCGTGGGCAGGGGCGCAGAGGAAGGCATCTACGGATGGTCGGGCGCTGCGGGCACTGTCGGCACGGTCGACATGCGCAGCGGCTTGACATCGGGCATCTATCTCCAGTTCATGCCGCCCAACGCGCTTGCAGTTCTGCCGGAATTCCAGCAGGCATTGCGTGCCGATGCCACGGCCCTTCTGGAGAGAGACTGATGCCCCCCTTTGTTGCCTTTGCCGGATCGAACATTGACCGCGCCGATCATGTGCGCGGCGATCCCGGCGCCATCGATAACCTGATGACGACTCATGCCCGGCTCCTCAACCTGAGCGGGCTCGACCCGGTTCTCGATGACGATGGCAACCTTGCCTGGACCAGCCTTGCCGAAGCCAATGCCGACGCGGAGCTGCTGTTCCTCGGCATCGAGGGAGATCGCGGCCACTTCGCGCAGGTCCCCGACATGATCCCGAAGGCCGCGCTCGGCATGGGCCGCGCCTGGCAGGCGATGACGGGCCTGTCCGATGCCGACCTCGCCACCTACGGCGGTGCGCGCAGCCTCGTCGGCTGGCATGTGCGGCACAAGTTCTGCTCGTGCTGCGGCAGCCCGACGTCGATTGCCAAGGGCGGCTGGCAGCGCGACTGCGTGAACGAGAACTGCGGCATGCAGCACTTCCCGCGAGTCGATCCGGTGACGATCATGCTCGTCGAGCACGACGATAATATCCTGCTGGGCCGCCAGCCGCAGTTTCCGCCCAACAACTATTCCGCGCTCGCGGGCTTCGTCGAACCGGGTGAGACTCTTGAGGAGGCAGTCGCTCGCGAAACCTTCGAGGAAGCTGGCGTCAGCGCCTACGACGTCTCCTATGTCGTCAGCCAGCCGTGGCCGTTTCCGTCCTCGCTGATGATCGGCTGCCACGCCATGGCGAAATCGCACGAGATCACCGTGGACAAGACCGAACTCGACGACGCGCGCTGGTTCAGCCGTGCCGAAGTCGCCGATGCGATAGCTGCCAGCGACCGGGGCGAGTCCGGCAAGGCCTTCGGTTGCCCGCCGCGCTTTGCCGTTGCCAACGTGCTGATGCGCTGGTGGCTGGATCGCGGCTGACACTCATGAATCCACGATACCGAATAGCTGTTCGCTATTGCGGAAACATATTGCCTTGATAAGGAGGGGCCGCAGATAGACGGGCCTGCCAGAATTGGTGCGCCCAAGCGGGACGAGGACACGCCATGCAGATCGAGGACGCCGACTATATCGTGATCGGAGGCGGCGCATCGGGCGCCGTGGTCGCCAATCGCCTGTCCGAGGATGGCGCGCACCGGGTCGTCCTTCTCGAAGCGGGCGATCCGGCCGACGGGTTCATGAACAAGATGCCGTCGGGCGGCCTGACCCGCATGAACAAGCCCGATGCCGACTGGATGTACAAGACCGAACCCGACCCGTCGCTGGGTGGGCGCGAGATGGTCTGGAACGCGGGCAAGATGCTGGGCGGCAGCTCCGGCATCAACGGCATGGTCTATATTCGCGGCGACCGGCGCGACTACGACCAGTGGGCCAATGAGCTGGGCTGCGCTGGCTGGACCTGGAACGAGGTGTTTCCCTATTTCCTCAGGTCCGAGAATTGGCAAGGCGCTCCGAGCCAGAGCCACGGAACGCACGGTCCGCTCGCGGTTTCCGAGCCGCGCATGTCTCATCCCCTGGCCGAGACCTTCATCGATGCCTGCGAGCAATTCGGTCTGCGTCGCGTGCCCGACTATTGCGCGGGCGACGTGGACGGTGCTTTCAAGAATTACACGACCCAGCTGAACGGCCAACGCTGGAGCACGGCGCGTGCTTTCCTCGACGAAGCTGGCAAGCGAGCCAACCTCCGGATCGTCACCGGGGCACTGGTCGACAAGGTGGTCGTCAAGAATGGCCGGGCCACGGCAGTCGTGGCAATCGTCAACGGCGAGCAAGTCACGGTGTGCGCACGCCGTGAAATAATCGTGAGCGGCGGCGCCCTGCATTCGCCCGCGATCCTGCTGCGCTCGGGAATCGGACCTGCCGCAGAACTGGGCAAGCACGGCATTGCCGTCGTCCGCGACTTGCCGGAAGTCGGCCAGAACCTGCAGGAACACGTCAGCTTTCCCTCGACCTTCGAAGTCGACGTGCCGACGTGGAACAACCTGTTCGGCAAGGTCTCGCTGGCGCGCGAATTCCTCAAGTACGTCTTCGCCCGCAAAGGCCTGATGACGATGATCCCGGTTGAGGCAATGGCCTATCTCCGCACCAATCCGGACCTTGCATTTCCGGACGTGAAACTGTCGCTCGGCCTGATGATGTTCGATCTGGCCAAGGGCGGCCCTGCCAATATTCCGGGCATGGCGATCTTCCAGAACGTCGCCAAGCCGAAGAGCCGCGGTGAAATCAGGCTGCACAGTGCGAACCCGGCGGACAAGCCGCTGATCGCTCCGCAGCTTGTGGGCCATCCCGACGACCTCGCTTCGATGGTTGCGGGCGCCAAGATGGTGCGCGAGATCTTCGCACAGCCGGCGCTCGCCAAGCACGTCAAGCGGCAGGTTTCGCCCGATCCGATGCCGCAGACCGATGCCGAATGGGAACAGGCGATCAAGAGCCGTTCGAGCATTGGCTTCCACCCTGTCGCCACCTGCCGCATGGGCGGGGACGAGGCATCGGTGGTCGATCCGCGCCTGCGCGTCCGCGGGATCGAGGGGCTGCGCGTGATCGACGCATCGATCATGCCGGTCATGCCCGCCGCAAACACCAATGCGCCGTCGATCATGGTCGGTGAAAAGGGTGCTGCGATGATCTTGGAGGACGCCAGGGTTCCGGCGTAGTTTTCCGCCACGCAGGATGCTTACGCATCGCGTGACGGCTCCGCTCAAGCGCCGCGCGGGCTTGGATTTCCTCCACGCAGGATGCTTGCGCATCGCGTGTCGGCTCCGCTCAGGCGCCGCGCGGGCTGTGTCGGATTAGGGGCGACCGGCGGTGTGCGTCAGGCCAGTCCCAGCTTCGCCAGTTCGCCGATCAGGCGGGCGGGTAACGCCTCGCTGCCGTCGGCCCCGTCGATGTCCGGTGGCGCGTCCTTGGAGTCGAGATAGCGCCAGCCCTGATGCGCGCGGCGCGGCGTGGTCCTTACGCGCACGAGATTGCCATCGAGGTGGATCCACCAGCGGCCGTTGTCCTGTTGTTCGAAGCCCAGGATGGCATTGCGCGCGACGATGGCGTGCTCGTGAATCCAGTAGAGCGAGCCGCCTTGCAATTCCTCGACCCGCTTGGGGCAGTAGCGCGTATTGACCGAAAGGCGCGGACGGTTCGCGAACCAGCCTTCGATATCGGCAAAGCTCTTTGCGCCGAATGCGATCTTGGTGAGGTGCAGGGGCATGGCGACAAGATAGGCGTTTGTTGAATGTCCTCAACCCGCCCTGACGGGCTATCCCACAAGTCCACTCGCCACGGCAAGGCCGAGGAAGGCGAAGAAACCCATGGAATCGGTAATCATCGTCACGAAGACCGAACTTGCCACAGCAGGGTCCTGATCGAGCCGGTCGAACAGGACTGGCACCAGCACCCCGGCAAGTCCTGCGGTGAACACGTTGGTGATGGTCGCCAGCGTAATCACGATCCCGAGGCCCGGTGAAAAGATCGCAGCAGTCGCCACTCCAACCAGCAAGGCGACGGTCACGCCGTTGAGCAGGGCCACGCGCATCTCTCGCCAGACGATCCGCCAGGTATTCGAGCGGGTAAGCTGGTTCATGGCAATGGCGCGGACCGCGACGGCCATTGTCTGCGTCCCGGCATTGCCGCCGATGGAGGCGACGATCGGCATCAGCACGGCGAGCGCGACGAGCTTTTCAATGGCCGCGCCGAACATCGAAATGATAAAGCTGGCGAGCAGGGCCGTGCCGAGATTGGCCACCAGCCAGCGCACGCGGGCGGAATAGGCATCGGCAATCGGCTCGTAGATGTCGCCTTCGCCCGCGCCGGACATGAGCATGGCGTCCTCGGCGGCTTCTTCCTGAATGATATGCGCCACGTCGTCGGCGGTGATCTGGCCGACCAGCCGGCCCGATTCGTCGACCACGGCGGCCGAGATCAGCGAGTATTTCATGAAGCGCATGGCCGCTTCTTCCTGATCCATCGTAACGGGAATCAGGGTCTGGTCGCGCTTCATCACGTCGGTGAGCTGGATGTTGCGCGGCGTGCGCAGCACCCAGGAAAGCTCGCAGGTGCCGACCGGATGATGGCGCGGATCGACGATGAACACTTCCCAGAATTCTGTCGGCAGATCGCGATTGTCGCGCAGGAAATCGATGAGGTCACCCACCGTCATGTGTTCGGGCGCCGCCACGAACTCGCGGCTCATCAGGCGGCCCGCCGATTCTTCCGGGTAGGCGAGGGCCGTTTCGATGGCGGCGCGGTCTTCGGGATCGAGTTCGGCAAGGATCGCCTCGCGGTCCTCGTCGTCGAGGTCCTCGATCATGGCGACGGCATCGTCGGTTTCGAGCTGCTCGGCGATCTCGGCGACGATGTCTGGCGGGAGTTCCTCGACCAGCAGCTCTCGGACGTAGTCGTTGAGTTCGGCGATGACCTCGACGCTCATCAGGTCGCGGATCGCGCCTGCGAGACGAAGGCGCTCGTCCTCGTCGGTCAGTTCGAACAGGTCGGCGATGTCAGCCGGGTGGAGGGGTTCGACGAGGTCGTAGACCGCGTCCATGTCCTCATCGCGCAACGCCTCGCGCACCTTGCGCACGAATTCGGGGCGCAGGCGGTTGTCCTCGTCGTGGACGTCGTTGTCGACCGGGCCATCGTCGAGGGCATCTGCCTCTTCGAAGGTGTCCTGATCGAGTTGCTCGGGCGTCATGACTGCGAGGGTCTAGGGTTGTTAAGACGAAAAGCAAGCGGGCTATGGGCCGACAGGTGACAGCGGCCAAGAACCCTTATAGGGAGCGCTGCAAAACAGGAGTAACCGATGTCTGACGAAACCCTTACCTTCACTCTCGATACCGGCAATGGCGGCGGCGATGTTGTCATCAAGCTGCGTCCGGACCTCGCGCCCGGCCATGTCGAACGCATCAAGGAGCTGGCGAACGAGGGCTTTTACGACGGAGTTATCTTCCACCGTGTGATTGACGGCTTCATGGCGCAGGGCGGCGATCCGACCGGTACCGGCATGGGCAGTTCGGACAAGCCGGACCTCAAGGCCGAATTCAACGATGAGCCGCATGTGCGCGGCGTGTGCTCGATGGCGCGCTCGAGCAACCCGAACTCGGGCAACAGCCAGTTCTTCATCTGCTTCGACGACGCACGTTTTCTCGACGGCCAGTATACTGTCTGGGGCGAAGTGACGAGCGGCATGGAACACGTCGATGCCCTGCCCAAGGGCGAACCGCCGCGCAGCCCCGGCAAGATCACCAAGGCGACTGTCAGCCAAGGGTAATTCCCTTCACCGGAGCGGACAGCGGTTGCGCTGTCCGCTACCCGGTCAGTCTTGCGTTACAGCGTCAGGCTTGCCCATCAGGGCTTCGAGTTTCTCGCGTTCGGCGGGTGAGAGGTCTTCTGGCTTGCGCTGCTTTGGCAGGTTTGCGGTCGCTTGGGTCACGGCCTTTATCATCTTCGGCATCTGCTTCATCATTTCCGGCATGATCTCGCGCATCTTGCCCATGACTTCGGGGTCGGCAAACAGCATCATCGATTCGCTGGCATAGGCAGAGCCGGTCGGCGTCGCGAAGAAGGCATTGAGATCGGCCAGTTGTTTCGTATCGAATTGCCGCGCGTAGGCCCGCGCGAGCCCGTCCTGAAAGGCCGGTTCGAACTGGGCCATAAGGCCGGACATCTGTTCGCCCATTACTTTCATGGTGACGCGCATGCGCTCTTCATAGGCTGGATCGATAATCGCGAGCATCTCTTTCAGAGTGCCTTCACCCAGTCTGTCGAGTTGCTCGGATGACGCGCCTGTCACGGCGGCGAGGTCGCGCAGGGGCAGGACGCCGACCGATTCCATCATGTTGTCCATCGCCGCGCCCATCGACCGCTCCATGAGCCGGGCGTAGGTGCCGCGGGGGAAGACCCTGGCGACGGTCTGACGGGCTGCCGCAAGGCGCTCTGGCGAGATTGGTGCCGTATCTTCGGCCTGGGTGGTCGCCGCTTGAGCCACGGCGGGGCCATTGACTGGCAGCAAGGCGACCAGCGCGGCGGATGCACTGGCAAGCATTGGCATTTTCATGACACTTCCCCTTCGTGACGAAGGCTAGAGCCCCGCTTCGATCAGCCAGTTGTGGAACAGCTTGACCGGGCGCGTTTCCAGGTCCTTGCGGCGGCAGACGAACCAGTAGCTGTAGGGACTCTCCACCTCGACATCGAACAGGCGCGCAAGGCGCTTGTCGCCCGAACGGCGATAATGGTCATCGTGCATGATCGCGATGCCGAGACCTTGTGCGGCCGCTTCGAGCATGAGTTGACCCGAATCGAATTGGTCGATGGCGGCGGGCTGCAATTCCGGCATTCCCATCGCCTCTTTCCATGCCTCGAAGCTGTCCGGCAAGTCGTGATGGATGAGAAACGTCTGCTTTTCCAGGCGCTTGACGTTGGGAACGTTGCCCAGCGTGTCGAGCAGCTCGTGCGCGACGATTGCATAGACCTTGTTCTGGTCCAGCCGCACCGAATAGAGCGAGGGGTCAGGCTCCTCCAGCAACATGATCGCAGCGTCGAGCGTGTCGCCAAGCCGCGATTCGCTGAGCTGGTTGGAATCGATGTCGATGTGCAGGCGCGGGTGGCGTTTTCGCAGTTCGGCAAGGCGCGGGAACAGGCGTTGCCCGCCGAACAGCGAAGGCACGCCCAGATGCAGGCGCAGGACGCCGCCGTCATCGACCTGCGATTCGACCGCGAGGGCAAGCTCATCCAGCTTCGGCGCGATTGCTTCGTAGAACAGGCGGCCTTCCTCGGTCAGCTTCATGGTCTGGTGCTGTCTGGTGAACAGACGTTTGCCAGTGAAGTCCTCAAGCGCGGTGATTCGCCGCGACAGGGCCGATGGCGACAGGCCGAGTTCGCTCGCAGCCGCCTTGGCCGAGCCGAGGCGGACGACACGCACAAATGCTTCTAGCGCGCGCAAGGGAGGGAGGCGACGAACAGCCAAGGTTACGATATATCCGATATACGCTGCGGCTGCCAACACTTGCCGACAGTGAGCGCAATTCAGTCCTCTTCTGTAGTTATGTTTTCCGGAGGATGCAGGCGCAGGCGAGTTACCTGACGCTCATTCCCTTCAATTACTTCGATTTTCCAGCCGCTTTCGTGTTCGAGAACGGTGCCGACCTCGGGCACCTTTTCGGCAAGAACGCAGGCCAGACCGCCGAGCGTATCCACCGATTCCTCAACCTCGCCAAGCCTTTTGTCGACTCGGTCCGCAAGTTCATCGAGTTCGACTCTCGCGTCGGCTTCCCACATGCCATCGGGAAGCGAAGCCAGCAGGTCGGTCGGCGCATCGTCATGCTCGTCCTCGATGTCGCCGACGATTTCCTCGACGAGATCCTCGATGGTGATGAGGCCGTCGGTTCCCGAATATTCGTCGATGACGATGGCAAGGTGAACGCGCTTTGCCCTCATGTCCGCCAGCACGTCGAGCGCCCCGCGCGACTGCGGCACGAACAGCGGCTGGCGCAGCAGCGTGGTCCAGTGGCCCTGCGGCTGTTCGCCGCGGGCGAGATAGGGGAACACGTCCTTGATGTGGATCATGCCCTTCACCTCGTCGAGCGAGCCGTCGTGGACGGGCATGCGGCTGTGGCCGTGTTCGGCGAAAGCAGCGATCACCTCTTCCCAGGTCGCCGAGGCGGGAAGCGCCACGATCTCGCCGCGCGGGACGGCCACGTCGTCAGCGTCGTTCTCGCTGAAATGCAGCATGT
>JAGREN010000139.1 GCA_020446505.1 Novosphingobium sp. | reverse complement strand
CTGCAAGCTGCGCAAGAAGCTCAGCCACGCTTGCGGCGGTGCGAACTACATCGAAACGGTCTGGGGTCGCGGCTATGTGCTGCGCGATCCCGACGAAAAGGCCGAAGCGGCCTGACACCCGGCTATCCCCGTTTTTGCAGTTGCGGGGGGCAACAGCAAGGCGGCCCGTCTCTAAGGAGACGGGCCGTTTTGCGTTTGGGAGCAATACGATGTTCGCTCAGCCAGCACCTTGCAGGCGTGGATCGCCGACCTTGCACTTCCTTGCCGAATAGCTGCCGTCTTCGCTCCGATCGATGGCAACGACCTCGTTGTCGTCGAGAATGCCCAAATCGATGTCCTGGTCCGGAAGGACAGCAATTATCCGATTGCCTACCTGGACAATCAGTTGCTGCGTCCGGGTCTGGACCGCTTCGCGCGCCCAACGCTTTATGTCCGAATAGTGCGGGTCGAGTTTCCAGACATTCGGTGTGTCGGGATCGACCTCGATCACCAACCGTGTCTTGTCGAGTGCGTAGATGACCATCTTGCATCGTGCCGGATTCCAGTGCTCGCCAGCTTGCGGCCAGGCCAGATAGCCGCAAACGAAGCTCGCGCAGCAATCAGGCCTGGAATCATAGATCGAGCAGCCCTGTCCCTTGCGGACATGCGGGCACCAGTTTCCAGAAGGCTTCCCGAAAGCTGGAACATTCATCAGCTTGCAGCACAGGGTGCAACTTCCGCATTCACGGGAATTGGTTGCAGCGGGAAAGTTCATGGCGTGGCTCGGAGCGAAGGTGCGCGGGACGCGATTGGAGAAAGCCAGTCAGTCCGGCCTGTGAAAATCTCTAGCAACAAATCGCGATCTCCGGAAAAGTTTCGATACGCCGCGATCCCTGCCCGATCCAACCACGCCACCCCGATCTCTGACTCAATGTCTTGATTGCGTCGCTCGCCGCTCATATGCCCAATGCTTCACGCACGAAGCATTTGCCGCGCGGCCTGATTCCTTGGCCGGAGCAACGGGAGAGCAAGAATATGTCCGATACGCAGGCGATGGCCAATCTCGGGATTGACCCAGACACGCTCAAGAAGATCTACGTCCAGATGTCGCGCATCAACGAGGTGGACAAGGCGATCAAGTCGAACCTGCAGAAGGGCAAGTTCCAGTTCAGCTACTGGCCGCACACCGGGCAGGAATGCATCCCGGCCACGATTTCGACGATGACCGACAACAACGACTACATGGTCACGATCTATCGCGGCATCCACGATCAGGTCGCCAAGGGCGTTTCGCTCAAGGGCCTGTTCGCCGAAGCACTGGGTCGCAGTTCGGGCGTCAACAAGGGCAAGGGCGGCTCTCCGCACATTTCCGATCCGACCAGCGGTTCTATGCTGACGACAGCTATCGTCGGTGCCGGTGCGCCGATCGCCAATGGCCTTGCGCTCGCCGCCAAGCTGCGCGGCGAGAAGCGCGTCACCGTGGTCAATTTCGGTGACGGTGCGACCTCGATCGGCGCGGTCCACGAGGCGATGAACCTCGCTGGCGCATGGAAACTGCCGGTCATCTTCGTGTGCCAGAACAACCAGATCGGCGAATACACCAAGATCCCCGACTACACCGCCAGCCCGAACTTTGCCGGACGCGCCGATGCGCTTGGCTTCAAGGGCATGCAACTCGACGGCAACGATCCAGTCGCCTTCCACAAGGGCATGACCGAGGCGGTGGAAATGTGCCGTAGCGGCAATGGCCCGGTCTTCGTCGAAGCCGTGACACTTCGGCTCGGCACCCATGCCGGCTTCCAGGACAACGAGATGATCTCGAAGGAAGAACTGGCTGCGGGCAAGGCAAACTGGCCGGTGCCCAAGACCCGCGCCCTGCTGCTCGAAGCCGGTATCTGCACCGAGGACGAGCTTGCAAAGATCGATGCCGATGCCGCCGCCGAAGTCGCAGAAGCAGTCGAATTCGCGTTTGCAGCACCCGAGACGACGACGGAAGTCATGCTCGATGACGTCTATGCCGATAACACCGTCGTGCCGCGTCGCGGCATCTACCCGGTTCGCGAGGCCGAAGCGCCGATCTCGGGCGAGACCCGTGAAATGGGCATGTTCGAAGCGATCATCAGCGCGCAGGACCTGGCTCTGGAAGCCGATCCGGGCGTAATCCTGATGGGTGAGGACATTGGCGATCCGCCGGGCGGCGTGTTCAAGACCTCCGCGGGTCTGCAGACCAAGTGGGGCGCGGATCGCGTCCGCCCGACCCCGATTGCGGAACAGGCGATCATCGGTGCGGGCATCGGCTCGGCGCTGGTCGGCATGCGTCCGGTCTGCGAGATCATGTTCAGCGACTTCACTGCCGTCTGCCTCGACCAGATTGCCAACCACGCTGCCAAGCAGCGCTATATGGCAGGCAGCGCGACCAACGTGCCGATGACGATCCGCGTGCTGACCTCGGGCGGCATTGGTGGCTTCGGCGCGCAGCACAGCCAGTCGCTCGAAGCCTGGCTGCTCCACACGCCGGGCCTCAAGGTCGTCTATCCTTCCAACGTTCTCGACGCCAAGGGCCTGTTGACGAGCTGCATCTTCGACGAGGATCCCTGTGTCGTCATGGAATCGATGGCGCTGGTCTTCGGGGCGCCGAAGATGGAAGTGCCGGTGGGCGACTATCGCGTGCCGCTGGGCGTCGCCAAGACGGTCCGCGAAGGCTCCGACATCACGTTGATTTCCTATGGCTGGATGCTGCACCAGTGCCTGGCCGCTGCCGAGCAGCTTGCCAAGGATGGCGTCAATGCCGAGGTGATCGACCTGCGTTCACTGATGCCGATCGATTACAACCGTGTGCTCGATTCGGTGAAGAAGACGGGCCGTGCTCTCGTCGTCCATGCCGCGACCGAGTTCTGCGGACTGGGTTCGGAAATCGCTTCGACGATCAACGAGGAACTCTACGGCAAGCTGAAGGCGCCCGCATGTCGTTTCGGCGCGCCCTACAGCCCGCTCAGCTTCAACCGCAATATCGAACTGGCGCAAACCCCGAATGCCGGATCGATCGTAGCTCGCGTGAAGGAAGTCTGCGCCTACTGACGCAGGCCTTCACGGCTTATCGAAGGGCCGGGTCTCGCCATCGCGCGATGCCCGGCCTTTTCGTGCCCGGTTGACCGGCTGGCTCCGCTTTGCCATCGGCGCTCGCCATGACTGCGAACAAGCCCGGCGATCCCCTCACGCTCAACCGACTCTATGGCCGGTCGGTAGGCAAGCCCCTGCGCAAGGGGCAACAGGACCTCGTCGAGCGGCTGCTGCCGCAAATATCCGTTCCGCTGGAAGGCCCGGTGACGGCCGAGAGTCTGTTCGGTTTCGACAGTCCGCTGCATTTCGAGATCGGCTTCGGCGGCGGCGAACACATGGCCAGCCGGGCCGACATGCTGCCCGATCACGGCTTTATCGGAGCCGAACCGTTCCTCAACGGGGTTGCCCAGGCGCTGGTCCAGATCAAGGAGCAGCGGCTTGCCAATATCCGCCTGCACCACGGCGATGCGCTCGAAGTGCTGGCGCGCATTCCCGATGGCGCGCTGTCCTTCGCCTACCTGCTTCACCCCGATCCGTGGCCCAAGGCGCGGCACGCCAAGCGACGGATGATGAACGACGGGCCGGTCGCCATGATAGCGCAGAAGCTGAAACCGGGCGGGGAATTCCGCTTCGGCACCGACCATCCGGTCTACCTGCGCCATGCCCTGATGGTGATGCAGCGGTTCACCGATCAGTTCGAATGGCTATGCGAGAAGCCGGCCGATTTCCTGACGCGGCCAGGCGGCTGGCCGGAGACGCGCTACGAGGCAAAGGCCCGGAAGCAAGGCCACGAGGTCTGGTACTTCCGCTACCGGCGAACATGAGCACGGCGCGCCCCAGCGAGCTATTCGTTACTCGCAGGCAGCTACGGCATCCAGAGCGCGTGGAGCGGGCTCGCGAAGGCTAGCCCGCCACCCCTGCCGCAGCCAGCACCGCCAGCGTCAGCACGTCTGGTGCGATCGCGGTCATCGGCGCGACCTGGACTGGCTTTTCCATGCCGATCAGGATCGGGCCGATGGTCGTCTGACCCGCCAGTTCGCGCAGCAGCTTGGCCGAAATGTTGGCCGATTGCAGGCCCGGCATGATGAGCACGTTGGCAGGGCCGGTGAGGCGGCTGAACGGGTAGTTCTTCATCACCGTGGGATTCAGCGCTGCGTCCGGCGCAAGGTCGCCTTCGTATTCGAAGCCCGGATTTCGCTGGTCCAGAATCTGCACCGCTTCGCGGATCGGCTCCAGCCAGCGGCCTTCGGGATTGCCGAAGGTGGAGTAGGACATGAAGGCAACGCGCGGTTCATGGCCAAGGCGGCGGGCCACCGCCGCGGTTTCGATGGCGATGGTGGCAAGGTCTTCCGCGCTCGGACGCTCGTTTACCGTGGTATCGGCAAGGAAGGTCGTCGTGTTCTTGCCGACGAGGACATGGATGCCGAAGGGCAGATGGCCCGGCCCCGGATCGAGCACGCGCCTGATCTGCGTCAGCGACTGCGCGAAAGTGCGCGTCAGGCCGGTAATCATCGCATCGCCGACGCCCAGCTTGAGCAGGCCCGAGGCAAAGACGTTGCGGTCCTGGTTGACCATGCGCTGCACATCGCGCTCGAGATAGCCGCGCCGTTGCAGGCGATCGTAGAGCATTTCGACCATGGGTTTGACATGCTCGGATACGGCGGCGTTCTCGATGCAGTAGCTATCCGGATCGTTGACCCCGAGTTCCGCCATCCTGGCGAGCACTGCCTGGGTGCGGCCGACGAGGATCGGCTCGCCATATCCGAAATCGCGATACTGGATTGCGGCGCGCAGCACGATTTCGTCCTCCGCCTCTGCAAAGATCATGCGCTTGGGGTTCTGCTTGACCTGCGCATAGACGTTGGTGAGCGCCGAGGTCGTCGGGTTGAGGCGGCTCTTGAGCTGGTGGCGGTAGGCATCGAAATCCTCGATTGCCTGACCGGCAACACCCGAATCCATCGCCGCCTTGGCGACCGCGGAGGGCACGACTTCCATCAGGCGCGGATCGAACGGGGCGGGAATGATGTAGTCCCGTCCGAACTGATGATTCTTGCCGTAAGCGGCGGCGACTTCCTCGGGTACCTGTTCGCGCGCCAGTTCGGCGATTGCGCGCGCGGCGGCGATCTTCATTTCCTCGTTGATCGCGGTGGCCCGCACGTCGAGCGCGCCGCGGAAGA
>JAGREN010000138.1 GCA_020446505.1 Novosphingobium sp. | reverse complement strand
ACGTGGCCCGGCACGAACTGCGTGAACGAATTGACCACGGCGATGATCGGCTTGCCGAAATCGCTCTCCTTCATGCCGGTTGCGCGCCACAGGCCGCGCGAGCCCGCCATGTTGCGGCCGTGGGTCGTGGTGCGGGAACGATAGGCGGGCATGTGCTACTCCGGATGACAGGTTTGCGCCGAGGCGGGTTGCTGCACTACCCTAGCGACAGGGGGGAACCCAAGCAAAAAGGTGCAGTCCCGAACGCAAAACGGCCAGACGTTTCCGCCCGGCCGTCGCGACCCGTTCTTTCCGGGTTTTATCTCAACGCTTGCCTTCGAGCAGGCCCTTGAGGTTCGAACTCATGAACTTCTGCTGATCTTCCTTCGAGAAGTTCTTCACTTCGTCGATGTAGTCGAGCGGTCTCTCGAGTCCTTCGGCGTGCGGCCAGTCACTCCCGAACAGGAGACGATCAGACGACACGTATTTGGCGAGCTCGTCGAAATCTTCCTCGTAGAACGGAGCGACATAGACCTTCTCGCGGAAGGCTTCATAAGGGTCGCTGGCGAAGGCCTGCGGCATCTGGCCGTAGGCCTTCTTGAGTATCTTGCTGATATTCGGGACGAAAGTCGCGCCGTTCTCCGCCGAAACCCAACGGATGTTCGGGTTGCGATCCATCACGCCGTGACAGATCAAGGCGCAGAGCATGTCCTGAATCGCACGGCTGACCCCGTCCATGCACAGCTTGAGCGGATCGCTGCGCTCGAAAGCCACCTGGCCGCCCGTGCCGCCGCTCCACCATTCGTAGATCTTGTCGTAGCCTGAATCCGAGCAGTGCAGGACGACGAAGATATTGGATTCGTTGACCTTGGCCCAGAAGCGGTCGAATTCGCGGTCGCCCGGCGAACGTGAGCCGAGCCGGCCCGGAGCAGGCGCCGGACGCACGAGGATGTGCTTGGCGCCCTGTTCGAGCAGGTAGTCGATCTCCGCCTCGGCATGTTCGGCGCTGGTGAGCGAGACATAACCGCAGGGGAAGATGCGATCCTTGTAGTTGTAGGTCCACTCGTCCGCGACCCAGGCGTTCAGCGAATGGATGCAGGCCGCGATCAGGTCGACGTCGTTGCCCATGTGGCCTTCGACCACCGAGGCCAGCGTCGGGAAGATGAGCTGGGCGTGGACCTTCTGCTCGTCGAGCAGCTTGAGGCGCGACTCAGGCTCCGCGAACTCCGGCTGGAAACGCAGCGGATCGCCGGTCATTTCACGAAGCGAGAGGCCTTCCTTGTTGTCGGCGCGGAACCACTTCTCGTGGCTGCCCGGCGCGGCGACGACTTCGAAAGTCGGGTTCGGGATCCACTCCGAAATGTGACCATTCACAGCCAGCTTCGTTCGGCCGTTCACCGTCACATACTGCAGAGCGTTGTGAAACTTCTTGGGCAGGTGACGGCGGAAGGTATCCGCTGTTTCGTAGAGGTGGCCGTCGGCGTCATAGACCGGATAACCCAGATCGCGGGTTTCGTTCGGACGCTCCATTACGGTTTGAACTGGCATGGCTTGATCTCCCGAGTGATATTTCAAGGACCGTAGGCGCGCCTATTACCAGTGAGACAATCAATTGTCTAAAGGATTGGAACGCTCATCAGGTCTTCTCTGAAATCAGATTACGCCTCAAGAGGCATGTTTCCAAGAGCACCCCGCAAATCCCGTAATTACGGACGATTCGACGAGTCCGGCTCAGGAAATCGAGAGCGCAACCTGCCCGCAGATCCTGCTCAAACGCTCGGCCCATTCGTCCTGCCCTGCGGCATCGGCGATCAGGTCCTGGCGTATCTCGATATAGAGATAGGGCCGTCCTTCGCTTTCCACATGGCGTTCGATGGCGGCATTGTACTGCTTGCCCGAATAGGGAAGCTGGTCGCCAACGATCAAGCCATCCGCTTCAAGCAAAGGCTGGGCAGCACGCGCGCCGCGCTCGTCCTCGTCGTAGAGCAGGCCGCAGTGCCACGGGCGAAGGTCGCCAGGCGCGCTCTTCAGGGCCGGCGTATAGCTGTGCAGGATCAGGACCAGCGCAGGGGGCGTGCCATCGAGCAGCTCGGTCAGCCTTGCATGGAATGGCCGGTGGAACCGCGCCAGCCGCGCCTCGCGGTCGATCCCGACATTGCCGGGGATGGCATGGCCATCGCTCGATACCGGGATGACCGCGGGATCGTCCTCGCGGCGATTGGTATCGCATACGAGGCGGCTGACATTGCCCAGCAGGGCAGCAGTCCCTGCCTGCGCCGCCATGGCTTCGGCAATTCCCGCCACCCCGATGTCGATAGCAATGTGCTCATCCATCAGGGCGGGATCGATGCCGAGGTCGATTTCCGCTGGCACGCGGTTGCTGGCATGGTCGGCTACTACGAGCAGGCCGCCGAAACGGGGAGTGCCGATCAGGCGGAAAGCCTCGCTGGTCATCGGAGCAAGCCCGTCATCTGCCACCAACCGGCATGTGCCCGCGCGATCCGCTCCGAGGCGTCAGCGCAGGCCTCGGGCGTTTCATAGAGCGCAAAGCACGTCGCGCCCGAGCCGGACATGCGGGTCAGCCAGGGCGCGGTTTCTCGCAGGGCGGACAGGACATCGGCAATTGCCGGGCACAGCGCGATGGCCGGTGCCTCAAGATCGTTGCGGCCAGCCAGAGCGATCTCGCGGACCGAGCCTTGCGGCATGGCGCCCCTGTCGACCCCGTCCCAACCCTTGAAGACCGGCCCGGTCGGCACCGCCTGTCCCGGATTGACGAGCAGCACCGGAGCGCCGGTCAGATCGCTGTCGAAAATCAGGTCGAGATCCACGCCCGTGCCCGTTCCGATCGCGGTCCGGCTGCCGACACAGGCGGGTACATCGGCGCCCAGCGTCGCGGCAATGGCCAGATGGCGCTGGTAGTCGTCGGGCAGTTCCCACAGCTCAGAAAGGCCCCGGATCGCAGCCCCGGCATCGGCGGAGCCGCCGCCTACGCCCGAAGCGACCGGCAGGTTCTTGACCAGCGTGATCGCCGCGCCGCGCGCAGTGCCGAGCCGCTTGTCCCATTCTCGCTGTTCCGGCTCGTCCCGCCCGAATTCCTGATGCAGCGCCCGCGCCGCGCGCAGCACCAGATTGTCGTCATCTGCGGGAACCTGCGCGGCGTAAGGGCCGGTGACGGTGAGGGTAACATCGTCCGCCGGGGCGACGTGCAGTTCATCGCCACGGTCGACAAAGGCGAACAGCGTTTCCAGTTCGTGATAGCCATCGTCCCTGCGCGCACGCACATGCAGAGCAAGGTTGATCTTGGCATAGGCAGTTTTGCTCAGCATCGCGCGAGGCCATAGCTGCATTCGAACCGCTTGTCCGCCTCTGGATAGCGCCTGCGCATTGCTCTATTCACCGACGAAACACGAAACGAGAGGAAACAGGCAATGAACAGCCAGCCGATTGTTCACGCGGACTTCGACTTCGACGATCCGAGGGCAATCCGCGAGCTTGATCTTACCGACCCGGAGCGCCCCATCGACAATGCAACCCTGGTGGTCGGCGGCGACGCCGAGACTGGCCGCGTCGATTTCATCACGCGCTGGAAGCCACGCCATTACTGTTCACTGCACCGCCACCTGAGCGATACCGTATCGATCGTTCTCGCCGGAGAGCATTGGGTCGAGAACGAGGACGGGTCCAGACGCAAACGATTGCCGGGCAATTACTCCTGCGCCAGGGCCGGTGAAACGCACCGCGAATTTGCCGGAGACGAAGGGTCGCTGGTGTTTTTCTCCATGCAAAGTGATCATGGCGGCGCATTTCACGGCTTCGAGCCTGACGGCGCGCCCAGGCCCGGTTCGACCATCGCCAACCTGTTGAGCCGGTTAGCCTAGAGATCGCGCACGAGCCGGAAGCCGAAGCTGGAATAGCGCAGCGAGGGGATCGAGGCGAAGCGGCTGGCCGAACGCAGGCGTCCGGGCTGGCGGTAGTCGCCCTCGATGGTCTTTTCGATATTGAACCACGATCCGGAACGCCGCACGCGAAGTGCGCAGTTGCCGCTCATCCAGGCCGAACCGTCCGTCGGCGCGCCGTTGTAACTGGCATTGTAGCAATCGGCGAGCCAGACCCAGACATTGCCTGCCATGTCGTAGAGCCCGAAAGGATTGGGCGGGAACGTGCCACCCGGCGTCGTCGAGCGCCCTCCCGGCTGGCCCGGCTGACCATCGACATTGGCTCGGCCCGGCTCCCAAATGTCGCCCCAGTAATAGGTTGTCGAAGTGCCGCCGCGCATGGCGTGCTCCCACTCGGCCTCGCTGGGCAGGCGATAGCTGTGCCCGGTCTTTTCGCTCAGCCACGCGGCATAGGCGCTGGCATCGTGGAAATTGATGCAGGCCACGGGGTGGTCGTCTTCCTGATCGAATCCGGGCGTACGCCAGTCGCCATCGGGATCGTAGCTCATGCCGCCTGTGCCTTCGAGATTGCAGCCTTTTGCCTCGTATCCGGTTTCGGAAACGAAGCGGGCGAACTCTCCGCGCGTCACGTTGTATTTCGTAAAGGCCAGCGGATAGGCGATGCGCACGCGGTGTTGCTGCTCGTTGGGCAGACGGAACTGCTCGCCTTCCGGCGATCCCATGGCAAATTCGCCTGCGGGAACGACCGTCATGACCGGCGCATAAGGCGCGTCCTGGAACTCTGTCGGCTTGTCCTCCACGGAGAACACCAGCGACGGCTCGGCAACACGGGGATCGGCTGGTGGCGGCATCTGCTGCATGGCGAGCATTGCCATGGTCCGGGTCATCAGCGCGCTGTCGTCGACCAGCGGGAGCGTTACGACCTCGGTAAATTCGCGCGCAGCCTCTGCCAGCTTGCCTTGCTTTGCAAGGGACTGGCCCAGCCCGGAACGCGCCGCGAGATCGAGATGATCGGCAGCGAGCGCCTTGCGGTAAAGTACCTCGGCACCAGCCGCGTCCCCTGCCTTGAGCAGTTCGTCTGCCTTGTCGCGATCCGCCTTGATCGCCTGACGCTGCCCATCGGACAGCCCCCTCGAAGCCGCCAGCCATGCCGCCTCCTGCGCCTCTCGACGCGCTTTCGCTTCGTCATCGTGGCGCGCGATCAGCTCGGCAGTCCGGCTTTTCAGCGCGGCAAAACGGTCTTCGGCCATGGCATCTCCTCCCGCGACAATCAGGCACAGGCCCAGCCACAAGGCAAGGCCGCGTCTTGCCTGTCGGGACGACAGGGCCATCGCCTCACATATTCGGATAGTTCGGTCCGCCGCCGCCTTCGGGCGCCGTCCAGTTTATCATCTGGCCCGGATCCTTGATGTCGCAGGTCTTGCAGTGG
>JAGREN010000137.1 GCA_020446505.1 Novosphingobium sp. | reverse complement strand
TACGACACCTATTCGCAAGCCTGGACCATCATCCACCAGAACCTCAAAGCCGCGCTCGAACTGACCGGGATTGTCGATGGCCTTGAAGATCGCACCTTGAACAGCGGTGCCAAGGCCGCGGCGCGCAGCCGGTTCGAGGGCACCAAGCAGCGCTTCTTCAGCCAGGTGCTGCTTTCGATGAAGCTGCCATCGATCTATCCCGCGATAGACGAGCATCTGGCACAGGATGAAAGCGTGGTCGTGCAGCTGGTCAGCACGGCGGAATCGATCCTCAACCGGCGGCTGAACGAGCTCGAACCGGAGGAGCGCGAGACGCTCGACATAACAACCGACTGCAAGGAATACGTCGTCGACTACCTTGGCCGCGCATTCCCAACCCGCCAGATGGAGGAATACGTCGACGAACTCGGCGATGTTCGCTCACGCCCGATGTATGACGACGCCGGCAACCCCGTTATCAACCCCGAGGCCGAGGCAAAACGTGACGAGCTGCTCGAATATATCTGCGCCATGCCGCCGATCCCGACTGCGCTCGATGCCTTGCTTGAGCACTATGGCGTCACGGCGGTGGCCGAAGTGACGGGGCGGTCCAAGCGCCTGGTGCGCGATGGCTCGGGTCAGCAGCGCCTCGAAAGCCGCTCGCCGCGCACCAACCTTGCCGAGACCAGCGCGTTCATGACCGGAGCCAAGCGCATCCTCGTATTCTCCGACGCTGGCGGCACCGGGCGCAGTTACCATGCCAGTCTCGACGTCAAGAACCAGCAGCGCCGTGTCCACTTCCTGCTTGAACCGGGGTGGCGCGCCGACCGGGCAATCCAGGGCCTCGGGCGCACGCATCGCACTCATCAGGCCTGCCCGCCACTGTTCCGCCCGGTCACCACCGACTGCAAGGGCGAGGCGCGGTTCACCAGCACCATCGCTCGCCGCCTCGATGCGCTGGGCGCACTGACACGCGGTCAGCGCCAGACCGGCGGTCAGGGCATGTTCGATGCTTCCGACAATCTTGAGAGCATCTACGCCAAGCACGCGTTGCACGACTGGTATTGCCTGCTTGCCACCGGCAAGCTCAAAAGCACCAGCTTGCAGGAGTTCGAGACGATCAGCGGGCTCGAACTGACCGACCGCGACGGTGTGCTCAGCGAAAACCTGCCGCCGATCCAGCGCTGGCTCAACCGCATCCTCGCGATGAAGATCGCGGTGCAGAATGCGATCTTCGACGAGTTCCTCACGCTCGTCGAAACCCGGGTCGCCACCGCCCGCGAAGCTGGCACCTTCGACATCGGGGTCGAGACCATTGCAGTGGAGACCTGCGAAGTCCTGTCCGACACGGTGATCCGTACCGATCCGGTGACCGGGGCGACTTCGCACCTGCTTGAACTCTCGCTCACCCAGCGCCGCAAGCTCACCTCGCTCGAACGCGTCATGGCGATGGCGGCGCATCAAGACAATCCGCGGTTCCTGCACAACTCCCGCTCGGACAAGGTCGCGCTGTGCATTCCTGCGCCCTCGCACATGGACGAGGAAGGCAACTACATCCGCCGGTTCGAACTCGTCCGCCCCTTGCGCAGCGAGTATATCCTCGCCGAACGGCTCGCCGAATCCGCGTGGGAGGATATTGCCCGCGACGACTTCGAGGCGCGCTGGCAGGCAGAGTACGCCGCCGACGAGAACCAGCTGGTCACCGAGACAGTCTATCTCGCAACCGGTCTGCTGCTGCCGATCTGGGGCGCGCTCCCCAAGGAAGACCTAACGGTCAATCGCATTGTCGACCAGACCGGCGCCTCATGGCTCGGTCGCCACGTCCACGACCTGTTCGTCGATGCCACGCTCGAGCGGCTTGGGGTTTCTCGCAAGGCCCAGGTCGATCCCGGCAAGATCGTCCAGGCCATACTTGGCGGCGGCACATGGAAAGCGCCGCACCCGAAGAATTTCACCATCCGCACCTCACGGGTCAACGGCGCGCGGCGGATCGAGATTGCCGATGTCGAACCCGGAAGGATCGCAGGGCTCAAGGCCATGGGCTGCTTCACCGAGATCATCGCCTACAAGACACGGGTGTTCGTGCCGATGGAGAAGGCGGAGGCGGTGCTGGAGGCTGTCGTTGGCTAAGCCGGTGGGTACACCCTGCTGAAATGGTCGGGACCAAAGCAGAGTCCTGCATCCTTGCGCCTTGAAAAATTCGCCAATTGCGTATATCTATCCCCTAGCTAGGGAGTAATTAAATGACTGGCCAGTTTTCTTCCCGGGAAGTGGCGGCTCTTGCCGATGTATCCGTGCGGTCTGTCGACAAGGCGATCGAAGAGCGTGTCCTTGCCGGGATTCGCGCCAAGGCGCGCGGGCGGCGGCGCATGCTGCCGCTCCACGCTGTGCCCTACGCGGCGATCGTCACGCGTCTGCCGGTAACGCTTTCGCTTGCCACAAAGCGCGATCTTGTTCGCAGGCTCTCCGAACGTCCGGTGGCGAGCATGACGAGCGAGCCGCTCGAAATCGCGCCTGCGGTCGTCGTCGATATTCCCGCGCTCGTCGGTTCCGATCTCGCCGAACGTGCCGAGCGCTACAGCAAGGCGCGCGAAGACCACATTGTCACCGACCCAGAAATCATGGGCGGCACTCCGGTGCTGCGCGGCACGCGCATGACAGTCTATTCGGTTCTTGGCAGGCTCGAAGGTGGTGATAGTGTCGAGGATATTCTCGATGACAATCCACACCTGAGCCGCGAGGCAATTGAGACTGCCGCGCTTTATGCCCGGACCCATCCGCTGGTGGGGCGGCCGGGCGGGCGGCCCTGGGCGAAAGCGGCTTGAACCTTTTTATCGACGAGTGCCTGTCTCCACTGCTCGCCCGCGTTCTCACTGAAACGGGCGAGCATAGTGCAATTCATCCAAGAGACATGGGCCGCCTCGGCGAGCCTGATCACGTTGTCCTTTCCCGCTGCCTTGCCGAAGATCGGGTCATCGTCACCGAGAACGCCATCGATTTCCGCAAGCTGGTG
>JAGREN010000136.1 GCA_020446505.1 Novosphingobium sp. | reverse complement strand
GTGCCCTTGCGCAGCGAAAGCAGCTCGAGCATCGCGTATTCCTTGCCGGTCAGGTGCACGCGGGCGCTGTCTACCTCGACTGTCTTGGCGTCGAGATTGACGGTCAGCTTGCCGGTCTTGATGACCGACTGCGAGTGGCCCTTTGAACGGCGCACGACCGCGTGAATGCGAGCAACCAGCTCTTCGCGGTGGAACGGCTTGGTGACGTAGTCGTCAGCGCCGAAGCCGAAGCTGCGGACCTTCGAATCCATTTCCGAAATGCCCGACAGGATCAGAACCGGCGTCTGCACCTTGGCGACGCGCAGCTTCTTGAGCACATCATAGCCGTGCATGTCCGGCAGGTTGAGATCGAGCAGGATGATATCGTAATCATAAAGCTTGCCGAGATCGAGGCCTTCTTCGCCAAGATCCGTCGAGTAGACATTGAAGCCCTCGGACGTGAGCATCAGCTCGATCGCCCTTGCAGTGGTCGGTTCGTCTTCGATCAGCAGCACGCGCATGGGTATGCCCCCTGTTTTTTGCCCCGTTCGGACAGGCGATAACCGTTCCTCAACGCTCATTGCCGTCCATTAACCATACGACCTATGAACGTGAAAGGTTAACGTCCGGTAAACGGCTTGAATCCGCGAGTCGCGAATGTCCAGCTTTAATTTTCGGGCAATTCTTCGCCAGAGCGGCGACCGCGGCCGAAAAGAGCGCGGATAAAACGCCTCGCCATCAGCAGCAGCGCGACAACCACGGCGAGCAGGGCGAGGGCTACGACCGCCGCAATTTCGGGATACTGGTAGGCCACGAAAAGCAATCCACCCGTTGCGACATCCTCCACCGTAGAGACCGCGACGTTACTGAACGGTTCCGGGCTGGTGTTGACCACGGCCCGTGCGCCTGCCTTGCCGCCATGGGCCAGCAGCGTCGCCCCGCCGCCAAGGATGAAGGCAATGACCTGCGTTGCCGGATCGCTCGGATCGACTACTGCCAGCGTCAGCAGCGCGCCGCCGATCGGGCGTATGAAGGTATGCACCGCATCCCACGCGCTATCGATCCAGGCGACCTTGTCGGCGAAGAATTCGGCGAGGGTCGCAACACCCGCAACGCCCATCACCCACGGACTGGCGAGGATCTGAAGGCTCTGGAGATGATCGGGCAAGGGCAGAACGCCAAACCGCATGGCGATGCCGGTTGCAAGAATGCACAGGTAAAGCCGCCAGCCAGCCAACAGGCTGATACTGCCTGCGAGGCCGAGAATTTCCATCGTGCTCAAGTGCTCGGCCATGCGCTCTCTCCCGCGTGGAGAACCCTAGATGGCCCCTGCAGCATTAGCGCGCAAGTGCGACGGGTCAGCCCGTCTCGCCCAGAAGTACAGGTTCCACCGCATCACAGTCTTCAACGCGCATGGCACCATCGGCCAGTTCTCTCGCGCGAGCGTTGGCATTTGGAACCGATCCCTCGATCCGTGCGATGAGACATGACGGCCTGTCAGGACCGGGCACGGTCTCGACGAACAGAACGCTGCGCTGCTTCGCTTCGGGCGTAGCGGTGCGCAGGCGGTAGATGATCGCAAACGGCGTATCGTCCGGCCTTAATCGCCATTCGACGGTATCGCCGATATCGTTGAACGGCGAGATCGTCTCGAAGCTGCCATTGTCGCGCGCGACGTCGAGGTCCATGCGGCCGTCGCCGCTCATCGCGATGAGCGGGTAACCGCCGTAGCCGGGGCAATCCCAGGTGACGCTCTCGCCTTCTTCCTCTTCCTCGGTAACCTTGCAGGCATCGAGATTGAGCTTGGTGTAGGTTGAATAGGGGCCGTCTTTCAGTTGCACCGCGCCATCGTCAGGCGTGGCAGACGGTTCTGGCGCGTCCGTTGCGTTCGGCGCAACCGTAGTCCCCGGCCCCTGCTGTCCGCCAGCTGCCTGTTCGCCGCCGTCCTGCTGCGAGCAGGCCGCCAGGGCGAGCGTGCCGCACAGCAAGACAGCAGTCAGACGCACAATCAGAAGATCTCGAAGAGGCCGGCAGCCCCCATGCCGCCGCCGACGCACATGGTCACGACCGCATGCTTCGCACCGCGCCGCTTGCCTTCGAACAGGGCGTGCATGGCACACCGCGCGCCAGTCATGCCGTAGGGGTGGCCGATCGAAATCGCGCCGCCATCGACGTTGAGCAATTCATCAGGGATGCCGAGACGATCGCGGCAATAGACCACCTGCACGGCGAAGGCTTCGTTCAGCTCCCACAGGCCGATGTCGTCCATCTTCAGGCCGTTGCGTTCGAGCAGGCGCGGCACTGCGAAGACCGGGCCGATGCCCATCTCGTCGGGATCGGTGCCCGCAACCGCCATGTTCACGAAGCGGCCGAGCGGCTCCAATCCGCGCTGCGAAGCGGTCTTCGCTTCCATCAGCACCAGTGCGGCAGACCCATCCGAAAGCTGGCTGGCATTGCCGGCCGTCACGATCCCGCCTTCGAGTACGGGCTTCAGGCCCGCAAGGCTTTCGAGCGTAGTGCCGGGGCGATTGCCTTCGTCCCTGGTGAGCGTGATTTCCTTCAGGGAAATTGCGCCGCTTTCCTTGTCGGCAACACCCATGGTCGCCGTGACCTCGTGAATTTCCTTGTCGAAACGGCCTGCTTCCTGCGCAGCAGCAGTCCGCGCCTGCGACTGCACCGCATATTCGTCGCAGGTTTCGCGACTGATGCCGTAACGCTGGCCGACGACCTCGGCGGTCTGCAGCATCGGCATGTATGCCTGCGGCACCATGGCGATCAGTTCTTCGTCGTTGTCGATGAAGGCCTTGGGGCCTTGAATGGTCGAGATCGATTCCTGCCCGCCAGCGACGACAATGTCCTGCCCGTCGAGAACGATCTGCTTGTTGGCCGTCGCGACTGCCATGAGGCCCGAGGCGCACTGGCGGTTGACGGTCATCGCCGCGACAGAGAACGGCAAGCCCGCACGCATCGTCGCGCTGCGCCCGATGCTGAACGCCTGCGAACCCTGTCCGAGAGCGGCGCCCCAGACCACGTCCTCGACCTCGCCGCCTTCCAGACCGGCGCGCGAGACCGCCTCGCGGATCGAATGGGCGCCAAGCGTCGGGCCCTTGGTGGCGTTGAACGCACCCTTGTAGGCCCGGCCGATGGGGGTGCGGGCAGCAGCGACGATAACGGGATCACGCATGGTCTTTTCCTGTCATTTCTTGTGTTGTGGCATCTTGTGGCTCAGTTTCGATGATCGTCAGCCATTCGGCCACGAGCGCGGGCTTGTCTTCCCCCTCGATCTCGACGCTGACCTCGCTGGTAATCTGATAGCGGTGAGGCTGTTTCTCAACGATTTCGAGCAGGGAGAAATGTCCCCGCACGCGCTTTCCGCATTTCACTGGAGCAAGGAAGCGCACCTTGTTCAGCCCGTAATTGAGTCCCAGTTTCTTGTCTTCGATCCTGGGGTAGCCGCTCTTGTAGAACCCGCCGATCAGCGAAAGCGAGAGAAAGCCGTGCGCGATAGTGCCCCCGAATCCGAGATTTCGCGCTGCTTCGGGATCGACGTGGATCGGCTCGAAATCACGTGTCGTCTCGGCAAATGCGTCGATCCGTTGCTGATCGACCTCAATCCAGTCGGACGTGCCGATGCGGCTGCCGACCAGCCCCTTGAGTTCTTGCATGTACATGTTTGCCCGGCGATCCTCTCGACGGGCATCCTTTGGCGCAAGCGCCGTGAACACGCAAGCGGGCGTGCTATTCGGCAGCGACGAGTTGCGGAGCGCGCGCCCAGCGCGGTCTGCGGGCGTTGAGCCATTTCTGCGCCGGCTTCTCGACTCCGTGGTAGAGCGCGACCGATGCCAGGGCCACCGAGGCCATGTATCCGGCAAGCCCGGCCCAGCCGATCTGCAGGTCATGGCCGACGAAGGCCATCTTGAACACGATCCACAACAGGAAGTGCGACAGATAGGTCGAATAGCTGATTTCGCCGAGATAGACTGCCGCTCGCGTCGAAAGAGCGCGTGCCAATGGTCCATTATCGAGCGAAAGCGCAAGGATCGCGGCAAAGAAGACCGCGGGTACGAACATCGTCTCGGGCAGCGCAAAGCCCAGACCCGCAGTGAGGATGGCGGTTCCCGAGATCGCTACCCACACCGCTGCGCCCTTCAGGCCGTGCCACTTGCGCCACAGCAGGCAGACGACAATGCCAAGACAGAACTCGCCGAGGCAGCGCCACAGACCGAGCGAGACGATATATTCGCCAAGCGATCCGGTTCCTGCGGCGGTGAAGAGCAAGGCGATAGCCGCACAGAGGCCTGCCGCCAGGGCGAGCAGGGCAGGCGCGCTCAACCTGTCCCACCGCGTGGCAACAGCAATCAGCGGGAACACGAGGTAGGCCGCGAATTCGGTGCTGATCGACCAGGCCGGATCGTTCCAGCGCAGGTGATCGGTGAAGCCCCAGTTCTGGATCAGCAGGAAATGCAGCGGCAGTTCGGCCAGCGGATAGCGCGGGTTGGGATTTCCCGTGGCGACGAGCGCCAGCGCCAGCACCACGAAGATCGAGAGTATGAAGGCGTGCAGCGGCCACACGCGCGAGAACCGGCGCCACAGGAACGGCCAGACCTGCGCGCGGCCTCCTTCGTTGAGGCGCTCGCCATAGTTGAACCAGAGCACGAAGCCCGACAGCACGAAGAACAGGTCGACCGCCAGATAGCCCTTGGCGAACAGGTCGATCACCTCCTGCGGCACGATCTGATGGATCGAGGCGCGAACGTGGTAGAACACGACCAGCCATGCCGCCACGCCGCGGATCCCGGTCAGCGCATCGAGGCGCGGCTGGACTTGCGTCTGGCTCATGCCTGCTGCCCGACGAGGCCGACTGGCTGGAGAGCAGGTCTGGCGCCCGGCGCGCGGCGGGCTTCGACGGGCGCGGCGCGGCGCTTCACGGCCAGCACCAGTCCGATCTCGACAGCCACGAGGTAGAAGATAAACGGCTGGTAGGCGATGCCGACGAACAGCGAGCCGATCATGTAGACGATGTGCGCAATCTGGAGCGCATTGGCCAGCGATGCGTTGGCGCGATCGACGGGATCGCCGCTCTTGCGCAGCCGCCAGCGGATCAGTTCCATCTGCAGGAGGCCGATGAGCTGAATCGACAGCCACAAGGCAATGCCCAGCCAGCCCTGTTCGCCCAGAACCTCGAAATAGGCCGAGTGATAGGCGCGCGCCTTGTCGACCACGTCGACATATTCGATCGTCGTCGTGTCGCCGGTCTGTACCGTCTGACGGGTTTTGTAGCGGATCTGGTTGCCGAGATAGGCCTCGAAGCCGCCGCCCATCGGATTGTGCTTCACATAGTCTAGCGTATCCATCCACACCGCGACGCGCGTGGAAGCCGAGGTGTCGGCGTCGTGGGTCTCGATCGTGCCCATGCGCTCAAGGTAGCTCTGGGGCAGGAACGGGATCGCCATTGCGCCCAGAGCGCCCATCATGCCGAGCAGCAGGAACCGGTGTTTCGCATCGCGCAGCGCCATCACGGCGCAAACCCCGATGCACAGCAGGCCGGTGCGGGTCTGCGTGCCGACCGGCACCAGCAGGCAAGCAAAGCCGAGGCAAAGCGCAAGAGCCTTGGTGCGCCAGTCGGGCGGGAACACGGTGCCGTGCTTCGCCAGCCAGGCGATCAGCGGGACGATGGTGATCGCCACCGTGGACAGCGTGCTGCCTTCGTAGATGCCCGAGTTGTCGCGCACATAGGAACTGAGCGTGCCGTATCCGCCGCCGCCCGAAAGCACGGTCTTGATGCCCGCGCTTATCATGATCGATCCGGCCGCCAGCACCATGATCAGCACGGCGGCCTCGACTCTGGCGCGGGTACGCAAGGTGAGCGGCAGGAACATGCCGAACAGCAGAGATTTCCAGACCCAGCCCCACTTGGCCGCTGCTTCCACGGGGAAAGCCGCGCGGGTCGTCGTATAGGCGCAGAGGCCGAAGAACATCAGCAAGAGCCACTGGCGAAGAGTGAATTTCGCGCCTTCCTTGCGGTCGAGCACCAGCCAGCCGCCGAAGGCGGCGAGGAAGAACAGCAGCGAGACTGGAATCGAACCGAGGAACCCCCAGGATATGTCCTGCGGGCTGACGATATCGACGTACATGAAGCCCAGCACCCACAGGAACGGGCGCTTCAGGCCGAGCACGGCAATCGCGCCGAGAAAGGCAAGGAAGCCGATATCAAGCACGGCGAAGCTGGCCCTTCCTTGGTTCGGGGGCGGGTTCTGCCGCAGGCTCTTGCGGGGCTACCTCTCTCGGCGGTTCAGAGTCGAGATCGTCCCATAGCGCCAGCCGCCAGAAAGCCAGCAGCAGGATGCCATGCGAGAGGATGAGGGAGAAGTAATCGACCATTGCAGAGACGCGATTAGCAGGACGCGGTTGACGGGCCGTTAAGCGTTATGCGCCTAAGAGTTGCGCGCCATGACGCGAATTCTCCATGTCCTCGACCACTCGCTGCCGATGCACAGCGGCTATACCTTCCGCACCCGCGCCATCCTGAAGGCGCAGGAGGCTCTGGGCTGGCAGGTGCGCGGTGTGACCGGCCCAAGGCATACGCAGCAAGGTCCGGCGCGCGAAGAGGCGGACGGGCTCGTATTCCATCGTTCGGCCGGAGCGATCGGCGGGCCTCCGGGCCTGCGCGAATGGCGCGAGATCGCGGCCCATGCCGAGGCAATCGAAGCCGCCTGCGCCGAATGGCGGCCCGACATTCTGCATGCGCATTCGCCAGCCCTTTGCGGGCAGGCCGCTTTGCGGGCAGGCAAGCGGCTGGGCATACCGGTCGTCTACGAAATCAGGGCGTTCTGGGAAGATGCCGCGGTCGGCAACGGAACCGGCACCGAAGGATCACTCAAGTACCGCCTTACCCGGCAGCTCGAGAACAACGTCGTTTCCCGAGCCGGCGCGGTGGTGACGATCTGCGAAGGTCTTGCTGGCGATCTGGCTGCGCGCGGATTCGACCGCGAGGCGATCGCGATCATGCCGAACGGAGTCGATCTGTCGCTCTTCGGCGACCCACCGCAGCCCGACATGGCTCTAGCAAGGGAACTGGGCCTTGCTGAAGGCGACACGCTCTTTCCGGTCATCGGTTTCATCGGCAGCTTCTACGATTACGAAGGTCTCGACGACCTGATCGCGGCCATGCCGGAGCTGACAGGCATGAAGCCCGATGCGCGCCTGCTTCTGGTCGGCGGCGGCCCCCGCGAAGACGCCTTGCGCGCCCAGGCAGCGGCATCTCCCGCGTCGGCAGCGATCCGCTTCGTCGGTCGCGTTCCACACCATGAAGTCGAGCGGTACTACGCGCTCGCCGAGGTCATGGCCTATCCGCGCAAGAAAAGCCGGCTCACCGATCTCGTGACGCCGCTCAAGCCGCTCGAAGCCATGGCGCAGGGCAAGATCGTCGCGGCCTCGGACGTTGGCGGTCATCGCGAGCTGGTCAGTCACGGCAAGACAGGCGTGCTGTTCGCGCCCGACGATCCGCAGGCCATCGCCAGGGTGCTGGCCGATCTGATCGCGCGGCGCGAAGACTGGCCGGCAATGATCGCAGCAGGCCGCAAACACGTCGAACAGAGCCACGACTGGGCGACTAACGTTCAGCGTTATCAAGTCGTTTACCAAAAGTTGCTAGCTCGACAGGCTCAAAAGGTTCGCGACACGCTCGTCCACGCCTGACGCGCGAACAACGGACCAGGAACCACGGGGGCTCAGATTTTGGCGAAGGTCAAACCCAGCAAGTCCGGCAACAAGCCGCCACTGACACGGCATCCGCTGTTTCCGGCGACTGTCGCCCTGTGGTTCGGCGCCCTGTTCGGCATCGGCAGCCTGGCAATCCGGCCGAGCCTGTTCGAAGGTATCGTCGTGTCGCTGGGCATCGATGCGATCGCGCCCATCATGGCGCCTCCGCTTGGCGCAACGACCCGCATCCTGCTGGCTCTGGCGATGGCTGCGCTCGGCGGCACGCTGGGCGCAAAGCTTGCACGCCGCATCGCCCGGCCCAAGCCGGTCACGGTCCAGCGCAAACGTGGCGCTGGCAAGACTTCCGTCGCTGGTGAGAGTGGACTTGCCGCGCGCGGATCGCGCCGCGCCGCGCTCGCCCCGAGCTATAACGACGACGCCCGTCCGGTATACGACGACCACGCTCCGGTTCCCGGCAGCGCGAATATTCTCGACGTCTCGCAATTCGACCTCGACGGCTTTGAAGCGGATATCGAGGAGCAAGCCGAGGGCGATGAAATCGCGTTTGAACCTGAACCAGTATCTCCGGTCAGTGCGGATTCCTGGCAGCCTGCCGAAACATTCGAGCGAATTCCGCAAGGAGCGCAAGTCTTCCAGCCAGTCACTGACGAAGCACCTTCCAGGGAACTCCCGGAAAGCCGGGAAGACGCCGGTATTGATACCGACGACCAGAATTTCCGTGACTTCTCGGTTCCTGCGGCGTCCAGGCCGGACGTCAGGGAAGCAAGCGACACTATTCCCGCTTCAGTCTCACTGGACGAGGATGAGCAATCTGCTTCCGAGCCTGCTGCTCGAGCCGACGTACCGACAGAGATCTCGCCACAGGTCTTCGATGCTCACGACAACGATCCTGAGATAGAACCTATCGAAGTCAACGAGGAAACCGACGAACAGCCGCTCGAACGTCTGGGCGGCAAGTCGGCTGATCCCTACGCCCCGCTGCCGCCAAAAACGCGGCCCGGTTCGATTTTCGATCAGCAGCCTGCTGCCGGATTGTTTGCCAAGCCACTGAACGCGCAGGTTGCGCATGTCGGCTGGGACAACGCAAGCTCACGCGACACGGCCCCTGCCGCGCCGGTAGATGAGCCATCCGTTGAAGTGGTCGTTCCGGATCTGCCACCGCCAGCAGACGAGCCGCACGGCGCAGACCCGGAGCCGACTGCTTCCGAACGGATCGAACAGGCGCCGCTCGACGATCTTTCACACGTCGAACTTCTGGAGCGCCTTGCCCTGTCGATGCGCCGCAAGCGCACGCAACCGGCTGTCGCTGAAGAGATCGCGGCAGTCGCGCCGGAACCGGTCGAAATCCAGGAATCGGCCCAGCCGCAGGTCGAAGCTGCCGCGACGGCAGTTGAAGAAAGGCCCGCACCGCCGGTGCCCACGATCCCGGATGCCCTGCGTCCGATTGGTCTCGACGACGACGAGGAAGCCGACCTGCTGCCAGCATTCGTGCCGCCCCGCCACTTCGTCCAGCCACAGGCGGACAGCAGTGCGGTCGCAAATCCGTCCGGAAATGCAGTGTCCGACCAACCCGAACCGACGCTTTCGCAGGCAGAAGCTGCCGACGAACTCGAGGAAGGGTACAGCTCGCTCCTCAGCCTTTCGCGGCCCGGCGCCGGTTCGCAACGCTTCGTTCGCATCGAGGAACCTGCTCCTCTCTCGAACGAAGTTGAGCCAGTCGTCGTTTTTCCGGGCAAGGAGCCGGTTGTCGGCGAAGGTCCCTTTGCGCGTCCTTCCGCCTCGAACAACGGGCCCGCGCCCACCACTGCGGCCGCTGCGGGCGAAGAGAGCGCGGACAGCGCCACAAAGCGCCTCGACAGCGAGGAAACCGACCGCGCCCTGCGGACCGCGCTTGCCAATCTGCAGCGCATGAGCGGCGCTGCCTGACCCAGGAATCCGCAACTCGTCTCGCGCGGGCGCCCTGATATCATCCTGTAGAATACCGCCTTCGCGGTTGCAAAAAGTCTATCCTGCCGTCATGGGGAAGTTTCGGCTTCCCGCGCTGTTTTGCAGTGCGGCGATTCGTACTCTCGGGTGCGATTGCCGTGCGGTTGACAGCCGGAAACAGACAGGATGGGTTTATCGATGGGATTTCCAGAGCCCCAGGGCCTCTACGACGCGCGTAACGAACACGATTCCTGCGGTGTGGGCTTCGTCGCTCACATCAAAGGCGAGAAAAGCCATGCAATTGTTACGCAGGCACTGGAAATACTCAGGAACCTCGATCACCGCGGTGCGGTAGGCGCCGACCCTCTGATGGGCGACGGCGCCGGTATTCTCATCCAGATGCCGGACAAGCTGCTGCGCAAGTGGGCGGACAGCCAGGGCATGACCCTTCCGCAGCCGGGCGACTATGCCGTTGGCATGTGCTTCCTGCCGCAAGACGAAGCCAGCCGCGAAATCGTGATCGACACCTTCGAGAAGTTCACGGCCAAGGAAGGCCAGATCGCGCTTGGCTGGCGCGATGTGCCGACCACGCTCGACGGCCTCGGCAAGGCTGTGATCGCCTCCATGCCGGTGATCCGCCAGTTCATCGTCGGTCGCGGAGAGAACTGCGCCGATCAGGATGCCTTCGAGCGCAAGCTGCTGGCGATCCGCAAGCAGACCCAGAACCCGCTTGCCATTCTTGCCGAAAAGCACCAGCTGCCCGGCCTCACCCAGATGTACATGCCGAGCTTTTCGAGCCGGACCATCGTCTACAAGGGCCTGCTGCTGGCGACTCAGGTCGGCAGCTTCTACGACGACCTGCGCGATCCGGACTGCGTGTCCGCGCTCGGCCTCGTCCACCAGCGCTTCTCGACCAACACTTTCCCGAGCTGGAAGCTGGCGCACCCTTACCGCTTCATGGCGCACAACGGCGAGATCAACACGGTTCGCGGCAACGTGAACTGGATGAACGCGCGCCGCCGCACGATGGAATCGGACCTGCTCGGTGCCGACCTCGACAAGATGTGGCCGCTGATCCCGCATGGCCAGTCGGACACGGCCTGCCTCGACAATGCTTTCGAACTGCTCGTCGCTGGCGGCTACAGCCTCAGCCACGCGATGATGATGCTGATCCCGGAAGCATGGGCCGGCAACCCGCTGATGTCGCCAGAGCGCCGCGCGTTCTACGAATATCACGCCGCCCTGATGGAACCATGGGACGGTCCTGCCGCCGTGGCCTTCACCGACGGCCGCCAGATCGGCGCGACGCTCGACCGCAATGGCCTTCGCCCCGCGCGCTTCTGCGTCACCGACGATGACCTGTGCATCATGGCTTCCGAAAGCGGCGTGCTGCCGATCAAGGAAGACAACATCGTGCGCAAGTGGCGGCTCCAGCCGGGCCGCATGTTGCTGATCGACTTCGAACAGGGCCGCATCATCGAGGACGAGGAGCTGAAGACCCAGCTCGCCGAGGAAGAGCCCTATCAGGCCTGGCTCGACAAGGCGCAGTACATGCTCAAGGATCTCGACGTTATCGAGCCGGAGCTGGCGCAGCTGCCGGTCACCACGACCACCCTGCTCGATCGCCAGCAGGCCTT
>JAGREN010000135.1 GCA_020446505.1 Novosphingobium sp. | reverse complement strand
TGGTGAAGCACAGGACGTTTTCGTAATAGGAATCGTTCCATTCGAGCGCGACCTCGATGCCGATGCCGTCGCGGTCCGCCGAAATTGCGATGGGATCGGCGAGCAGCGCCTGCTTGTTGCGGTCGAGCCATTGCACGAAGGCTGCGATGCCGCCCTCGTAGAACAGGTCGTGTTCGGCCACGTCCTCGTGGCGTTTGTCGCGCAACAGGATGCGCACGCCCGAATTGAGGAAGGCCAGTTCGCGATAGCGGTGTTCGAGTTTCTCGAAATCGAACTCGGTGACGTTCTTGAAGGTCTCGGTCGAGGCCATGAAGGTGACGCGCGTGCCCTTCTTGAAGCCGTTTGCATCGGAGTTACCCTCGACGCGCGGCGCATCGCCCCTGACGACGAGCGGGGCGACCGCATCGCCATGCTCGAAGCGCATCCAGTGTTCCTTGCCGTCGCGCCAGACGGTCAGCTCCAGCCATTCGGACAGGGCATTGACGACCGAGACGCCGACGCCGTGCAGGCCGCCCGAAACCTTGTAGGCGTTGTCCTCGCTGGTGTTTTCGAACTTACCGCCCGCGTGAAGCTGGGTCATGATGACTTCGGCGGCGGAAACGCCTTCCTCGGCGTGGATGTCGACCGGGATGCCGCGTCCGTTGTCCTCGACCGAAACCGACCCGTCCGGGTTCAGCTCGATCAGGACGAGATCGCAGTGCCCGGCCAGCGCCTCGTCGATGGCGTTGTCGGACACTTCGAAGACCATGTGGTGAAGGCCCGAGCCATCGTCGGTGTCGCCGATGTACATGCCGGGCCGCTTGCGCACCGCATCGAGGCCCTTGAGTACCTTGATCGAATCGGCGCCATAATTTGCATTGCCTGTCGAGGCGGCGTTATCGTTGTTGTCTGCCATGCCGATTATATAGGGTTTTGCGCCGAATTCCCCAAGCGGAACCTGCCGGATACTGGCGCTTTTCCACACTTCGCTGGACCTTTTTGCCCGCGAAATGGAGCATGAGCGATGTTGACGATGCTGGTGGTGGTTCTGGTGGTTTCCGGCGCGCTTCTTCTGGGAGCCGCCTGGGGGCTCTTCGCGCCGCTCGGGCGGAAGGTCGAGGGCTTCCTGATTGCGCTCGCGGGAGGCGCTCTGGTGCTCTCGCTCGTATCGGAGCTGATCGAACCGGCGATCGAGAAATCGAGCCTTCCCGTTGCAACCGGCGGCATTGCCGCAGGCGCGCTGGTGTTCGCACTGGTCGATTACCTTATCGACGAGGTGTGGGGCTCGGATTCGGGCGGCGGCCTGCTGGCCGCAATCACGCTCGACGGCATTCCCGAGAACATGGCGCTTGGCGTTGCCCTGATCGGCGCCGGGCCGATGCAGGTTGCAGCGCTGGCAGGCTCCATATTCCTGTCGAACCTGCCTGAAGCCGCGGGCGGCGCCAAGGAAATGGGTGAGGGGGGACGGTCCAAGGGCGCGGTCTTCGGCCTCTGGGCTGCGACCGCCGCGCTGCTCTCTGCCGCAGCGATCGCGGGCAATCTGCTGCTCGAAGGTGCAAGCCCGCACCTCTTGGCATTCATCCAGTGCTTTGCCGCCGGGGCAGTCGTCGCGAGCCTCGCCACCGAAGTCTTTCCCAAGGCCTATGAGGAAGATCACCACATGGCCGGGATCGCTACGGCGCTGGACCTGGTCATGGCTTTTCTGTTGGGCGAGGTCGGGGGCGGCTGACGACAGCGCGTGCGGCAGGGCTGGCGCCATCGCTTCTGCCACCCTAGTGCTGCATGCAGGTAAAGGGGAAGCGAATATGCGAAACTGGTGCAGGATGGCGATGGTCGCCATGGCATTCTTTCCGGCTCTGGCAATGGCTGACGAGCCTGCACCCTTGCGGCCCGACCAGCAGGCGTTTCGTTCTCTCTACAAGGAGCTGATCGAGACGGACACCTCGCTCAGCAACGGAAGCTGCACTCTCGCGGCCGAGCGCATGGCCGCGCGTCTCAAGGCGGCGGGCCTCAAAGACGATCAGATCACGCTGTTTTCCACCCCTGAACACCCGAAAGAGGGCGGACTCGTTGCGGTGTGGCCGGGCACATCGCGCAAGCTCAAGCCGATTCTGCTGCTCTCGCACATCGACGTGGTCGAGGCACGGCGCGAGGATTGGGAGCGCGATCCCCTCACCCTGATCGAGGAGCTGGGTTACCTTTATGGGCGCGGCACCGCCGACGACAAGGCGCACGCTGCTGTCTGGGTCGATACGCTGATTCGCTTCGCGCAGGAGGGCTATCGGACGCGGCGCGGCGTCAAGCTCGCCCTGACCTGCGGCGAGGAGACCAATGGCGCGTTCAACGGTGCGGAGTGGCTGGCGGCAAATCGCCGCGACCTGATCGACGCGGCCTTTGCACTTAACGAAGGCGGCGGCGGGACGCTGGGAGCCGACGGGAAGGTGGTCAGCCAGACTATCCAGGTGGGCGAGAAGGCCTTTGCCAATATCCAGCTGGAGACGCGCAATCCGGGCGGGCACAGCTCCGTGCCCATGCCCGAAAACGCGATCTATCAGCTGGCAAAGGCGCTCGACAGGGTGGAGGCCCATCCTTTCCCGATCGAATTCAACGAGACGACGCGGATCTTCTTTCGCGAGACCGGCACTGCACGCGGCGACGAACTGGGCAAGGCGATGATTGCGCTGGCGGCCAATCCGTCAGACAGGCAGGCCGCCGCTCTCGTTGACAGTAACCCGTACTACCGGGCGCTGCTGCGCACGACCTGCGTTGCGACGATGCTGGAGGCCGGCCATGCGCGCAATGCCTTGCCGCAGCGCGCGCAGGCCAACATCAACTGCCGGATATTTCCGACTCATTCGGTTGAGGACATCCGCCGCGAGATCGAGGCGGCGATCGCGGATCCGGGGGTCGTCGTCACGGCTTTGACGCCGCTGCGACCCGCGCCGCCGCCCCCGCCGCTCGACGAGAAGGTGCTCGGGCCGATCCGTGAAGTGATGGCCAAACATTTTCCGGGAGCCACGCTGGTCCCGGCAATGGCGGCTGGCTACACCGATTCCACCTTCCTGACCGCGGCGGGCATTCCGTCCTACGGCGTGCCCGGCTTTTTCAGTGCCACGGGAGAGGTGAGCGGAGTTCACGGCCTGAACGAGCGCATCAGCATGCGGTCGCTCTATGGTGGCCGCGATTTCCTCTACGATCTGGTCAAGGCATTCACGCAGTAACGAGACTGCGCGTCGCGCCCGGTTTCAGGAGAGCGGATTGGCCCGCAAGGGGCAGCGCGCTCCCTGAAGTGGTGTTGTCCGTTCGATCAAACGAGCGTCACGGCCCAGGCAAGTCCGCTGAGGACGAAAGCTGCGACGAGGCCGACGATGTTCTGTGCGACAGTGTTCATGTTCATATTCCTTTTTGCTGTGCGGCGCGGGGGCAATTCCCGATGCGAATCACTTCCTACGCCTCATTCGTTAACAACTAACTAAGCTAAGTTAGTATATATTGCAAGAGCGAATTTCGCAGAAGGCAACAATTTTTTACACGGTTCCCCTGAACGGTAATCCGGGACATTGAATGCCACTACGATATCTGATGGATCGCATCTCGTGTTCCGCAGCGCGTTTTGCAAATGCGAACAAATCAGCAAAGATTGCAGATTATGCAACTTGAATTGGCCGCTCTGGATTTTGCGGCTCCGGCGGACTAGTGCCCGTTCATGGAACACGCCCTTCACCCCGACTCCATCCTCATCGTCGACTTCGGCAGCCAGGTGACGCAGCTTATCGCGCGGCGCGTCCGCGAGGCTGGCGTCTATTGCGAGATCGCGCCGTTCTCGCTGGCCGAGGCTGCCTTCGCCCGGATGAAGCCCAAGGGGATCATCCTGTCCGGTAGCCCGGCAAGCGTTTGCGACCAGGGCAGCCCGCGCGCGCCGCAGGTGCTGTTCGACAGCGGCCTGCCGATCCTCGGCATCTGTTACGGCCAGCAGGTCATGAGCCACCAGCTAGGTGGCGAGGTCCGACCCGGACACGAGACCGGCGATGGCGGAGAATTCGGCCGCGCCTATCTCACCGTCACCAAGGACTGCGCCCTGTTCGACGGGCTGTGGCAGCTCGGCGAGCGCCATCAGGTGTGGATGAGCCACGGCGACAAGGTGACTCAGTTCGCCCCCGGCTTCGAAATCGTCGCCACCTCGGACGGCGCACCTTTCGCCGTCATCGCTGACGAGGCGCGGCGCTATTACGGTACCCAGTTCCATCCGGAGGTCGTCCACACGCCGGACGGCGCAAAGCTGCTCGCCAATTTCGTGCACAAGGTCTGCGGGTTGGCAGGCGACTGGACCATGGCCGCATACCGCGAAACCAAGGTGGCGGAAATCCGCGAACAGGTGGGTGATGGGCGGGTCATCTGCGGACTATCGGGCGGCGTCGATTCGTCGGTTGCGGCTATCCTGATCCACGAGGCGATCGGCGATCAGCTGACCTGCGTCTTCGTCGACCACGGGCTGCTGCGCCTCAACGAGCGCGAGCAGGTCGAAAGCCTGTTTCGCGACCACTACAATATTCCGCTCGTCGTGGTCGATGCCGAGGCGCGCTTCATGGCGGGGCTTGAAGGTGTCACCGACCCGGAAAAGAAGCGCAAGTTCATCGGCGGCGAATTCATTGCCGTGTTCGAGGAAGAGGCAAACCGGATCGGCGGCGCGGATTTCCTCGCGCAAGGCACGCTCTACCCTGACGTGATCGAGAGCGTTTCGTTCACGGGCGGTCCGTCGGTCACGATCAAGAGCCACCACA
>JAGREN010000134.1 GCA_020446505.1 Novosphingobium sp. | reverse complement strand
CGGCATCGGCAAGCGTGAAGACCATCAGGTCGAGCGCAAGCGCCGGATCGGAAGCGACATGGAGCGCGAGCACGTCGCGGCGCTGCATCGCCAGCTCATCGACCAGTCGCTTGGAGAGGGTTGCGCGCCTGGGCGTTTCTTCCCCGGTTCCCGAAACAACCTCGACGGGATCGTCGGTGGGGGACAGCACGGCCGCGTTCTCGGTATAGAAATGCGGCTGGAGAACTGGCACACCGTCGCGCCCCAATGTCAGGATCATGCCGGCATCGGGCTTGAGCTCGGGATCGAGCACTAGCGGCCGGTTGCGGATCTCCTGGCATTCGCGCTCGATCGTATCGATCGACTGTTCTGCAGCGGCAACGGCATCCTCGTCGCTGTCCTCGGATTCGAGGATCGCTGCATGCTCGTCCCATGACGTGTCGAGCTCGTCGAGCCGGGCAAGCTCGGTTTCGCTGAGCGGTGCGGCCTCTGCTGGGAGACGATGCAGGCCTTCGATAATGTCATGCGAGACATAGTTGTCGAGCGTCGGTTTGACCCAGGCGATCTGATGGTCGCCGGCGAGCGCCTTGGCGTGCTCTTCCATGCGCGTTCGGGCAAGATCCTCGAGCAGCGCGACATCGACCCAGTTTTCGCTGTCATCGTCGTCGAAGAGTTCGCGCTCGATCCGGCCACCGGCCTCGACATAGGCATCGCGCCCGACGAGCCGGGCACGTGGATCACTGCCGCGCACGGTGCCGCTCAGCACCATGCGCCGGATGCTGTCGGGCGTGGGCGCGTAGTAGGCCGAGGAGACCTGCTCGAAGACCTGCGCCTGGATTGCCTGGTCCGAACTGGCGCCATAGGCCTTGGCGATGTCGAGCGTGATCTCGCCGGCGGCAAGCGCTTCGAATACGGGCTGGGCAAGATTTGCAAGACGCAGCCGTCCTTCGACGAAGCGGACCGTGAGCCCGAAGCGGCGCGCGACGTCCTCGCTGCTCGCACCGGCCTCGATCAGCGAGGCGAAGGCCTGCGCTTCATCGGCCGGGTTCATTGCGAGGCGGTGGAAGTTCTCGGCAAGGCTGGTCTCGATCGAATCGGCGTCCGCATCGTCGAGCACCAGGCAGGTGACCGGATGCGTGCGCGGCAAGGTCTTGTCGTCGGCCAGCGAGAAGAGTGCACGGCGACGGCGCTCACCCGCCTCGACCTCGAACTTGCCCTTGGCAGCCGGGCGCACGATGAGGTTCTGCAACAGACCGTTCGCCGCGATGCTCGCTTTGAGCTGTGCATCGGCTTCGGCATCGGCATGCTTCCTGACATTGCGCGGAGATTGAATGAGCTTGTTCAACGGGATGGTCTTGATCATCGGAAGTCTCCTGATTGAACGCCCTATGCAAGCCGACAACCGGCCTCATTCAGGCGCACTCAGGCCAAGGCCCCCTCCTCTCTTTTCTTGTGCGCGCGAATGGCGTGCCGGCCAGGTGTTTGAACGGATGGGGGAGAGCCGAAGCAGATGGCGCAGTGCTTCGCCAGTGGCGAGGACGCTTGCGATTGGCGAGCTCAAGCGCAGCATCGTGGTTGCCCGGAATGCGTGACGGCCATATCTATGGTGCACACAAACAGCCGCTACGGAATGAGCGAAACATCGAGTCATACATGGGCAAGGCATTCAACAAGATCGCCGCAGGGCTGAACGATGCCATTGGCTATGCCGAGCGCGAAAAACGCAAGGCGCGAGTTGTAATCTGTCCCGTCAAAGAGGTCTCTCGCTCGACGACTAGGGATATCCAGCGCGACAATCCCAGGACAAGCCAATGACAATCAAGACCCGGCCATGGGATGCAGCAGACCTGCTCGAAACGACCGAAGATTGTAAAGCCTATCTGGAGACGTATCTCGAAGACGGTACGGCTGACGAGATCGAGCGCGCACGCCGGACAATCGCGCGGTCGCGGGAAAGGACAAGTTCATCCAGGTCCGACGGGCCAGCCAGGTGACTTTGGCGCTATGTCAAACCATTGGATAGGCGAACTTCCAATTTCATCCGCCGGACTTGCAAATGGCGCCGACGATGTCGGCTGCACTCTCGCGCGGTACGAACAGCCGCGTCTTGTAGCGGATGATCTCGGTGAAGCAGCCTTGCGCCTTGTACCAGTCGAGCCGCGCCGCCGACCACCCGCTTAGCTCAAGCCGCTGCGAGCCGTTCACCAGGCTGCGCTTGAGCATCAGGCGTTCGATCCCGGCGATTTCCATCGGCTTGCCCGAACCGAGCACGGCATCGACAAGCTGGTCGGGATCGAGTTGCTGGACATCGCCGATACCAAGTTCGCGGCACAGGTCCGGAACGAAGGCGACCGGCACTTCCCGGCCCAGGAGCGAGCGCCCGTCGCTTGAAGCGATACGGCTGACACGGACATGTTCGGCAGGAAGCTTGTCCCAGACCGGCAAGAGCAACCCGGTTGCAAGGTAAAGCCGCTCACGCCTGAAGCTCGATGCCGCCTCTTCGACTTCGGCATTCCAGTCTTCGCGGAATGCGGCTTCATCGATGGTCACCCAGGAGCTTTCCTCAAGCGCATCGGCAGTGATGTAGGAACGCTTCAGAGGCCGGATGAGTTCGAAGCGCGATATCCGTTCGCCCTCGTCGGTGAGCAAGCTGCGCGCCTGCACCAGAAGTGCCACACGGCCCGAACGCGCGTTGCGCATCATGCGCTGGCGCGGTCCGGCAAGGCCATGGAGCTTCTCCAGACGCTCAAGCGAGAGCGGATGCAAGGCGCGGGCGATCTCGATCTCGAGCAGATGCGTGGTCGCGCCCGACACCACATCTGTCCTGAGCAGGCTGTCCGAGAGAACTTCAAAGCCCTCGACCGCAATGGTCTCCACCCCGAGATCCAGCGTGCCGGCTTCGCGCGCGGCATCGACCCTCGCTTCTACAAGCGCGAGATACTCATCGAAGATTGCGTTCTGGAGGGCGATGGGAAGCGCGAGGATGCGGTTGAGCCAGCGCTGGATCGGCGGCAGGTCCTCGACCATACTGCCATCGGATGCGGTGATCGTTAGACCCGAGAGCTCCTCGAAACGTGCAAGCGAGACCGCTTCCAATTTGCCGGCGAACAGCAGTCCGAACCAGCGCGTGAGCGCTTCCTTCGCATAAGTGCTTTCCAGATTGTCGGCCGGATCGAACAGGTTCTGCCCGCCGGTCTGGCGCTGGCCGCGCGTCAGTGCGCCGAGACTGTCGAGCCGGCGGGCGATGGTCGAGATGAACCGCCGCTCGCCGCGCACATCGGTAGTGACAGGACGAAACAGCGGCGCCGAGGCCTGGTTGGTACGGTTGGTCCGGCCCAGCCCCTGGATGGCCGCGTCCGCGCGCCAGCCCGGTTCGAGCAGAAAATGGACCCGCCGCTGCCGGTTTTCGCAATCGAGATCGGCATGATAGGACCGGCCTGTCCCGCCCGCATCGGAAAAGACCAGGATGCGCTTCTCGCCGTTCATGAATGCACGCGTTTCGGCAACGTTCGAGCGAGGGCTGCGCGACTGCACGACCTGCTTGCCGTCCGCACCGACAATGAGACGGCGGCTGCGCCCGGTGACTTCGGCGACATGGTCGGTGCCAAACCGCTCGATGATCGCATCGAGCGCGGTCGCGATCGGCGGGAGCGCGCAAAGCTGTTCGATTATCGTGTCACGCGCCGCCATAGCGCTGCGGCACAGCACCGCGTTGCCATGCTCGTCGATCATCGGTTCGGAACGCGCAGTGCCGTCCTCGTCGACGAAGACTGCCATGAGCCGGACCGGAAAGCTCTTGGCGAGATAGTCGATCACATATTCGCGCGGGCTGAGATCGATCTCGAGATGCTCGCGCTCCTCGTTGGAAAGATCGGCAAGACGCCGGTCGAGCATCGCCTCGGCGGTCGAGACCAGCTGGATGACGACCGAGTTGTCGTTTTCCAGCGCGTTCTCGATTGCAGGCAAGAGGCTGGGAAGTTTCATCGAGAGGAGCAACTGCGCGAAGAATCGCTGTTTGGTGCCTTCGAACACCGACAATGCCGATGCCTTGGCGCCGCTGTTGAGCGTGTCGCCGCTGTCGCCATCGACAATCCGTGTCGCCTCGAGCGCGTCCTTCAGGTTGGCATGGATGATCGCCCAGGCTTCGGCATAGGCATCGTAGATGGCGATCTGCTCTTGGGTCAGGCAATGCTCGAGGATTTCATATTCGACGCCGGCGAACGACAAGGCACGCGCGGTGTAGAGACCGAGTGCTTTCAAGTCGCGGGCAACGAGTTCCATCGCGGCGATGCCGCCTTCCCGAATATCGGCGACAAATGCCTCGCGGTCGGCAAAGGCTGTCTGAGGCCCCCAGAGGCCAAGGCGCGTCGCATAGGCAAGATTGTTGACGTCCGAGGCGCCGGTCGCCGAAGCGTAGACGACGTGGGCGCGCGGCAGCAGGTTCTGCAGCCGTATACCGGCAATCCCCTGCTCCGATCCCTTGATCTTGCCACGCGATCCCTCGCCTCCGGCAGCGCCCGCCATGGCATGGGCTTCATCGAAGATCAGTACGCCGTCGAACGCGTCTCCTGCCCAGGCAAGGATCTGCTCGAGGCGGGTTGCATCGGCGCGTGCCGAGCGCAGCGTCGGGTACGTCACGAACAGGATACCTTCAGGCATCGTTACCGGCCGGCCCAGTTTCCAGTTGCGCAGGGGTTGAATATCGAGCGGCAGACCGCCCAAGGCCGACCAGTCGCGGCGCGCGTCTTCAAGCAGAGCTTCGTTCTTCGATATCCAGATATGACGCCGCTCGCCCCTGATCCAGCGATCGAGGATGATGCTCGCAACCTGGCGGCCCTTGCCCGCTCCGGTGCCGTCGCCGAGGAAATATCCCATGCGATAGGACTTTCCCTCGCTCGCGGGCTTGAGGCTGCAGCCCTTGTCCTCTGGCTCGAAGGTCCCGGGAATGTCGCGCGCATGCGCACTTGCCGCATAGATCAGCGTCTCGACCTGCGCCGCCGACAGCACGCCGCTGGCGATCAGGTGTTCGGGCAATTGCGGGGTCTCGATGGGTTTTGGCGCGGGGATCGAGCCCATTGCGACCGACTCGACCAGCTCGGTCGGGTGCTGCTGTGCATGGGTAATTGCGATGCGACTGGGCCGATAGGGCAAATAGTGTCCCACCTGGTCGGCGATGGGCGCAGGTTCGTCGAGCACTTCGAACTCGACAGCCGAAGCGTTGCCGGCCGCAGCAACGCGGATAGGCGGAGCAAGCATGGGCCGCGATGCAGCGGCGGCAAGTCTGATCGGATTGCGCCGCGCGACCGGCAGCACGGAGCGGATGGCTGAACGCGCCTGGCGCGGCGGCAAGGCGTCGATCAATTGGGCCAGTTCGGCAAAATCGTTTGTCTTCGCTGCAACGGCGCTGACCGACGCTTCGCACTTGTCGATGACCACGAGGCGCGTGGCGATCGAGGTGCCGGACTTGCGAAACGCTCCTTCGATGCAGGCGTTGAGGCGCAGGGCAGCGGGATGGCGGTGTTTTGCGATAAAGCGCGAGACATCGAACCACTCGGGCATGATCGCCACAAGCCGGCCTCCGCCGCGAATGCAGCGCAGTGCCGAGCGCAGGTGCCGCGCGCCGCTGTTGCCGTCGTGGCCCCGCTCGGCGCTGAACGAAAATGGCGGGTTCATCAGCACGACATCTGGCGCGATGCCCGGATCGAGCAGCTGGTCGATCAGTTCGCCATCGTAGCGCGTAACCGTTGCTTCGAGAAACAGGCAGGCAAGCGCGGCGGCGCGTTCGCTCGACAGCTCGTTGAGTGCAAGCCTCGCGTCTGCCTTGTGCGGCCACAGAGCCAGCAGGCCCGTGCCCGCAGAAGGCTCGAGGACTGTGTCGTCGGCCCTCAACCCACAGGCGCGCGCCGCCAGCCAGGCAAGCCGGGGCGGTGTGGCGAACTGCTGCAATTCGACTTGCTGCTCGCTGCGGTTCGCCTGGGTGGGAACCGGTGCTTCAAGCCCTGCAATGAAGGCGTCGGCATCGGCAGGGTCAAGGTCGATGGTCAGTTCATGCTGGCTGGAGAGCCAAATGGTCTGCGCAAACTCGCAAGCGGTGTTCGCATCGCTCGCCGACCATCGCCCGTCAGCATCGCTGCCGCCGAAGGCCGCTGTCAGGACCACCGATATCCGCTGGCGCGACAGCGGCTTTCCATCGGCAAGATCGGCGGCAAGCACCCTTGCCGCGACAAGGACCGTGGGTTCGTTGGAATAGGCAAGATCGAATTGAAGAGCGGGCTGGGACATGAGAAACCTCCTGGGAAAGGCCCTCACATCGCCGGGGCCTCGTTCAGGCAGGCGCCTCCTCTCCTCTTGCGGACTGTCTGGCCTTGTTGGCCGCTCTGCGATGAAGCACATCGGCCCAGTCGTATCCGCTGCGCCACGGCCGCACGACCACGATGCGCCGGCCCGGTGCCGCATAGGCTTCGCAGCCGCGTTCCTGCGCAAGATCGCCGCCTTCATCGGCATCGAGAAAGAGGTGCAGCACGCGCACCGATTCCGGAATGGTGACGGTGCCGAAGCGCTCGTTACCGAGCGTTGCCCAGCACGGGATGCCAAAGATCTGGGTCGCCGAAAGGGCGGTCTCGACGCCCTCGGCCAGCCCGAGATGTCCGCCTCTTGGCGCGGCGAGCCGCACCGCACCGGTCTGCAGGCTGCCTAGCGCCCGCTTAGGTCTGTTAAACGGCGCCAGGGTTGCGGCCTCGGAATCGAGAAAGGTGCGGTGGACCGCGATCACGCCTGCATCACTGCGGACGGCAGCCAGCATGGCCTGCAGGAAGCGAACTTCGCCTCTGGGTCCAAGTGGCGTTCGCTCGTGATATCGCAGATCAGGTGACGCAATTTCGATCGAGCGGCGCTTCAAATAAGACTCAGCAGGACTGCCAGCCAGCGCGCGGGCTTGCTTCCACAGGCGCAGCGCATTGCGATCCGGGCCTGACGGGCGCGATGGCGCCTCGTCTGATTGATGATCGCCATCGAAGAGCTCGCATGCATCAAATCCATCGCGGCCGAGCCCAGCAATCACATCTGCGTTCGTACATCCGGCAAAGCAGTGAAACAGGATCGCCTGCCGGCCGATGGTGACGCTCAGCGAAGGCGTGCGATCAT
>JAGREN010000016.1 GCA_020446505.1 Novosphingobium sp. | reverse complement strand
ATGCCGCCGAAGCTCGGCTCCATCATCGCGATGGCTTCGATCAGGGCTTCGGTGTCCTCGCTGGCCAGTTCGATGTCGATAGAATCGACGTCGGCGAAGCGCTTGAACAGCACGGCCTTGCCTTCCATCACCGGCTTGGAGGCCAGTGCGCCGAGGTTGCCCATGCCGAGAATTGCGGTGCCGTTCGAAACCACGGCGACGAGGTTGCCCTTGGCCGTATAGTCGTATGCTGTCGCCGGATCGTCGGCGATGGCCTGTACCGGAACGGCAACGCCAGGCGAGTAGGCGAGGGAAAGGTCGCGCTGGCTTGCCATCGGCTTGCTGGCGATGATCTCGATCTTACCGGGGCGAATGGTCTTGTGGTAGAACAGCGCCTCGCGGTCGGTGAAACTGACGTTATTATCTTCGGACAATGCTGATCTCCTGTCGGACACGCGAATAGCCCAACCAGACGCCGACGCGATAGGGGAAATGTTGCGTCGCAGCGTTTTGCGAATCGCCGCCAGTCCGGGCGACGCGACGTCATCGTCGGGAATCGGCGAGTACCGTCAGAGATCGAGCCCCAGCGCTACGAAGGCATGAAAGCCGGCTCTTCCGCCTGAGTCATCGAAAGTCGGCCCACCAGAAGCGAGCAGCCGGAACGGAGTTTTCAGCTGAATTGTCGTGCCGAGCCCGAGGCTTGTCGAAGCCGAGCCGCCGACAGCATCCGCGCCCTGGCGGTCGATCTCGATCCCGAGTTGCAGCCAATCGTTCATCTGCCGGGTCAGGGCCAGACCGCCTGTCCAATAGTCGCGGTTGCCCGGACCGGGATTGATCGCATAGCCGCCACCGCCGAATATCGACCAGGGACCAAAATCCTTCTGCGCCCAGACGGGAAGGAATGCCGTGACCCGGTCAGCACCCATGCCGTTGCTAGCCGTCGGGAGGGTTGCTCCGGGGAAGGCGGCTATCGACAATCCGGCGTGTTCGTCGTGAAAAAAGCGATATTTTGCCGCAACTTCAAGATCGCCTGCCCCCGCAGCCCAGCCCGACGCGTCGTGGGAGTAGGCTAGAGGCAAGGCGAAAGTTAGCTGCACGTCCGGTGCTGCGCCGTAATTGACCTCGACCCCGGCCGAGCCTTCGAATTCCTTGCCACGGCCTTCTGTCTCGACCAGCGGAGCATAGATCTCCCAGTGGCCGGTCTCGGTCGGCTCAGGATCGTCTGTCAGGAAAGGCGGTCCTGCGAGCGCGACGCCCGGCATCGAAGCCAACAGGATGGCAATGAAAGATAAGCGACCGCGCGGCTGTAGCATTCGCACCAGGATCAGGTTGCCGGTGCCTCCCCTCTAACTTCGCACGGCGCGAATGGACAGGGGAAATGATCGGAACATCACTTCCCGAATCGTCGGCACCCCGGTTAATCCCATTGGATGACCGCCGCGCCCACCCCGATGATGGCCCAGTATCTCGCCCTCAAGCAGAAGGCGGGGGACTGTCTGCTGTTCTATCGCATGGGCGACTTCTTCGAGATGTTTTTCGACGATGCGCGAAAAGCCGCTCAAATCCTCGACATTGCGCTCACCAGCAGGGGCGAGCACGGCGGTGAGCCCGTGCCGATGTGCGGCGTGCCGGTCCATGCTGCAGAGGGCTACCTCGCCCGGCTCATAAAGGCCGGGTGCCGGGTCGCCATCGCCGAGCAGACCGAGACACCGGCGGAGGCGAAAGAGCGAGCCAAGGCGGAAGGCTCTGCCGTATCCAAGGCATTGGTCGCGCGCGATATCGTGCGCTTCGTGACCGCAGGCACGCTCACCGAAGAGGCGCTGCTCGAACCGCGCCGGGCCAACGTGCTGGCTGCCCTGTGCGAAGTGCGAGGCCTTGTCGGTATCGCCTCGTGCGACATATCGACCGGGCGCATGGAGCTGGAAGAATGTGCGCCGGACCGCCTTGGCGCGGCTCTGGCGCGGATCGGGGCGAGCGAAGTCGTGGCTCCCGGCGGGCGCGATCTGTCCGAAGTGATATCGGACGTCATCGAGAGCCCGGCTGGCGGATTCGACAGCGACAAGGGCGATGAACGGCTCAAGGCAATTCACCAGGTCGCGACGCTCGACGGGTTCGGCCAGTTCAGCAGGGCGATGTTGGCGGCGGCTGGCGGGCTGATCGCCTATCTCGACCATGTCGGGCGCGGCACCCTGCCCCTGCTGTTGCCTCCGGTGGCGCGCGACGGCGATGCGCACCTCGCGATGGACGAGGCGACACGGGCAAGCCTCGAAGTGCTTGTGTCGCAGCAGGGAGGTCGGTCTGGCAGCCTGATTGCCTGCCTCGACCGCTGCGTGACCGGCGCTGGGGCGCGGCAACTGGCCGAGGATCTTGCCGCGCCCTTGCGCGACATGGCTGCAATCGAGCGGCGGCTGGAAGCCGTTGACTGGTTGCTTGACGGCAATTTCCTTCGCGAGGACTTGCGCAGCCTGCTGCGCGGTCTGCCAGACATAGGTCGTGCGCTTGGCCGGATCGTGGCAGGACGAGGCAGTCCGCGCGATCTGGGCCAGCTTCGCGACGGACTTGGCGAGGCATGGCGCATCGCCGACCTGCTGGCAGCGCACGACGGCGTGCCCGAACTGCTGAGCGATATTCTGCCCTCGCTGCGCGGCCATGGTGCGCTGATCGACACCCTGTCGCGCGCGCTGGTACCTTCGCCGCCGACCGAGCGCGGGCAAGGCGGCTACATCGCCCCCGGCTACGACGCCGGCCTTGATGTCCTGCGAGAGACTGCTGGCAACGCCCGCCGCGCCATTGCCGCGCTGGAAGCGGACTATCGCGAGCGGACCGGGGTGGCTGCGCTCAAGATCAAGCACAACAACGTGCTGGGCTATTTCATCGAGGTTCCCGCCCGCCACGGCGACGCGCTGATGGCGCCCGACAGCGGTTTTACGCACCGCCAGACCATGGCGGGCGCAGTGCGCTTCAACGCGATCGCGCTGCACGAGGAAGCCACGCGCATTGCCGAGGCTGGCGCTCATGCGCAGGCCGCCGAGGATGCGCATTTCGAGGAGCTGGTGGCGCTCGCGGTGGAGCAGCGCCATGCCATTGCCGCCACCGCGTCGGCTCTGGCTCGCATTGACGTCGCCGCCGGGCAGGCCGAGCGCGCGGCGGAAGGCGGCTGGTCGCGTCCTGCTATCGTCGAGGATCCAAGCCTCGCGATCGAGGGTGGTCGCCACCCGGTGGTCGAGCAGGCGCTGGCGGCGCAGGGTGAGCGTTTCGTCGCCAATGATTGCGCATTGCGAACGGACAACCGCCTGTGGCTCATCGGCGGGCCGAACATGGGTGGCAAGTCCACCTTTCTGCGCCAGCACGCGCTGATCGTCCTGATGGCGCAGGCAGGTGGCTTCGTACCTGCGACCAGCGCGCGGATCGGTCTGGTCGATCGGCTCTTCAGCCGCGTCGGCGCGTCGGACAACCTCGCGCGCGGGCGTTCGACCTTCATGGTCGAAATGGTCGAAACGGCCGCGATCCTGTCGCAAGCGACCGAGCGCAGCTTCGTCATTCTCGACGAGGTCGGGCGTGGAACTTCGACCTATGACGGGCTGGCACTCGCCTGGGCGGTGGTCGAGGCGGTCCACGAGGTCAATCGCAGCCGCTGCCTGTTCGCGACTCATTACCACGAACTGGCGCGGCTTGCGGAAAGCTGTGACGCTCTCTCGCTCCATCATGTCCGCGCCCGCGAATGGAAGGGCGATCTGGTCCTGCTGCACGAGCTGGCCGAGGGACCGGCGGATCGCTCCTATGGCCTTGCCGTCGCCAAACTGGCTGGCGTTTCGCCGCAGGTTCTGGCGCGCGCCAAGGCCGTGCTTGCCATGCTTGAAAAGGGCCGGGCCGAGACGGGCGGCCTCGCTGCGGGGCTAGGCGAACTGCCGCTGTTTGCCGCTGCCGCGCGGCACGAGGAAGAGCAGTGCGATACCTTGCGTGATCGCCTGCAGGCGCTCGACATCGACGCGCTGACGCCGCGAGACGCGCTGGACCTGCTCTACGAAATGAAACGCGAGGCAGGCACGGAACCTTAACCGTACCGTGCGATCATCGGCCCATGTTCGGACCGAAGATCACCACGGTTTTCAAGAGTCGCTGGCACGCACTGTTCTGGGCGAGCAGCGTGCTGCTCACCGCCTATTGCTCGGTTCCGGCAGAAAACGAACAAAGCGATGCCGAGCAGGTTGCCGCGCTGGTTGCTGCCGCGAACCAGCACCAGAAAACTCCCGAACACCACGCAAATCCGTGGGCCAAGGCAAGTCCCTAGTCGCGGACGCCTAGCGCGTCGGAACGGGCTCCGGACCGGAATAGTCGTAGAATCCGCGACCGGCCTTCACGCCGTACCAGCCTGCCTCGACATATTTCACCAGCAGCGGTGCGGGGCGATACTTGGGATCGCCGGTCGTTTCCTGCAGGACCTTGAGAATTTCGAGGACCGTGTCGAGCCCGACGAAATCGCCCAAAGTGAGCGGTCCCATCGGGTGATTAAGGCCCAGCATCACGCCCTTGTCGATGTCCTCGACCGTGCCCGCGCCCGAACCGAGCACAAAGCACGCCTCGTTGAGCAGCGGCACGGCGAGGCGGTTGACGACGAAGCCCGGCTCGTCGCCGGCAATAATCACTTCCTTGCCCATGCTCTCGGCCAGGGCGCGGGTGCGCGCGGTCGTGTCCGGGTCGGTGGCGAGGCCGGGAATGACCTCGACCAGTTTCATCAGCGGCACCGGATTGAAGAAGTGCATGCCGATGAAACGCTTCGGATCGGGCGAGCTGCGCGCCATGCGGGTGATCGGGATCGAGCTGGTGTTCGAGGCCATAATGGAGTTTGCCCCGAGCACCTTGCCGGCAGCTTCGAAGATCTTGAGCTTGATCTCCTCGCGCTCGGTCGCCGCCTCGATTATGAACTCGGCTTCGGTCATCGGCTCGTAATCGGCAATCGGCACGATATTGGCCATGGTCGCATCGGCATCGGCCCTGGCGATCTTTTCCTTGGCGACGAGCTTTTCGAGAGTCGCCCCGATCTTGGCCTTGGCGCCTTCGGCCAGTTCCAGCTTGATATCGGAGAGCAGGACCTTCCTTCCGCTTGCTGCTGCCGTCTGGGCAATGCCTGAGCCCATCTGGCCCGCGCCGATCACCGCGATTGTCTGCATGTCGAACCCTCTTGAAGAAGTGTGGTGGAATGAAGCCTGCCTAGCGGGCAGGCGCTGACTTGGCTAGTTATCCGCGGCTTGCGCCCGGCACCCAGAGAACGTCCGCCCTGCCATTGTCGTTCATCGCTCGCGCCAGCACGAACAGCAGGTCCGAAAGGCGATTGATATAGACGAGCGCGGCGGGATTGACTGGCTCGCTCGTCGCGAGCGCGCTCATCGCCCGTTCGGCTGCGCGCACCGAAGCGCGCGCAACGTGAAGCCGGGCCGCCGCCTCGCTGCCGCCGGGCAGGACGAAGCTGGTCAACGGTTCGAGCAGGGCCGTGGCGGCGTCGATCGCCTGTTCGAGCCAATCGCCCTGAGTCGGTACGATCCGCAGCACCATTTCTGATGGCGCGAAATCCTCGCCCCCCAATGAACCAAGGGGCGTGGCTAGGTCGGCGCCGAGGTCGAACAGGTCGTTCTGGATTCGGGTCAGCGTCGCGGCATGCGGGCTGTCTGCCATCGCGCAGATCGCAAGGCCGATGGCGCTGTTGGCTTCATCGACCGTGCCGATCGCTTCCATGCGCGCGGCATGTTTGGGCAGGCGCAAGCCGTCGACGAGGCCCGTGGTGCCATCGTCGCCCGTGCCGGTGTAGATCCGGTTCAGCTTGACCAAGCCTGAAGCCTCAGCGGCTGGCCATGACGATGAGCGCCACCACGATGATCGCTGCCGCCTGATACTTGATGCGTGCGAACATCATCTTGTTCTGGCGAAGCTGCATCTCGGTGGCGCCCGCACCTTCGTCGCGTTCGAGATCGAGCTTGGTGCTCTGCAGGAAGGCAGCGACACCGCGCACGAGGCTGACCACGACCATGACCATCAGGACGAGGAGGATTGGGATGAGGATGTAGTTCATGGTCCCTAATTAGGCCTATTCCAGCGAAATGCCAGCGGGCAGTCGCCTGTCCCTCAGGGCAGTGGCAAGTGCGATCCCATCCTCGCCGCTCTTGCGCCGGTCCGCCAGCGAAGGCGAGCCGCGCCGCTTGGCGAGTTTGACCCGATTTCCCCTGGCATCCGGCTCGACCAGCAGCGGGTGGTGGTGCCAGACCGGCACGGGCAGATCGAGCAGGGCCTGCAACAGTCGATGGACGTGGCTTGCCTCGAACAGGTCGCGACCGCGCGTGACCACGGTGATACCGTCCGCCGCGTCGTCGAGCGTGACGGCGAGGTGATAGCTTGCCGGATCGTCCTTGCGCACCAGCACCACGTCGCCGAAACGGTCGGGACGGGCAGTCTGGGACCCGGCGATCTCGTCCACCCATTCGAGCGGCCCGACCTGCGCCATGGCCGCATTCACGTCGAGCCGCCATGCCGCGCCTGCCGGATCGATGTCCCGGTGCTTGCAGGTGCCGGGATAGATCGGACCGTCTGGCCCTTGTTCCGTTGCTGCCGTGGCAATCTCGGCGCGTGTGCAGCGGCAGGGATAGAGCAGGCCCATGGCGCGCAGGCGCTGCTCCGCATCGGCATAGGCGGCGAGGCGCGCAGACTGGCGAACTGGCACGGCATCCCACTCAAGCCCCAGCCAAGCCAGATCCTCCAGCGCCTGGTCGACAAACTCCTGTCTGCTTCGCGCCCCGTCGATGTCCTCGATCCGCACGAGGAATTCGCCGCCCGACGACCGGGCCCGGTCGTGCGACACGATGGCCGAAAAGGCATGACCAAGGTGCAGCGGGCCGTTCGGGCTTGGGGCGAAGCGGGTGCGGATCATTGTCCTTGCATCTAGTCGCTGCGATGCGCCGGGAGCAAGCGGGGCATGACCACGCGGCCTGCCAGCAAACAGGTGTGGATTCGGCCCGGAAGCGGGGGTTGACCGCGAGTCGCGCCCATGCTCTTAAACCGCCATGCGCTGCCATCAAACCGCAACGATGTCCTGCGACAGGAGGCCATGCTCAAGTCGGAGCTGATAGAGCGCGCGGCCCGGTTCCGCAGCGCCGAGGGGGATCCCTCCCGCAACCTCGCCGAGTGTCCTGCCCTCGTTCTCAATGCCGATTACACGCCACTTTCCTATTATCCGCTGAGCCTGTGGCCCTGGCAGACGACGATCAAGGCAGTGGTCCTCGAACGCGTGGATATCCTCGAATGCTATGACCGAGCGGTCCATTCGCCGAGCTGGACCATGCAGATCCCCTCGGTCATCGCGCTCAGGCAATATGTGAAGCCTTCGGAGTTTCCTGCCTTTACGCGCTTTAACGTGTTCCTGCGCGACAGGTTTTCCTGCCAGTATTGCGGATCGCCCCGGCACCTTACCTTCGATCACGTCGTCCCGCGGCGGCTGGGCGGCAGGACGAGCTGGGAGAACATCCTTACTGCCTGCGCACCATGCAACATGAAGAAGGGCGGACGAACGCCCGAACAGGCGCGGATGCCGCCGATCGTGAAGCCGATCCGCCCGACGAACTGGCAACTGCAGGAGCGCGGGAAGGCATTTCCGCCGAATTACCTGCACGAAACATGGCGTGACTGGCTCTATTGGGACGTCGAACTGGAAGCCTAGTTCGTCCGGCGATTGCGGTCGGCAGAGCCGATCCCTTTACCCGATATTAACCGAACACTCCTATCCCCTGGACATGAAGGTTAATTCCGGGGGCTTACCAATGCGTCTTCTTGTCTTGCTTGCCAGCACTTCCATGCTTGCCGCGTGCGGCGGCGGCGGCCCATCGAGTGTTTCGAGCACGCCTCCTCCGGCGACTGGCGGTGGAACGACTGGCGGCGGTACTGCCAATACCACGCATACCTTTGCCAATCCGAAGGAAGCCAAGACCTACAAGGGCATTGGCGGTAACCACACCTACGTCTACAACGTCGACGATCGCCTGCCGACCCGTAACCAGCAGGGCGAACTTTACGCCGGTAACACGACCACGGCGCGCAATTCGTCGATCTCGGTTTCCTACGATCCTGCGGATGCGGTTTACACGCTGGTCGTCAGCGATGCCCTGACCGGAGCCTCTACCCAGACGCGCTTCCAGGATCCGGCCAGCCGCACCGACTTCGGCGGCGCCGTCGAACCGCAGTGGGGCACGCCCGAACTTTCCAATCCGAACGTCAAGTACCTGCAGGCCGGCGATGGCGATCCGCTTTCGCCCTACCGCAAGAGCGGCACCGGCTTTATCAACGCCGGTGACAACCAGAACGCGCCGACTGGCTCTGCTGGCAGTTCCTATCAGGCGACCAGCCTGTTTTTCCTGAAGCCCGGCACCGAAACGCAGTATGTGACCTACGCCGGTTATGTCCGCAACGCGCTCAGCTTCACGGAATTCACGCTTGTCGGCGATCCGGTTCCGCACGCCCAGGCGAAGTTCGACCTCGAGCGTGGCGCATTTGCCTTTGGCGAAAACACCGCCATCGACAGCGTGCCGACAACAGGGACCGGTTCGTTCTCCGGGTCGATGCTGGCGACGATGGTTTATAACCCGACGATCGACGGCCAGGACATCTCCGGGCTGACCGATCTGCCGACCTATTTCCAGTGGATCGAGGGCACGGCCAACCTGAACGTCGATTTTGCAGCGAGCTCGTTCAATCTCTCGCTCAATGGCACGGTCACCAAGCCGTTCTACGACTACTGGACCGAACCGCACATCAACGTCGTGCCTGAGGGATCGACGTTTACCGCAGCGGGCAAGGGCGACATCAACCTCGTCAATTTCGGCGGCTTCAAGGGCTTCTTCGAAAGTGCCAGCCTGACCTCGACTGACGGCCTGCGCAACGTGAACATCGAAGGTTCGACCATCGATGGCGCGTTCTATGGTCCCAAGGCCGAGGAAGTCGGCGGCGGCTTCCGCATCGTCGGTGGCAACCCCGACGAGCGCGTGGATATCCTCGGCGCCTTCATCGGCAAGAAATAATGTCAGCCATCACGAAGCATGGCCTCGCCACCGCCACGGCGGTGGCGGCGATGCTGGTCGCCCAGTCGGCACGCGCCGACGATGCTGCGGCCCCCGCAGCCAGCGCGGCAAAGCCAGGTGTGCAGGGCGAATGTGCCGCTGGACGCTGCAGTTACAGCCTCACACCCGCGCAGCTTCTCGTGCTTGCGGAAAAGATGGTCGGCGATGGCAAGTTTGATGAGGCGCGCCCGCTCGTGGCCGCGCTCCAGGCTGCGCCCGGCATGGCGATCCCCTACAATTTCCTCGACGGCATCATTGCCATGAACACGGGCGATGCGGAAACCGCGACCAAGCGGTTCCGCACGATCCTGAAAGACAATCCGGACCAGACCCGCGTAAGGCTCGAGCTTGCCAAGGCGCTGATGATGCAGGGCAAGTTCGACGGTGCCGACTATCACCTGCGGCTTGCCCAGAACGACGAGGGACTTCCCGAAGACATCTCGCGCATGATCGGCAATGCGCGCAGCGTCATCCGCGCCAAGCGCAAGTTCCGGTTCGGCTTCGACTTCGGCATCGCGCCTGACACCAACATCAATTCGGCGACGGCTGCCGAGACGGTCGACATCAATTTCGGCCCGGACCGCATCCCCATCTCGCTCGACGACAATGCACGCAGGCGCTCGGGCATGGGAGCGACGGCAAGTTTCTATGCAGGCGCACGGCTTCCAGTTGGCGGCGCAATGTCGCTGGTTACCGATTTCGATGCCGATACCGTCACCTATCAGGACAGCGATTTCAGCGACTATTCGCTGCAGATGGCCGCTGGCCCCGAACTCGCGCTTTCGGATCGTACCGACGTCAGGCTGCAGGGCATCGGCCTCTATCGCTGGTACGGCGGCAAGGTCGCCGCAAAGCAGTTCGGCGCGAAGCTGACTCTCCAGCACGACCTGAGCAATAGCCAGCGGATCGCGTTTCAGGTTGATACCCGTCACAACGATTCCGATCTCAATCCGGGCTACGCGGGTTGGCAGCTGGGCGCGAACGCCACCTTCGAGCAGGTGCTTGGTCGCTCGGCGATCCTGTCGGCCTCGGTGCTGGCGCGGCGCGACTCGATGAAGGCCGATTACTATTCGAGCAAGACTGTCGGCGTGAACGTCGGTGTCGGCGCCGAACTGCCCTGGGGCATCAACGCAGGCCTTTCGGGCGGCGTGACCTGGTCCAAATACGACGATCCGCAGCTCGTGTTCTCGACCGAGCGCCGTCAGGACTGGCGCTATCAGGCGCGCGCCTATGCCGGCCTGCGTCAGTTCCGGATCGCCGGGTTTTCACCTTCGATCGAGTACCAGTTCATGAAGGTCGATTCGAACTACGACCTCTACCGGTCAGACCGCCACCGCTTCCACTTCAAGCTGGCGCGCTACTTCTGATCTTCCGGCAGGTTCGCCCTGCGATCGATCACGGATGTGACAGCAACATTCATGGTCACGTTGCCGAGCGTGCGCACGATGTCGGGCAGCATCTCGACAGCGATCAGCACGCCGAGCGGCGCGAGAGGAGCGCCCATTGCCAGCGAGATCGGCACGAGCGTGACGAAGAAGCTCGCCGCCGAGGCTACGCCAGCAATCCCGATTGAACACAAGACGGCCAGCGCGCCCGCCGCCAGCATCGTCGGCAGATCCGGATCGAGGCCGGACAGCCTCGCAATGTAGTAAATGACGGCAAGGTTCATTGCCGGACTCGTCGCCTTGTAGAGCGCAACGGCGAGAGGCAGGACGAATTCGTCGCTCGCATCCTTTAGGCCAAGCCTGCGACAAGAGACGATCATCGCGGGCAGGCTGGCGAGCGAGGATTGGGTCGAGACGGCTACGGTCTGGGACGGCAAGAGGGCGCGGGCGAAGCGAGACAAGGGCTGCCCGCCTGCCAACCACGCGAGAAAATAGGCGCCGAGCGTAACCAGCAATCCGACCGAAGAAACGATCGCGATATAGTGCGCCAGAGTCGCAATCACGGCGCTGCCGCTTGCGCTCGTCATGCCAAGAGCGAGAGAGAAAACGCCAATCGGCGCTACAGCCAGAACCCAGCCGATCACGACCATCATGGCTGCCGCGAGAGCCTCGAACAGGCGGCCGAGCGTTTGACGACGCGCTTCGTCCAGCTTGCCCGTAGCCAGCGCGAACAGCACGATGAACACCACAAGCGGGACCATCGCGCCACCAGATGCCGCTGCGAACACGTTCTCGGGAACGAGGCCGGCAATGAATTCGCCTGCTCCGACTGGGGCAGGGATATCCGTGCCGCCGGATGAAGCAAGCGCTTGCGCGGCGCCCAGCGGGATCGGAAACAGGGCAAGCAGCGTCGGGGCGGCAAGCAGCCCTGTCACTGCACTGGCGGCGAGCGTTGCGACGAACAGCGTCATGGTGCGGCGTGCCATCGGTCCCGCGCGCGCGGCTTCGATTGCCTGCAGGACTCCCGTGAACAGCAGGCCTGCGACGAGCGGGACGATCGTCATCTTGAGGGCTTTCAGCCACAACGTCCCCAGCGGCCCGGCCACTGCGAGCAGGGCATCGTGAAATGGTCCGCGCGGCAAGACGAGGCCCGCGACAATCCCGGCGACCAACCCCGCGAAGGTCAGCAGAGCCGGAACCTTGATCTCGGGCAGTGCGCCAGCCTTGCCTGCCTGCTTGTCAGCATCGTTTGCCGTCATGCGCTGTGCCTGCCCCGTCGATTGAAGGGATGACATTACCGTGCCCGCACGACATAGCAATTTGTCAGGATTTCTAGGTTAACAGGCCCGGACCATGAGCAGGCAATATTTCGGAACCGACGGCATTCGCGGCCGCACCAACGCCGGATCGATGACCGCCGACATCGCGATGCGTGTCGGGCAAGCCGCAGGCACGCGCTTTCTGCGCGGCGCTCACAGGCATCGCGTCGTGATCGGCAAGGACACGCGCCTTTCGGGCTACATGCTCGAAAACGCGATGGTGGCGGGGTTCACCAGCGTCGGCATGGACGTGGTGCTGCTCGGCCCGATGCCGACACCTGCCGTGGCCCTGCTGACGCGCGAACTGCGCGCCGACGTCGGCGTGATGATCTCGGCGAGCCACAACCCTTACGAGGACAACGGAATCAAGCTGTTCGGTCCCGATGGCTTCAAGTTGTCGGACGAAGACGAACTGGCGATCGAGGCGATGCTCGGGACTGCGCAACCGCTCGCTGCATCGGAAGACATTGGCCGTGCTCGCCGCATCGACGATGCGCGCGGTCGCTATATCCATGCGGTCAAGGCTTCGCTGCCTGACAACCTGCGTCTCGATGGGCTCAAGATCGCTGTCGATTGCGCCAATGGCGCGGCCTATCAGGTCGCCCCTTCCGCCTTCTGGGAGCTTGGCGCGGAGATCGAGGCGGTGGGCGTCGAGCCCAACGGCAAGAATATCAATCTTGGTTGCGGTTCTACGCATCCTGAGTTGATTGCGCAGAAAGTGATCGAGAGCGGGGCAGACATTGGCATCGCTCTCGATGGCGATGCCGACCGGCTGATCGTGGTCGACGAAAAGGGCAAGACGGTCGACGGCGACCAGATCATGGCGCTGATCGGCAGCCAGCTTGCCGCACGCGGCGAGCTCAAGGGCGGCGGCGTGGTCGCCACGGTCATGTCGAACCTCGGGCTGGAGCGGTTCCTTGGAGGCCAGGGGCTTCAGCTCGTGCGCAGCAAGGTCGGCGATCGATATGTGCTCGAGGCGATGAAGGCGGGTGGCTACAACGTCGGCGGTGAACAGTCCGGTCACATGATCCTGCTCGACCATGCGACCACGGGCGACGGCACCATCGCCGCGCTGCAGGTTCTCGCCGCGCTGGTACAGTCGGGCAAGCGGGCGAGCGAACTGCTCCACCTGTTCGATCCGGTCCCGCAACTGCTGCGCAACGTGCGCTTTGCAGGCGGCAAGCCGTTGGACGATGCCTCGGTCAAGGCAGCGATTGCAGATGCCGAAGCGAGCCTAGACGGGAGGGGCCGGCTGGTGATTCGTCCTTCCGGTACCGAGCCGGTAATCCGCGTCATGGCCGAAGGCGACGATGCGGGCGAAGTCGAGGCGGCCGTCGCCAGCATCTGCGCAGCCGTGGAGAAGGCAGCGGCGTGAGCGCGCCGCCCCGCATCCTTTCCATCGCCGGGTCGGATTCAAGCGGTGGCGCCGGGATTCAGGCCGACATCAAGACGATCACCATGCTTGGCGGTTATGCCATGACTGCGATCACCGCGGTGACCGCGCAAAATACGCAGGGCGTGACGGCAGTGAAGGTGCTGTCGCCGGACATGGTGGCGGCTCAGATCGATGCCTGCGTCTCGGACATCGGCGTCGATGCGGTCAAAATCGGGATGCTGGGTTCTGCGGGAATTGCCGATGCGGTTGCGGACCGGCTGGTAGGGATGTGTGTCCCGATCGTGTTCGATCCGGTCATGGTGGCGACGAGCGGTTCCGTTCTGGCGGACGAGGCCACTATAGCGGCATTCGAACGCCTGATGGCACTGGCGACGCTGACTACTCCGAATACGGAAGAGCTTGCCTCGCTTTCCGGCTCGCAGGTGACGAATGAAACTGAGCAAGGAGATGCTGCAGGCACTGTGATGGCGCGTACCGGCGCTTCCGCTATCCTCGCGAAAGGAGGTCACCTCATTTTAAAAGGCGAGACATATGGGGTCGATCCTGAAGGCAACGCATTTCGCTATGACAACAGCTCACGCGTCTTCGATTTTCTCTACGAGATTTCGCCCCAAGGTTTTTGGTCGGAGAGGAATTGGGACAGTTTACGCATCCACACGCGGCACACCCACGGCACCGGCTGCACCTTGTCGAGCGCCATCGCGACCTATCTGGGCATGGGTGTCGAACTCACCGAGGCCATCGACAAGGCGCGACAATTCGTTCGTGCCGCGCTGGAAGCGGCACCGGGTTTCGGCTCAGGTCATGGCCCCATGGGTCATCAGGCCGTCCGCGATCTCTAACCGCAATTCAGTCCATAAAAGTCGGTGATGACCTGCCAGCCTTCCTCTGCGGTTTCGACCAGATGGAACAGGCCGATGTCTTCGGGATTGATGACCCCTTCCTCGGCCAGCGCCTCGAAATCGACGACTCTCGCCCAGAATTCCTTGCCATAGAGCAGGATCGGGATCGGCTTCATCTTGCCGGTCTGGATCAGGCAGAGCGCCTCGAAAAATTCGTCGAAAGTGCCGTAGCCTCCGGGGAACACGGCGAGCGCACGGGCGCGCAGCAGGAAGTGCATTTTCCTGAGCGCGAAGTAGTGGAACTGGAAGGCAAGCCGGGGGGTGACATAGCGGTTGGGCGCCTGCTCGTGCGGCAGGACGATGTTGAGACCGATGGTCTCCGCGCCGACTTCCGCCGCACCCCGGTTGGCGGCCTCCATGATCGAAGGACCGCCGCCCGAGCACACGACGAATTGCCGCATCCCTTCCTCGACCACCGCGCAGGAACTGGCGGTATGGGCCAGCTTTCGCGCTTCCTCGTAGTATTTCGACTTGGCGACGAGCCGCTCGGCCACGGCCTTGCGCTCCGGCGTCGTGGCGGCGGCAAGCAAGACGTCGCAGTCGTCAGGCGCGGGGATTCGCGCCGAACCGTAAAACACGATGGTCGAGCCGATGTTCGCTTCTTCCAGAAGCATCTCGGGCTTCAGCAATTCCAGCTGGAAGCGTACGGGGCGCAACTCCTCGCGAAGCAGGAAATCGGTGTCGCGGAAGGCGAGCCGATAGGCAGCATTGCTGGTTTGAGGCGTCTCGTGCGAACGGGCATCCTCGAACGAGGCTTCCTGTTCGGCCTTGTAGAACCGCCGGTCGGTCAGCTTTTTCTCTTCTTCAGTCATGGGCGCTTCCTTGGCGTTAGTTTTGGGTCGCGACAAGGCGGCAATGGGGTTAGTCATGCGCCATGGCGGATCGAAGGACGGTTCTGGGCGGGATTGGTGCATCGGCAATGCTGGGCGCCCTGCCGCGCGCCGTCGGCGGATCACCTCCGCTCACACGGGGCACGCGACTGCGTCCCGGCGACACAGTGGGACTGGTCTGTCCGGCTGGCTTCGTGGGGGACCGCTTCGGCGTCGATGAGGTTTCGCAGACAGTGCGTGCGATGGGTCTGGTCCCCAAACCGGCCAAATACCTGCTGGCGCGGGAAGGCTATCTGGCAGGGACGGACGAGGAGCGCGCTTCCGACATCAACGCCATGTTTGCCGACAAGAGCGTGCGCGCGATTTTCGCGGTGCGTGGCGGCTGGGGCTGCCAGCGCCTGCTGCCGCACATCGATTTCGACCTCGTCAGGGCCAATCCGAAGCTGCTGGTCGGCTCGAGCGACATTACCGCGCTGCTCCTGGCCAACTGGGGCAAGGCCGGGCTCTTCGGCATTCACGGGCCGAACGCCACGCATTCCTGGCCACCAGAGGTCTGGGCAGATTTCCGCGCGCTTGCCTTCGATGGCGCAAAGACCAGCCATGCAGTGCCGAAGTGGCAGGGACCGGGCCTCTCGCCACGCGGAGACAGGGTCCGCACTTTCGGCAGCGGCATTGCGACTGGGCGCTTGCTCGGCGGCAATCTCTCGGTGCTTTCGGCCTTGGTGGGAACGCCGTGGCTGCCTGATCTTTCAGGGGCGATCCTGTTCCTCGAAGACACCAACGAGGCCGAATACCGGATCGACCGGATGCTCACCCAGCTTGCGCAGGCAGGTGAGTTGAAGAAGCTGGCGGGCGTGGTCTTCGGCCAATGCACCAATTGCTCCAATCCCGGAGCACCCTATTCGAACTATACGATCTACGAGGTGCTCGACCACCACTTCAAACCGCTCGGAGTGCCAGCCTTCCAAGGCCTGCGCTTTGGCCACATCTCGGACACGATCTGCCTTCCTGTCGGGGCAGAAGTACGGATCGATGCTGACAAGGGCACTCTCGAGATTCTCGAAGCGGTCGTCGCCTAGCTATTTACTGGTCCGGTTTTCCATCGCACGCACACGAAGATAGTGGCGGATCGCTTCCAGCGTCGTGTCGTCGATCTCGGGGAAGGCTGGCATGCCGGCTGGCACGAGCGCGCCCTCTTTCACTACCTGCCGGAAGGCATCGGCATCGAGGATCAGCGGCGAGGTGCGCAGGTCCGGTGCCGATCCGGCACCTAGCGCGTTGAAGCCGTGACAGACCATGCACTGCCCGAAAGCGCGTCCACCAGCTTCTGCCAGCGCGGGGTCGGGCACGAAGCCGGGATCCCTGAGCGGCGGCCTGATCGCACTCGTGTCGTTCGGCGGCAATTTCGCCTTGCCTGCCAGAGCAAAGGTCAGAACCCGGCGCGGCATGAAATAGTCGGCCAGGACTTTCGAATTGCCCGATGAGAAGAGGCCACCTCCGCCTGCGCCGTTGCCGGTCAAAACGGTGACATATTGCGTTTCGCCAACCCGGTACGAGATTGGTGGAGCCACTACGGGAGCACCTGTCGCGAAGCGCCACAGTTCCTTGCCGTCCCGAGCATCGTAGGCGACGAGGTAGCCGTCCAGGCGGCCCTGGAATACCAGATCGCCCGCCGTGGAGAGCACGCCTCCGGGCCAGTTTCCGGGCAGCTCCACGCGCCAGCGCTCTTTCTGCGTAACCGGATCCCATGCCTTCAGGAACGACTTGCGCGCTTCGGGACGTTCGGGATCGGGGTCCATCACGACTCCCGAGCCAAGAGCAGGCGGCAGATTATCGAGGTCGAGGCCCTCGTCGCCGATCAGCGACGCGCCCTCGATCACGGGAATATAGACGAGGCCGGTGCGCGGACTGAAGCTCTGCGGCAGCCACGAGTGCGCGCCGCGCACGCCCGGCCACAGTTCGAACTGACCCGGCTTGCCGTGATAGCGAAGGCCCGGATTCTCGACCGGGCGGCCTGTCTTTTCGTCGATCCGTTCGGCCCAGGTCACCTTGTCGGCATACTGGCCGGTCGAGAGCAGTTCCCCGCTCGCGCGATCCAGGACGTAGACGAAACCGTTCTTGGGCGCCTGAATCAGCACCTTGCGCGGCTTTCCTCCGATTTCGAGCGTGGCAAGGCTCATATCCTGCGTGGCGGTGCAGTCCCACTGTTCGGCGGGGCAAACCTGATAGTGCCAGACATATTTGCCGGTCCTGGCCCGCACGGCGACGATGGAGGAGAGGAACAGGTTGTCGCCGCCCGCGGGGCTGCGCACGGACTGGTTGTAGGGAAAGCCGTTGCCGACGCCGATGTAGATCAGGTCGAGGTCGGGATCGTAGGAAAAAGCGTTCCATGCCGTGCCGCCGCCGCCGCGACGCGAGCCGTCCGGATTGGTCCAGCCGCCCGGCCAGGATGCCTTCATCAGGCCATCGGCTTTCGCTCCGCCCGCGTTCGGCTCTTCGCCCGGAACGGTATAGAAGCGCCATAGCCGCTTGCCGCTCGCTGCGTCGTAGGCGGTGACATAGGCACGCAGCGGTGTGAAGTCCGCGCCGCCGTGCCCTACGATCACCTTGCCGCCGAACACCCGCACCGGGCCATTGATGTAGCGCATGTCGCCAGCGGGAAATTCGCGCTGCTCCCAGAGGAGTTTGCCATCCGTGGCATTGAGCGCGATGACCCTGCCGTCATGCGTGCCGAGAAATACCCGGCCGTTTTCGTAGGCGAGGCCTTTCGGACCCCAGCCTAGGCGCAATTGCACACCCTTCGATGCTTCACGCGCGTGGCTGTCATAGTCCCACAGCGCTTGGCCGGTGACGGCATCGAAGGCGCGGACATGGCCGTGTCCGGTCGTGACGAAGACCTTGCCTTCGGCCATGACCGGGCCGGTGGCGCTGTTGCCTTGCGGCAGGTCGGCGAACCAGGCCAGTTTCAGCTTCGGGACGGTGTCGGTATTGATCTGGTCGAGCGGGCTATAGTGGCGCTCGTCGCCGCCGTTGCCGAAGTTGTGCCATTCGTCGGGAGATGCGGAGGCCTTGGGTTCATCCGCCTTTTCGCTACCGGCACCCGACAGATTGCATCCCGCCAGCGAGAACGAGGCAATGGCGGCAAGGGCGAGCAGGTACCGTGACTTCACAACTCAACTCCTGGGCAGGGCATAGGCGGTTATCATGCCGTTCTGCATGCCATTCGTCATCGGCGCATCCGACGCTACCACGACATACTGGCGTCCGTCCCTGCCCATGAAGGTCATCGGCCGGGTAGCGGAAGAGCCGGGCAGGTCCGCCTCGAACAGCAGCTTGCCGGTCTCGCTGTCATAGGCGCGGAAAGCGTGGTCCTGCGAGCCACCGGTAAAGACAAGACCGCCGGCAGTCGCCATGGTGCCGCCGAAAACCGGCGTGCCGATGGTGAAAGGAACATGCATCGCCATGCGCATCGGGCCAAGGTCGCGAGCCGATCCGATCGGCCGCCGCCAGACCATCTTGCCGGTCGACAGGTCGATGGCGTTGATCATGCCGAAGGGCGGCTCCTGGCAGGGAATGCCGAGCGGGGAGACGAAGGGCGAGATGCTTGCCGCATAGGGCGTGCCTTCCTGCGCCACCGGGCCGCCAAGGTTGCCGCGCGAATTGGCCTTGAGCGCCTTGGCCTCGGGATCGTTGCGGTCGATCAGGCGGATGTAGTTTACCATCTGGAACGACAGGGTGAAGCCCAGCTGGCGTGCGGTGTCGATCGAGAAGCTGCCCCAGTTCGTGCCGCCGGTATAGCCGGGGTCGGCAATGCTGGGCGTCAGCCCCGGCGGGGTGAAATAGCCATCGTAGCGCGCCTTGCGGAAATGGACCCGGCACCACAACTGGTCGAGCGCGCTGATCCCCCACATCTCGCTCTCGGTAAGCAGCGGGCGGTCGAGCCGGGCGAAGCCGGTTGACCACGGCTGCGTCGGGGCCATCTTTTCGACGCCGCCCTGTTGCGGAGAGGGGCGTTCCTCGATCGGGAACAGCGGCGTGCCGTCGCGCCGGTCGAACACGAAGGTCTGGCCGCGCTTGGTCGGCTGGAGCAGGGCAGGTACGACCTTGCCGTCCGGGCCTTTCCAGTCGAACAGAACAGGCTGCGAGGCGATGTCGTAGTCCCACACGTCGTAGTGGACTGTCTGGAAGTTCCACTTGAGCGCGCCCGTTTCGGCATCGAGAGCGATGACCGAACTTGCATATTTGTTGCTGCCTTCCGAGCGGTGCCCGCCGTAATAGTCGGGCGTGGCGTTGCCGAGCGGGGCATAGACCATGCCAAGCTCCTCGTCGGCGCTGAGCGGGCCCCATGCATTGGGCGTGCCCTGCGAATAGGTCTCGCCTTCGCCCGGCTCGCCGCGCTTGTCCGGATTGTCGACGTCCCATGCCCATGCGAGTTTGCCGGTTACAGCGTCGTAAGCGCGGATCACGCCGGATGGCTCGCCTGCATACTGGCCGTCTGCCACGGCGCTTCCCAGAACGATCTTGCCGCGCACGATCGTAGGCGCGGAGGTCTGGCGGAAGAAGCCGGGATTGCGCTGCACGATGCCGCGCTTGAGATCGACGATGCCCGCTTCGCCAAATCCCTCGCACGGCTTTCCGTCGAGGGCATCGAGCGCGATCAGTCTGCCGTCCGTCGCCGCGACATAGATGCGTTTCGCGCATTGGCCCTCGGCGCCCGGCACCTCGTAGTAGCCAACGCCGCGGCACTTGGTGAGGAAGTGGCCGCTGGTGTCGGACTTCGCCTTATAGGTCCATGCGGCCTTGCCCGTCTCTGGCACGGTGGCGATTACGTCGCTGTGCGGCGTGCAGTTGTAGAGCAGGTCGCCTGCCTTGAGGCCGACGGTCTGCAATTGCGCCATCGGCATGGCGGGATAGGGGCCGAACGGGATCGACCAGACCTTCTCCAGCTTGCCGACATTGCCGCGGTCGATCTGCTTTAGCTCGGAGAAATGGCGGCCCTGGCTGGTGCCGCCGAAATGCGTCCAGTCGCCGTCTGGATCGGCGGTGGTGGCGAGCGGTGCGCGCGCCTTGGGCTCCGGCGCCTGGTAGCCCGAGCGGGCGGCCAGAGTGATCGCGAGTACCGCAGCAAGAGCGATCACGGCCATGCTGGCGAGGCGGGGAGCACGCGGCCCCTTGACGAGTGCATGGATCAGGAACGGCAGGGCCAGCACGAATGGCGAGGCGAGGCGTGGCATCAGCGCCCATCCGTCGAGGCCCGCTTCGGCAAAGGACCAGACGGCAGTCAAAGCCAGCAAGGCCATGAAGATCCAGAAACCGAGCCGCCAGCGACCAAGCATGACCGCAATGCCGGATGCCGCGGCAGCAAGCCCTGCAGGCAGGTAGTAGAACGAGCCACCGAGGCCGATCAGCTCGCCGCCCCACCATGCCATGACGGCGCCGATTGCGAGCAGTATCAGTCCGAACACAATAGCCGCGATCCGGCCAAACAGGTTTCCGGCTTTCATCGGCCAGCTCTCCCCCCTCTTTTGTGCAGGGATTGTTGCAGCATGCGCCGAGGCAGGCAAGCCGGTTCCCTTATTGCTCGCGCCGTTCTAGGGACCGGCAACAGGTCACATCAGGAGCGCGGGCGAGGCAATGAGCAGCGAATTTTCAGACTGGATCGGGCGGAGCGAGGAACTGGTCGACGTGATCGAGCCGGCGCGCAGCAATGCCTTGCGCGCGGCGCTGGGCGATCCGGCACCCTTGCAGGCAGGCGATGCCATGCCACTGCTGCATCACTGGCTCTACTTCTGGAACGTCGTGCCGCCTGCCGGGCTAGGCGAAGACGGACACCCGGCCAAGGGCGGCTTCCTGCCGCCGGTGCCGCTGCCGCGCCGCATGTGGGCAGGCGGGCGTGTCGAGTTCGTCAAGCCGATCAGACTGGGCGAGCGCGTGAACAAGGTCTCGAAGATCCTCGATGTTCAGGAAAAGACCGGCAAGACCGGGCGGCTGGTCTTCGTCACGGTCGAGCACCGGCTGAGCGGCGAGAACGGGCTCGCGATCGTCGAGGAACAGGATCTCGTCTATCGCGAGCCTGCCGCACCGGGGTCGATCATGGCTCCAACTGGCGACGGTCCCGCTCCCGAAGCACCATGGTGCGAAAGCATCAATCCCGACACGGTGCTGCTGTTCCGCTATTCGGCGCTGACCATGAACGGCCACCGAATCCATTATGACCTGCCCTATGCGATGGACGAGGAAGCCTACCATGCGCTGGTCGTCCACGGTCCTCTGCAGGCTAGCCTGCTGATCGATCTTGCTGCGCGCAAGCTGGGCAAGCCGATTGCGAAGTTCTCGTTCCGTGGCCAGCAGCCAGCCTTTGCCGGAGCGCCGCTGCATGTCTGCGGCGAGGCGAGCGAGGATGGCGCGTCTGTCTGGACCGAACAGGACGGCAAGAAGAACATGACGGCGAGCGTCACGACGACTTGATCAGAGCGGTTTCCGATCAGTCCGGATCGGGCACCGCGACAAGCCCGCGCGGCGCTTGAGCGTCACCTTTGCGTTCGCGCCAGCTTGAACGCAAAAACGCACTAGCCGACCATATATCCGCCCGCGTCGCAGTTGATCGACTGGCCGGTGATCGTGCGGCTCTCGTCGCTGGCGAGAAACAGCGCGAGATTGGCGATGTCGATGGGCTGCGAAATGGTGCGCAGTGGCACGCCCTCCAGCGCCTTCTCGCGCCATTGCTCGAACGTGATGCCCTGTTCGCCTGCCATGCGCTTGCCGTAGTTGACCCACAGCTCGGTTTCGATCGCACCGGGCACGAGGCAATTGCAGCGGATGCCGTGCGGGCCGACTTCGAGCGCAATGGTCTTGGTCAGCGCCCTGAGCGCCGCCTTGGCAGACGTGTAATGCGTCTTGCGCGGAATGCCGGTCCAGCCGGCAGTCGACGAGAAGTTGACGATGGAGCCGCGCTTGCGCTCCAGCATCGAGGCGTTGAGCACTTCGCGGCTGCACAGCATCGCGGCGGTCAGGTCGATGGCGAGCGTCGCGTTGAAATTCTCGACCGTCTGTTCCCAGACCCATTTGTCTTGCCCCGGCGCCGCGGCGTTATTGAGCAGAATGTCGATCTGGCCGAACTCGTCCATGGCGCGTGCGACCATGGCCCTGACGTCGTCTTCGCTGGTAACGTCGCAGCGCATGGCAATCGCCTGCGGACCAATGTCTCGCGCCGCTTCTTCCACCAGTTCGACTCGCCGCGCCGACATCAGCACTTTGGCGCCCTGTTCCACGAACAGCTTTGCCATTACCGGACCGCAGCCGGTGCTGGCCCCGGTGATGATCGCGACCTCGCCGTCAAGCCGTCCCATCAGCTGACCTGCGCGGGCAAAATGTCTTCCGGCTTGTGAATCCGGGCCACCGTTGAAGAGTAATCCGGCCCGCGTCGCAGGAAGTTGCCGCCATCGACAGAGATCATCTGGCCGGTGATCCAGCGCGATTCCTCGGAAAGCAGGAAGCGTGCGGCCATGGCGATGTCCTCTGGCTGGCCCAGCCCGTGCATCGGCGTCTGGCTGATATAGCTGGCCACGACCTCGCCCTCGCGCGGCAGGCCTTCCATCACCTCGGTCTCGATGAAGCCGGGGCGGATCGCGTTGAAGCGCACCCTGGCGCGGCCGTATTCGTCGGCCGCATTGCGCATCATTTCCTCGATGCCTGCCTTGCCGACTGTGTAGGCGCCGAAGAACGGGTGGGTGACGTGACCGGCGATGGAGGACATGCCGACGAAGGAGCCGCCACCCGCCTCTGCCATGTGCTTCACCGAATGCTTCACGCAAAGCATCGTCGAAAGCACGTTCAGGTGCAGCACGCGGATGAAGGTTTCGGTGTCCTGAAGGTGCCAGGGGGCGAGCATGCCACCGCCGCCGGCATTGGCGACGAAGCCATGCAATCCGCCGCCGAACTCCACCGCTTCGGCGACGATCCGAGTGACATCGTCTTCAGAGGTCACGTCGCCGGTCGAAATGAGAACTGCGCCGCCCGCATCGCCGATCTTTTCCGCGGTGTTCTCCAGCGGCTCGCGCCTGCGACCGCAGATCGTGACTTTCGCGCCTTCTGTCGCAGCAAGCACGGCGCAGGCCGCGCCGATGCCGGTGCCGCCGCCAGTGACGATGACCGAGCGGCCTTCAAGCGATTTGCCGTCCATTGCGCTGTCTCTCCTCAGGCCTTCTTGAACGAGGCCGTGCCCGTCTTGAGCGAAGCGACCATGCCGTTGTCGATATCGATGTTCTGGCCGCTGACGAAGGTCGCGGCGGGGCTGCCGAGATAGGCCAGCAGCATGGCGACTTCGCGCCCGGTGACCATGCGTCCTGCCGTATCGATGGAGAAGTTCATGGCGTCATCGCCCATGGTCTCGAAAAAGTCCTTCACCAGCGGGGTGTCGATCGGCGAGGGGCACACGCTGTTGATGCGCACTTCATGACCGCGCAGGCGAGCGGCGTCGCGCATTGTCCAGACCTGCATCGACTCCTTGGTGAAGGAATAGGTCTCGGTACCGAGATCGCGCCCGTCGAGCCACTTGGCCTTGGCGTCCCAGCCTTCCTGCGCAAGCAGTTCGAGGTGCTGGGGCAGGCGCTGTGGCCAGGCCATGCCCGCAATCGAGGCCGTGGTAACAACCGCGCCGCCCTTTTCGATCCTGGGAAGCAAAGCGTCTGTGAGATAGATCGGCGCGAGCAGGTTCACGGCGAGCACGATGTCGCGCTGGCTGGTGTCGGCGACGCCCGCATTGTTGAACAGGGCCGCGATCGGTCCGTTGATCCTTGCAACGGCGGCATCGATGGCATCGCGCTGCGACAGGTTGGTTTCGATAAAGGTCGTGTGCGTACCTGTCGGCTCGCGAAGGTCGAGGACGGTGACCTCGGGCGCACCCAGTTCGGCCAGCACCTCGAGCAGCCCAGCGCCGACGCCTGTTGCGCCGCCCGTGACCACGACGTGCTTGCCTGAATAATCCATTGCAGTCATGCCTTCTCCCCTGACTAGATCGCTTTTCCGGTCGCGACCCTAGGGGAGATTGTGCCCGCGTCAATCGGGGAGCGGGTCAGATGGACGATGACGCACGTTCGACCAGTTCCTGCTCGGGCATGGGTATCCGCCCGCCGCCGCGGTCGAGCAGGTCATGGGGTTCGATTGTCTGCGCAATTTCGGGCTGACCTATCGCTGCGGCGTTGTCCGGACCGTCCTTGCTGAACCAGGCCGGTTCGTCCTCATCCCCGGCAAAGCTGTCGGGACTGGCCGGCGCGCGCGCAAGCCGGGGCGGCGAATGTTGAGCGTGGTGCTGGATATCGGCGATGTTGCCCGAGCCCTCGCGATCCTCGAAGGCCGATTCCGCGGCGATCAGGCCGATCAGGAGAAGGACGGGCGCGGGCCAGAACCGCGCAACGACCTCTCTAGCCGCAATCATGGACTTCGACCTGCGGCGAGGGATTGTAAATGCCGGACAGGTCGCGTTCGTCGCGAACGTACATGGCTGCCGTCTTGCGGATCGCGCCGCGCTTGAAATAGTCGCCGAACATGACCGTGTCGTAGTCGTAGACCACCTCGACGAACATGATCGCGGTGCCTTCCTCAGCTGCGATCTGCCGTCCGGCAGGCCCCATCGCGGTCATCGTCTGGCCTTGCACTCCGTAGCTGGAGGCATAGTCTGCATCGCCGAAGCACCGCTGCCAGTGGATCCATTGCTGGCCCGAACCGTTGCGCTCGAGGCTGGAGAGGATAACCCGTCCGTGCGCCTTCAGGTCGAGTCCGCCTGACTGCATCTGCGCGGCGGCGAAGCTTTCGTTGACATCGACCTCGCGCATCCGCGGTACGCCGGAAACCACGTCCTGTTTGGCGCGCGAGGCATTGTCGGCGAGCGACACGGCGATCTGGCTCACGCGCATGTGCGTCGTCGCATAGTTGGTCAGTTCCACCCCGCCTCCCAGCAGGATGAGAAACAGTGGCATGGTGTAGGCAAGCTCGATCACGGCGAGCCCGCCAGTTTCGCGCTTCAGCTTCGAGAGCAGCGGACGCAGCAGGAGAGGGAAGGCGGTCACGGACATATCAGCGTCTCCGGCCGTGCGTCCTGATCGGCAAAGGGCTGGTTGCGCAGCGTCGTCGAGGCAGACAGCGAGACTTCCTTGTCCCAGCCCAGAAATTTCCAGAGCGGCACGATCCGCTCGTAGGTGAGGGTTGCGGTATAGACGACGACGTCGTCAGCGCCGCCGAGCCCGCTCTTGGCGCGGTCCGCATCCCAGCTTCCGCTGCCGTTCGCATCCATGAAGCATTCGCCTGAATCGTAGACACCGTTGCCGTTGGCGTCGGTGAAATCCTCCGGCTTGGCGACGTCGAAGAAGGTGCGGTAGTTCCTGCGCGTCGCGACGATAGTGCCATGTGGCGCAATGTGGCTGACCTGTTCGAGAACGCGATCATCGATCGACTGCATGTTCGTCCGGCCCGATTCCAGGCCGCCGTTTCGCCCCGCGTCCTGCACCGCGCCGTGCAGCACGGTCTGGACATAGGCCATGTGACCAAGTTCGAAGACGCCGAACATCAGGACGAGGAAGATCGGCGCGACGATGGCGAATTCCACCAGTGCCGCTCCGGAACTGTCGTCGCGCAGGCGAGCGAGCGTCGACACGGTCAGTTTCCGAGCCGGAGGTTGGCGACTTGCGAGGCGATGAACTTGAAACGTTCGCGCAAGGCGGACGTGTCGGACGACTGGTAGGCGCGACCGTCGCTCGAACAGGTTACCATGTCGCTTGTCAGGCTGGTGCCGAAGGCGATCACCCAGACGGTGATGCCCTGATCCTTGATCGCCTCGCAGGTGGCGAGAAACCGCGCCGTGTGCCTCTGGGTCAGGTCGGATGTACCGCTGCCTCTCGGCGCGACCCGGTTCGACAGGATCTCGATGCCATAGGCGTCGTTGCCCCAGATATAGGGTTCCATCCGCCCGTCGGTCATGAACAGCAGGTGGCGGGTGACGGCCTTGTCGTCCTTGTTGACGTTGGCCGCGAATATCCCGCGCGGACTGGATAGCCGTCCGCCCCAGATCATGCCGATGTCGTGATAGGTGTTGCCGGTGGCGACCAGCCCGGAGAGATAGCTTTCCAGCCAGGCCGGAACATCGTTCGGGTCGCTCGACATCTCCACCTCGGTGAACAGTTTCATGGGCGAGGGACAGACCGAATAGGCCGGGCTGCGGTCGTAGGTCGTGTCCTCGTAGGTGTAGTAGTTTCGCAGGTAGACCAGGTCGTTCCACAGCGGCCGCCAGCGCGATTCATCGGAGTCGGGCGCAAGGTCGAGATCGAGGTCGAGCGCGCCATCGGGGATCGGGTCCCAGTCGCTCGCGTCGACCGTGTCGCGTTCTTCCAGGCAACCGTTCCAGACCGAATTGGTCAGCCCGATATTGTGCAGCATCGAGCCGTTCTTCTTGGCGAGCGAGACCATGTCGTAATAGCCTGCCTGGTCCGCGTAGCTGTGATGGGCCGGGTCGATCACCGAGCCGGAGCTGGCGGTAACAACGCTGGTGCCGATCTGAACCGCCGCGCCTGTCTTGAAGGCCGAGGTGTCGAGCGTGGACTGCTTGTAGCGCCAGTTGGTGAATGCGTATTTGGTCTTGTAGGATGTCTCGATGGCGTCCACGCGGCGCGTGCAGGTGCGCCTGGAGCCGCTCCCCGACCATGACTGAAACGAATAGGTGCGCTGCGTAACCTTGCCCGGAGGCGAACCCGAGCTGGCCGGATTGCTGCCGTAACCAGGGTATCGGTTGATCCCGTAATTGCTGCAGTCGCTGCTCGAGAGCGTATAGGGATAGGTTTCGTAGGTCGTTCCTGCATTGACGCTGGCATCGGGGACATAGACCGGCGTGTTGAACTGCGCCTCGCGCGTCTCGTAGGGCGCGCTGTCCCGGAAATAGGATGTGGGCATGGCGCCGCTCGACACCAGTTCGCCTGCGTTTACCGTCATCGAATAGGGCACGAAGCCGTAGCGGATTCGGGTGTTCTCGTCCTTGATCGCCTCGTTGAGCGTGCGATGAAAGTCGCGCACCGCATCGCGAAGTCCGGCGATCCGGGTTCCGCCCATCGAGCCGGTCGTGTCGAGCACGAACATGATGTCGGCATTGGCGATCTGGAGTTCGGCCATGCAGTCGGTCTTCAGGTCGAAGTCCTTCTTGCCGAATATGTACATCACTGCGGTAGGCACGATTGCACTGGCCTCGCCTTCGACCTGCCCTTCGTCGTTGGCCCTGGTTTCGAAAGCGACACCGCTCGCTTCCACGGCATGCGCAGCGAAATTGGCGTCGAACATGGCGCGCGCCTTGGCCTTGTCGGCATCGCCGTATGTGCCGGAGCCGCTCATGGCGCGGCGACCTGCCAGAACGCCCGCGTCACAGGCTGACTGTAGCTGGGTCCGCGCCATGTAGGCCCGACCCATGTCGATGCCGCCGCCGACCATCGCGAGCATCGGGATCATCGCCACGGCCGTCATGACCGCGACATTGCCCCCCTCGTGGCGAGGTAGCGATCTGGCCGGCCGGTCAGGCGACGGAGCGGAAGCACTGCGCATGAACGCGCGTTTAGGCGGAGGCTGCGAAGCTTCACTGAAAGTGGGGCTATGGGAAAACCGCTAGGCGTGAAGGAAAGCGTTTCGACTCAGCCTACCCGTCCAAGCGCCAGACCGGCAAGCGCGCAAAGCGCAAGCGAAAACGCGATCCCGCGCCCGAGCCTGAAGATGAGCCAGGCCGCGAACCCGGCAATGACGGCGGCTCGCCAGTCCAGGGTCGCCGGATCGGGCACTTGCAGGTGCAGCGGGCCAGCCTGAACGCTGGCAACCCGTCTGAACAGCACATGCAGCGCGAACCATACGGCAAGGTTCGCGATCACCCCGACGACAGCCGCGGTAACCGCTGCAAGTCCACCCTGAAGCGAGCGCAGGCGCTGAAGGTGCTCCATCCAGGGCGCCAGCGCGAAGATCCACAGGAAACAGGGGGCAAAGGTCACCCATGTCGTCAGCCCCGCGCCAAGCAGCCCGGCCACCAGCGGGCTGAACGGCTCAGGCGCGCGCAAGGCAGCGAGATAGCCCACGAACTGCGTCACCATGATGAGCGGCCCCGGCGTCGTTTCGGCAAGCCCCAGCCCGTCTGCCATCTCGCCCGGCGCGAGCCAGCCGTAACCCGCCACGGCTTCCTGCGCCATGTAGGACAGGACGGCATAGGCGCCGCCGAAAGTAACGACCGCAAGCTGCGAGAAGAAGGCGCCGATTTTCCAGAGCCGGTGATCGGGGCCGAGCGTTATCGCAATGACCACCATCGGTGCAGCCCAGATCACGCCCCAGACGAGCACTGCCCCGATGCTCGCCGCCCATGGCTGGAAGATCGATGTGCTGGCTGGTTCCCGGTGTGCCAGGGCAAGCATCGAAGGTCGCAGCTTGCCGATGATCGCGCCAAGCAACAGGGCCGCTACGACTACTGCCGGAAATGGTACGTCGAACAGGAACAGCGCCGTGAAGGCCAGCGCCGCGAGTATTTTCTGAGTTCCGGTTTTCAGGGCGCGGCCCGCTACCCGCACCAGTGCTTGCGCGATGATGGCAAGCACGGCTGCCTTTATTCCGAGGAACAGCGCGGCGAACCATTCCAGATTGGCAGCAAGGCCATAGAGCATCGACAGGGCGAGCATCACCGCAGCGCCGGGCAGGACGAAAAGCCCGCCCGCGATGATCCCGCCTTTCCAGCCGTGGAGCTTCCAGCCGATCCATGTGGCGAGTTGCTGCGCCTCGGGACCGGGCAGGAGATGGCATAAGTTGAGCGCCTGCAGGTAGTCCTGCTCGCCGAGCCACCCGCGCTCCTCGACCAGTTCGCGGTGCATGAGCGCGATCTGACCCGCCGGACCGCCGAAACTCAGGAAGCCGATCCTTGCGGAGGCGCGCGTCAGTTGGCCGAGCGTTGGTGGGTTGTCGAAGTGAGTATTCACTTTGCGCAGGCCTCCTTATCCACCCCGGCGGGGCGTGAAGGCAACGCTTGGGCAATCGCCTGTCCGGGAGGTTGCTGTTCCCGCTCGTGAAAGACATATTGGACAAGCCGGTAGCTGGCAAGAACCAGTACTTCAGTCGCGATTTTGCGCTCGAGCGAATATTCTCTACGGTGAGGTGAAACGCCCCGACGCACTTCCTGAAAGGTCCCGCATTGTCCGAACCCAAGCGTCGCAGACGTCAGCGCCGAAGCCGGGATGACGTGCTGAACCTGATACGGGCATCGGCGTTGCAGCTCTTTGCCGAGCGCGGCTATGCAGGGGCGACGACGCAGGAAATCGCCCGCAATGCCGATGTCAGCGAAACACTCCTGTTCCGGCATTTCGGCGGCAAGGCAAAGCTCTATGACGCTGTCGTTTCCGCGCCGTTCCTCAAGATCATGGAGACCTTCCACGACGATCAGCGCGAGGCGATGGAAAGCAGCGCGGAAGGTCCCAACTCACGCAAGCAGATCGGCGAGCTTTTCGATTTCTTCGAAGACAACCGCGAGGTGTTCAGCGCGCTCGTGCTCGGCTCGGCTGCATTCGATGGCAACGTCCCGGTGCGACTGGAAGGCATCGAGGATACGTTCCGGCTCGCGACCGACGAGATTTCGCAGGCCTATGCGCGCAAGGGTATCGAACCGCCTTTCGACATCAACATCGCCGTTCGATTGAGCTTTGGAATGGCTGCGTCGGCCGTCCTTTTGCGCTCGCTCCTGTTTTCCGGAAGCGACGCCTCTTCCGACGAAATCCGCGACACGCTCGCTGCCATGAGCACCCAGGCGCTCTGGCCGCGCTGATCCTGCGTTTGCATGCAAGACCGGCGCTGTTGCCATGCGTCCTTGCCTGCGGGCAATTTTCTATGTAGTAAACACTTCAAAAGAGGGTCGCCCGGTTGTTTCGGGCACAGGAGAGGAAAACCGCCGTGAGCGACGTTCTCGCCAGCAGTGTGACGATACCTCCGCATGTTCCGGCCTCGCTGGTGTGGGACGACGAGATCGGCAGGTTCACGATGGAACTCGATGATCCCTATGTCGCGGGGGCCCGGCTTCACCAGGGCCCCGAACTGGTCTGGTCGACTCACGGCTATCGCGGCGAGCAGGGCGCCTGGATGGTGGTGAGCTTCGAGGCTATGCGCGAGGCTTTCACCGATTGCGAACGCTTCTCCAGCGTGGGCAGCGCCGGGACGCAGGCCCTGCTCGGCGTGGAATGGAGCCAGGTGCCAATCGAGTTCGACCTGCCGGACCAGCGGATGTACCGCAAATTCATCAACCCGCTGTTCTCGCCATCCGCGGTGAACAAGCGGGTCGAACTCGTCGAACGGACCTGCGCAAGGCTGATCGACGCGTTCGCCACGCGCGGCTCGTGCGAATTCATCACCGAATTCGCGCAACTGCTCCCGTCCTATATTTTCCTCGAAGTCATGGGCATGCCCAGGGACAAGGTCGAGCAATTCCTCGACTGGGAACGCGAGACGCTGTGGACCGATGACGTGATGGTCCGGCTGGCCGGCGCTCGCAAGATCCGCGACTATCTCGAAGAGCTCATCGCAGAGCGCCGGGAACAACCCGGAGACGACCTGATCTCTGCCATCACGCAGGCCGAATTCGAAGGTCGGCCGATCACACACGACGAGATCATCGGCTATTGCTATTCGCTGTTTCTGGGCGGCCTCGACACGGTCATGAGCGTCATGGGATTTTCCATGTGGCATCTCGCGATCAATAAGCCGCTGCAACAGCGGCTGCGCGAGAACCCCGATCTCATCGGCAAGGCTGTCGATGAATTCCTGCGCGCTCATGGCGTCGTGGTGATGCGCCGCACCGTTAGCGTGGATTGTGAATTTCGCGGCGTGGCGATGAAGGCAGGCGATCAGGTCCTGTTGCCGACACCGCTCGCCGGTCGCGATCCGCGCCATTTCGACAATCCGCACCTGATCGACCCGGATCGCAGGGACAAGTCTGGCCTGACTTTCGGATCGGGCATCCATACCTGCGTCGGCATGCATCTGGCGCGCCGCGAACTGCGGATCGTGTACACGCAGATGCTGGAGCGTTTTGCGGACATCAGCCTCTCGGACCCGTCCGGGGTCCAGTACCGTACCGGCATCACCTGGGGCGTGGATCGACTGCCGCTGAAACTGGAGTCGGCATGAGTTTTGTGGCTGTGGAAGAAGGCTTGCTACTCAGGAACGAACGGCCCGGGATAGCGTGAGGGCGCCTGCCTTGTCAGTATCCATTCCGGGTATTCGCTTGGCAGCGCGCTTACCTTATCGAGGCGCGCCATGTGCTCGCCAGTCAGCACCACATTCACCGCGCCCAGCGTATCGACGAGCTGGTCGAGCTTGCGCGCGCCGAGCAGCACGCTGGCAATGCCAGGTCGCGCCAGAACCCAGGCGATGGCGATCTGCGGGATCGTCACCCCGTCCATTTCGGCCGCGATCTCGCGCATCACGTCGACGCAGTCCCACGCCCGCTCCCTGTTGACCGGCGGATAGCCCTGCAGCATCGACTGGCGCGTGCCTGCCACCATGGTACCGTCGCGCGGGAACTTGCCGGTCAGGAATCCGCCGTCGAGCGGCGACCACGCGAGGATGCCGATGCCCTCCTCGGAGCAGCAAGAAACGAGTTCGCGTTCGATCTCTCGGGCGGAGAGGCAATAGTAAGCCTGCGTCGTCGCAAAGCCCGACCAGCCCCGCTTGTCGCAGATGCCGAGCGCCTTGCTCAGCCGCCATGCCATCCAGTTCGACGCGCCGAGATAGCGCACCAGCCCCTGTGAGACGAGATCGTCGAGCGCGCGCATGGTTTCGTCGAGCGGCGTTGCCGGGTCGGTCGAGTGGATCTGGTAGAGGTCGAGATAGTCGAGGCCGAGCCTTTCGAGGCTCTTCTTCACGCCGTCCATGATGTGAATGCGTGAGGCGCCGCGATCGTTGGGACCGGGGCCCATCGGGTTCTGGACCTTGCTCGATACGAACAGGTCCGAACGCGACAGGCCGAGATTGCGGAAGGCCTGCCCCAGCATGGTCTCCGACTGTCCGGCCAGATAGGCGTCGGCGGTATCGAAGAAATTGACGCCGTGATCGAGCGCGGCGCGGACCATGGCGTCGACCTCGCCCTGTTCCATGGTCCCGCCGAAGGTGCCTGCGCCAAGGGCAAGTTCGGAAACGAATGCGCCCGTCCTGCCGAGCTGCCGGTATTTCATCCTCAAGCGCCCTGCCGCAGCCTAAACCATTTCGCGCCAGGACGCCCCGGCCTCGGCAATGATGTCGAGCGGGCGCACCTTGTCCGGCACCTCTCCGTCATGCGCGAGCAGGCCGTTCTGCCATGCCGCGATCTCGTCGAGCAGGCGGCGGCGCAGCCTGCCGATGCCGACGTCCGACGAGCAAAGGTGCTCCCTGGTGCGGTCCTGGATCACGCCCTGGCTGGCCTGGATGATGAGATCCTCATCGACCAGCGTGCCGGTAAAGCCGCTGAAATGGCCCTTTGCCATGGCGTCGCGGTCCTGACCCCAGGTCCGGTTCGGTCCCTCATTGATAGTGACGAAGTTGTCGGGATCGCGCTCGCCGGTTGTGAGGTATTTCTCTGCGTCGGAACGCGGGCCGTCCTCGTTCCACAGGCCCCAGAACAGCATGTGCTCGTGATTGTCGCGCGGCACCGCGATGAACACCGTGCCTTCGCGGTCGGTATTCCCGGCAGGCACGAGCGAGACGAAGGGCATGACATAGGTCGTGACTCGCAGATACTGGCGACCATCGGCGAGGTCGCGGATCGCTGCGGCCTTCATGCCGTAGGGCGTATCTTCCACCTCGTAGCGCGGATGACTGTCGAGCGTGAGCGCGATCGAAGGGTTCGGGCTGTCGTCCTTCGCGTAGTTTCCGCCGATCCAGCTCTGGTGCAGCGTGCCGACGTGGACCGAATCGATCGTGCCTTCGACTCCCTGGAACCAGTTGCTGGGCGAAACGCTGCGGCTCACCCACATGCGGCTCTCGTCGAGGTCGAGGAACGGGATCGGCGGGCGCGGCGGCGGATCGCCCTTGCCGAGATAGACCCAAAGCAGGCCGCCACCCTCGAACGTGGGGTAGGTGTTGACCTTGATGTTCTTGCCAAAGGTCGATGCGCGCGTGCCTTCCGAGGGTACGTCGACGACCTGCCCGGAAACGTCGATCTTCCAGGCATGGTAGAGGCAGCGAAGCGCGCAGTCGCTGTTATGAGCCAGCACCAGCGAGGCGCCGCGATGGGGGCAGGCTTCGTCGAAGAAGCCGATGCGGCCATCGGTGGCGCGAAACGCCACGAAGTTGTCGCCGAGCAGGCGGATGTGCTGGGGCGCGCCATCGGCGACGAGCGCGGCGCTGCGTGCGCAGGGTATCCAGAAGCGTTCGCGCATCATCTGCCCGAAGGGCGCGTCGCCTTCCACTTCGGTGAGGAGCCGGTTCTGTTCTTCGGTCAGCATTGTTTTTCTCCTCTTCGGGTCAGCGGGGCGAATACCAGATGGGCGAGGTCCAAGCCCGCTCCTTGACGGTGGTTTCGAAATTCGGATCGAATGGCACGCCCAGCGCGAGCGCGTCCCGCGTGCTCCAGCGGCAGGTCGGGTTTTCGAGCACACGCACATAGTAGACGGCCCGGATCGAAGGATCGAACTGCGGATCGCTCCATGTGGCGGCAAGCTGTGCCGCGCCCTTGCCGGTGGTCGGCTCGCAGGTCTTCAGATCGACCTTCGCGCCATTGTCGGCGCACATGCCGGTCTTGCGGTCCGGCCGGATACCGTCCGAGCAGACGACATCGAAAGTGCGCGAGCGAAGCTGGCCGCTTTCCACCCAGCCCTTCACGATCTGGATCTTCTGCAAGGGCGCGCTTTCCGGATCGCGGGTTGCCTGCACCACGAAGCGAGGCACATTGCCCTTCCCCGCGCCCTTGAGATCGCCGCCCATCGGCACACCCCTGGCATAGGCTTGTGCGAGCATGTCCTTGCGGCGGTGGAGATCGGCGGGATAGCCGAACGAGCCGAAGAAGCGCACCTTGATCCGCGTGCCAGAGGTGCCGAATGTCTCGCGGTTGTGCAGTGCGTCCCAGATCGCGCTGCGCGTGTTCTTCGGCGCCCAGACCCCGGCAAGTCCGCCGGGGTTGTACATGGTGAGCGAAAACCGCTTGTTCTTCGCGCGGGTGCCGTCAGGTCTGGGAACATCGGCATAGCCGATCCGCTTGCCCGGCGTGGAATCCTGCTGGCCGAGGTGGCCGACATAATTGCTTTCACTGGTGTTGCCGGGATTGCCGTTGTGCGTATCGGTGGCCGCGATGATTCCGTACTTGAAGGGATTGACCCCCATCTCGTCTTCGATCTTCAGACCCTTCACCAGCCCGTTGCGGACGAAGGCATTGCCGCTCGCGCAGCTGTCTTCCTCGCCGGGCGGGCAGGCAGGGACGGCATTTTCAAAGCCGCATTCCTCGTCGGAGAGGCCGACGCCGGCCATGCATTCGGACGAACCCTTGATCTGGAATATCTCGACCAGCGGTTCGACCCGCGCGCGGCGCTCAAGCACTTCCCTTGTCCAGGCCGAGCCGTCCGAGTTCTTGCCGTCCCAAAAGAAGCGTCCCCACGAGTAGTTGATGTTGTGCGGGATCGCGAGGACGCGGCACTTGCCGGTGCAGTTCTCCTCCATCCACTTGTGCATGTCCTCGCCGCTGCCGTCATAGGCGCTGAATGCCCTGGAAGGGACGTGGTCGCTGCGGAAGATGACATTGCGATGGAGCATGCCCGGCACGCTCGGCCTCGCCCCGCTCATGTCCGAGAATTTCGCCGATGGGGTGTTGGCCGAGAACTCGTATCCGATCAGCGTCGTGAACTTGCCGGGCTTGTAGTGCCGGTTGGCATTGGTGCGGACCTGCGACCACAGCGTGTTTGCCTTGTCGACACAGCGTTGCCCGTTTTCGCCGCAGACGTCAGCCATGCGGATGCGCGCGGTCACACTGGTGGCGAGCTTGGCGAAGGCGGACATGTTGTTCGCCCGCATCGATGCGCACATTTCCGTGTCGTAGGTCTCTGAACCCGGCGTGGTGCACAGGTTGAGTTCACCCAGGAATTCGGCGTGGTCGGTGATCGCCACGAAATCGAGCGGCCGGTCCAGCCGCCGCGTCACTCCGCCGTAGAACCCAACCGGTTCCCCTTGCGCGAAGCGATAGGCCTCGTTCGGCCCGATCGGATTGCCGAAGATGAAGCTGTCGAACGAATTGTTGGTGTGGATGTGAAGTTCGCCGAACCAGGCCTGTTTGAGCGGATCGGCCGGAACAGCCGCTTCCGCGCTGTCCCAGTCGGGCTGTTCGGCCACCGCAGCGCTGGCCGGATCGCCTGCCACCTGCATGCTTGCGGCAATGGCGAGCAGTGCAGCACCGCCTGTCGCCGCGATAACTGGCAATGCTTTCACCTGCCTCTCCTCTCTCCGGCCCATTGGCTCCGGCGGCGATTGTGCACGACATTGGCTGCGGGTCAACGCGCGATCGGGGCATGGACAGTTCTGCAGTCTCGCGCGATAGTCACCGCGAATTGGGAGAACGGGGATGAGAAGACTTGCTGGGGCCGTGGTGGCCATTGCGGCACTGGCGTCATGCACAGATCAGGACGGGACTGCGGCCATGCAGCAAGGCAGCGCCGACAGGCAGGTTGCGCAGGCACCCTATCCCGAGCAGGTCTACTGGGGCGACACGCACCTGCACACGGCGAACTCGCTCGATGCCTTCGCCTTCGGCAACCGTCTCGGCCCCGAACAGGCCCTGCGGTTTGCGAGGGGCGAGAAAGTCACTTCGACGACGGGCATCGCAGCCCAGCTTTCCCGGCCGCTCGATTTCCTCGTCGTGGCCGATCACAGCGACAGCCTTGGCGTGACGCGCAGGCTTTATGAAATGCCTCCCTCGCAAGTGACCGATCCGGTGCTGCGGCACTGGCAGGACCTGATGAAGGCCGGACCACGCGAATCGCAGAAAATCATCGGCGAAATGATGGTGCTTGGCGCGAAAGGCGGACTTCCCAAGGCCTATGAAGAGCTCAGCAGCGAGGAAACGACGCACAGCATCTGGACCGAACACACCGGCATCGTCGAACGCTACAACGAGCCTAGCAAGTTCACGGCTTTCATGGGCTTTGAATATTCATTGCAGCCGAACGGAAACAACCTGCACCGCGTCGTGATCTTCCGTGACGGCAAGGACAGGGCCGATCAGGTGCTCCCCTTCTCCTCGCGGCAGGGCAATGCGGATCCTGAAAAATTGTGGGATTACATGGACCGCTACGAGCAGACGACGGGCGGCAGGGTGCTTGCCATTCCGCACAACAGCAACGTTTCCAACGGACTCATGTTCGAACTGGTCGGACCGGACGGCGGCCCCATGACGGCGGACTATGCGCGGCGGCGCGTGGCGCATGAGCCGCTGGTAGAGGCAACCCAGATCAAGGGCGATAGCGAAGCCCATCCCTTCCTCTCGCCGAACGACGAATTCGCCGGATATGGCGTGGCGGGATGGGATCAGGGCAACCTGCCCTTCACCATCGCCAAGCAGCCGGGAATGCTCGCTGGCGAATATGTCCGCGAAGCCCTGAAGCGTGGCCTTGCCGTAGAGGCACGCACCGGGGTGAACCCCTACAAGCTGGGCATGATCGGCTCGACCGACAGCCACACCTCGCTCGCGACAGCCGACGACGACAATTTCTTCGGCAAGCATACCGGCAACGAGCCGAATGCCATCCGCGCCATGGAAACCATGGACCTTGGCGGCAAGGGCAGGCGTATCGGCTGGAACTTCCTTGCCAGCGGCTATGCCGCGGTCTGGGCGACAGCCAACACGCGCGAGGCGCTGTTCGATGCGATGATGCGCCGCGAGGTCTATGCGACCACCGGCCCGCGCATGAAGGTGCGGCTGTTCGGTGGCTGGGATTTCTCCGCTGCCGATCTCAAGAGCGACTGGGTCAAGAGCGGCTACGCACGCGGCGTGCCTATGGGCGGCGACCTCAGAAAGGGAGCGCGCGGCGCGCCGAGCTTCATCGTCTCGGCGGTCAAGGACCCGATCGGCGCGAACCTCGATCGCGTCCAGATCGTCAAGGGCTGGGTCGATGCAACCGGCAAGACGCACGAGAAGGTCTTCGACGTCGTCTGGAGCGACATGACCAGGCGCCAGCGCGGCGCAAACGGCAAGGTGCCTGCCGTCGGTAACACGGTGAAAGAAGCCACGGCCAGCTACAGCAATTCGATCGGCGCGGCAGAACTCACCACGGTATGGCGCGATCCCGAATTCGACGCCAACCAGAGCGCCTTCTACTATGTCCGCGTGCTCGAAATCCCGACGCCGCGCTGGGTGCTCTACGATGCCCTGCGCTACGGCGCGAAGCTCGGTCCGGACATCGAGAAGGTCCATCAGGAGCGCGCCTATACCTCGCCGATCTGGTATCGCCCGGCAGGCTGAGCAGGCGTGACAGTGAAGGAAAGGCTGCGCGGTCTGGGCCGCGAACCGCTGGTGCATTTCCTGCTCGGCGGGCTTGCGATCTTCCTGTTCTTCGCCTGGCGCGGGACCGAGGCAGACCCCGCCAGCCGCACCATCGTGATCGAGAAGGGCCAAGTCGAACGCCTCGCGGAACAATTCGCCCAGACCTATCGCCGCCCGCCCGACCCCGACGAGATCGACGGGTTGATCCGCGACTACGTCAAGGAAGAGGTCTACAACCGCGAGGCGCGTCGGCTCGGCCTCGATCAGGACGACAGTGTGATCCGCCAGCGCTTGCGTCAGAAGATGGAGTATCTCGCGCGGTCCAGCGTCGAAAGCGAGCAACCGGGCGAGGCTCAATTGCAGAAGCTGCTAGATGCCAATCCGGCCAGGTACAGCGACGGCGCAGTCTACAGCTTCGATCAGGTCTATCTCGGCCAGGGCGATCCCGAGCAGGTTGAAGCAGGGGCCAGGGCGGCACGCGTAAGGCTTGCAGGCGGTGCCGACTGGCACGATGTGGGGGAGCCGCTCTCGGTGCCGGGATCGATGGAGCAGGCGACGCGATCCGATATCGAGCGCCAGTTCGGCGACAGGTTTGTTGATGGATTGGTCGCTCTGGCTGCCGGTTCTCCCGACCAGTGGCACGGACCTGTTGTCTCGGGATACGGAGCGCATCTGGTGCGTCTGCGCAAGGTCGTAACGCCGCAGGCGCCGAAGCTCGCCGACGTGCGGCAGCGCGTGGAAAACGACTGGCGCGCCGAAACCATCGATGTGCGCGAGAAGGCCGCCTATCAGGCGCTGCTCGATGGCTACACGGTCAGGATCGAGAAACCGTGACCCGGTTTGCGAAGCGCGTTCTGGCCCTGCTGCTTTCATCGCTAGCCTTGGCGTTTTCCTTCCCGGTAGCCGCTGACGACCTGCGGCCGGGCTACCTGGAATTTACGCAGCGGAATGCCGAAAACTGGGCCCTGATCTGGAAGGTGCCGGTTGCTGCTGGGATTGCGTTCGAGGCCAGGCCCGTCCTGCCATCCGGGTGCAAGGCATCAGGCGAGCCGCAGCGCGACATGGCCGAACGGGCGCTGGTCTTGCGCTATGCGGTCGCCTGCAAGGACAGTGTCGCCGGCAAACGGATTGGCCTTGCCAATTTCGGTGCGGCAGAGACCGATGTTCTCGTTCGTGTCGCCCCGCTGGACCGCCCGGTTCAGGTCTATCGTCTGACTGCTGCCGAGCCGAGTGCCGAAATCCGTTCGAGGCCCGGTTTCTGGCAGGTCGCCCGCACCTATTTCGTGACCGGGGTCGAACACATCCTGTTCGGCTACGACCACTTGCTGTTCGTCATTGCCCTGGTGCTGTTGCTGCGAGGGGCCTGGACCGTCACCAAGGCAGTCACGGCCTTCACCGTCGCGCATTCGCTGACGCTGATCGGGACGACGCTCGGCCTGTTCGGCCTGCCGCAAGAGCCGGTCGAGGCTTTGATTGCCTTGTCGATCATTTTTCTCGCCGTCGAGATCGTGAAGTCGGGCGAGGGCCGGATCGGCCTTGCCGAGCGCGCGCCCTGGATCGTCGCCTTCGTGTTCGGCTTGCTGCACGGATTCGGCTTTGCCGGCGCGCTACATGAAATCGGCCTGCCGGAAGGCGACGTGCCGACCGCGCTGCTCTCGTTCAACATCGGCGTCGAAGCAGGCCAGTTGCTGATCGTCATCGCATGCCTCGGCGCGCTCCAGGCACTGCGGCGCATATCTGTCGCCGCGCTCGCTCCAGCCACGAAGATGGCGAGCTATGGCATTGGCTCGGTCGCGAGCTACTGGCTTATCGAAAGGCTGATCTAGCACGCGCGCCGCGCGCTTATGGCAAGCGCAAAGCATCCTGCATCAGCCGAGACTCCCCGAATGAAAGCCAGCGCGGATGACGATACGCTTGCCGGCGGGAGCGGCACCGACACCCTGTCCAGCATCGAGAACCTGATCGGTCGCAGTCTGGCCGATCAGGGCGCAGGTGCTTCAGCTACCGGTCAGTCCCTGAACGCTGCGCCCATCTCGTACATGGTCGCTACGGCCGCATCGCGTGAAAGCGAGCCGAGGTATTGCGCTGTTTCGTCTCCGCCCGTGGCACGCAGGACCGGCCCCTTGTCCAGAGCGGCCAGAGCCTGCTGCACAATGTCTTCCGGCTTGTCCCCCATGCCGCCCATGCCCGGATAGTTGCGTGCATTGGCAGGCGTGTCGGTCATGCCCAGAACATGGGACAGGACATGCACGCCATGCGGGCGCAGCTCATGCCACAGCGCCTCGCAAAACAGGGTCGAGAAAGCCTTCGATCCGCTATAGGCGGCAAGACCCGGATTCCCGACGAGATAGGCCATCGAACTCATCACGACGATGCCGCCGCGACCGCGCGCCTTCATCGGCCTGCCATAGGCATGGACGAGCGCCATCATGGTCGCAGCGTTCACCGCGAGCAGGCTCTGCGGAAATTCGAGGTCGCCATCGAGGAAATTGCCTGACCGGCTGCTTGCGCCGGCATTGTAGATCAGGAGGCCAACCTCGTTCCCGGCAGTGAGGGCAACGACCCGGTCGGCGGCATCGGGCGCCGAGAGGTCGACTGTCAGCGTGAGTACACTGCGTTCGGGAAACGCCTTGCGCACCTGATCGGCCGTCGCGTCCAGCGGGCCGGGATTGCGCGCGATGAGTGCAAGATCGAGGCCGCGCTCCGCGAGTTCCATGGCATAGGCAGCGCCGACGCCTTCAGAACCGCCGGCGATCACTGCCATCGGGCCGTAACGGTCAGCGAATTCCATGGTCATATTCCTCCCCCGATGCATTTGCCGCACGAGTCAATGTGTGGATCGATCCGGCAATTCTGGAAAGCCGATAAGTCGCGCCGTTGCAAGTTTGCGGACGCCATCGAGGCAAGGGCGCATCGCCTTGGGGGCGTTTCACGGGGACGATGGCGTGCGCGGTTCGATATTCATGGCAAACCGGGTGCGAACCGGATTTCTGCAGTGCCCGTTGTGGCAATGCGGAACGGCCTTGCAGTCCTGCCTCATGCGGCGCGAACTGTTGTCCGATCATGCTGCTGCGGGTGTGTCGTAACCGACGATGGACTTGACCTCGAGGAACTCCTCGATCCCTTCCGGACCATATTCGCGACCGTTGCCCGATTGCTTGTAGCCGCCGAATGGCGCCTGCGGGTCCCAGGCCGGGTAGTTGATGAGAACCTGTCCGCTGCGGATGCGCCGGGCGACTTTTCGGGCCAGTTCCATGTCCTTGCCCTGCACATGGGCGCCGAGGCCGTAGACCGTGTCGTTGGCGATCCGCATCGCTTCGTCGACCGTGTCGTAAGGCAGGATCACCAGCACCGGCCCGAAGATCTCCTCGCGCGCGATGGTCATGTCGGGTGTGACGTCGGAAAAGATCGTCGGTCGCGCGAAATAGCCCGTGTCCAGCCCGTCGGGCTTTCCCGGACCGCCGCAGACGAGCCGCGCACCTTCGTCGATGCCGGTGCGGATCATCGCCTGCACCCGCTCGAACTGGGCGCGATTTGCGATGGGGCCGTGGCTGGTGCTGTCTCTGGCAGGATCGCCGACCATCATCTGGCTGACCGCGCGCGCCGCAAGCCCCTCGATTTCCGCAAGCCTTCCGCGCGGCACGATCATTCGAGTCGGTGCGCTGCAGGATTGCCCGACATTGCGGAAGCAAGCGCCGATCCCCGGACCGATGGCGCTCTCAAGGTCTGCATCGGGCAGGACGATGTTGGGAGACTTGCCGCCCAGTTCCAGCGCGACCCGCTTCACCGTGTCGGCGGCGGCCTTCGATACGAGCACGCCCGCGCGCGTCGATCCGGTGATCGAGACCATGTCGACTTCGGGATGGCGAGACAGGGCATCGCCGACCACCTCGCCGCTGCCGATCACGAGGTTGAACACGCCGGGCGGCACGCCAGCCTCTTCCACCACTTCGGCAAAGAGCAAGGCATCGAGCGGCGACAGTTCGCTGGGCTTAAGGATCACGGTGCATCCCGCCGCCAGCGCCGGGGCGACCTTTGCCGTGATCTGGTAAAGCGGCCAGTTCCACGGCGTGATAAGAGCGCAGACGCCGATGGCTTCACGCGCGATTGCCGTCGTCCCGCGCATCTTGAGGAAGTCAAATGCTCTCACATTCTCTGCTGCCACCCGGACATGCTCAATCGCGAGCGGCACCTGTGCTGTGCGCGCCCAGGTGATCGCCGCGCCCATCTCGACCGAGATCGCCTGTGCAAACAGTTCGGCCCTATCGAGCAGGATGTCCCTCAGCCTGTCGAGCAGGTCGGCCCGTTCGCCCGGCGTTGTCGCCGACCATTGCTCGAAAGCCGCTCTTGCGGCCAGCACGGCAGCATCGACGTCGCTGCGGTCAGCCATCGCCACCTTGGCAATCACCTGTTCCGTGGCCGGATTGACGACATCGCTCCGGTCCTGACCCGATGGCACCCGCCATTCGCAATCGACGAACATGCGATCGAGGCGGCCCGCATCGCGAAGGTGGCTGACCGGATCAGTCATGCCGCGCACGCCGCGATTGCCTCGATCTCGACCAGATAGCCGTGATGCAATCATGCTTGACGCCCGCGCTGTAATGCCCGGCAGGCGGCGGCGCATCGGGGACGATGATGGGTTGACCGCTGCTCATCCTACCATCCCCTCATGCGGGGCCAGACTGCAACGACATCGTCGGCGTTGCCAGCGACTACATGGTAGGCGTCGTGCTGCGCTCCGGTGGCACAGGCATGGTTCGGCAGCACGCGCAGCCGGGTGCCGACTGGCAGATCGGGCAGCGCTGCCTTGCTGCCGGGTCGCAAGGCTATGATCCCATGCTCCTGATTGGCCTGATCGACTATGAGGTCATCGAGAGGTTTGCCGTGAACGTCACACACCAGCCCGTAGCCCTGATCGACTGCCTGCTTGCTGGTCCCCCGGTCGCGCGACATGGCCATCCACCCCGCATCGACGAGGATCCAGCCCTTGTCCGGCTTGGTCCCGATCACCGTCGTCAGGACCGACACGGCAATGTCGTCGATCTGGCAAACGCCGATGCCATGCATCACGAGATCGAAGAACATGAACACCCCGGCGCGCACTTCCGTCACGCCGGTCAGGTCGCGGGCGAAGTGCGAAGTCGGCGTTGAGCCGACGGAGACGACCGGACAATCGAACCCTGCTGCCCGCAGCCTCTCTGCTGCACGCACCGCAGACGCCCGCTCGTTTTCGGCGGCGTCTGCGAGGGCCATCGGATCATGAAGATCGTAGGATGCGCCAGCATGGGTGAGCACGCCCGCCAGCGTCAGCCCCGCATCCACCACGGCTCGCGCAACGTCCACAAGCTTCGGATCGTCCGGCACAAGACCGCCGCGATGTCCGTCGCAATCTATCTCGATCATGACCGACGGCTTGCTTGTGTGGCCTGCGGCCGCCTGTCCCAGTGACTCTGCCTGCGCCGCCGTGTCGAGCGTGACTTTCAACTCGACGCCAGTCGCACAGAGCGCCAGCGCGCGCGGTGCCATGTAGGGATCGAGCCCGACGGCATAGGTGATGTCAGTATAGCCGCCCTCGCGAGCGAAATATTCCGCTTCGGCCAGAGTGGAGACGGTAATTGGACCAGGACCTTCTGGGTGAATGCGGCGGGCCACGTCGATGGATTTGGCGGTCTTGAGATGGGGGCGCAACACGACACCAAACCCGTCCATCAATGCAGTCAGGCGCGCGAGATTGCGGTCCATCCTGTCCAGATCGAGCACGAGCGCCGGGGTGGAGAGAGTCATCAGGGTCTTGCCGCCTGAATCCGCCACTTCCTTTTCGATTGTCATGTTGGTCATCGAACTCACCGCAGGCCGATCGAAATCGCGCATTTCCTCGCAGACGATAGAAGTCTGCGAGCAGGACTTATGCCGGATTGCGGGGGAGAACCGAAGAACCTGCCAAATTGGTCAGGGTAGGAACGCGATTGATGGCGTGGCTTAACTAGGCGCTGCCGCACGCATGCTGACGCGCGCGCGGCTTGGCGCTATAGGGTCGCCATGCAACCTGAAAGCCAATCCTCTGAGCCCGTGTGCGTGGCAGCCCTGTACCGCTTCACGCGCTTCGGGGATTGCGCGAGCCTGCGCGCACCGCTCGAGCGCCTGTGCCGAGAGCAGGGAATTCGCGGCACCTTGCTGCTGGCAGCGGAGGGCATCAACGGTACGATTGCAGGACCGCATGAGGGCATTGCGAGAGTGCTAGATTATATTCGCGCCCTGCCCGACTGTGCCGATCTCGACGTCAAGCTGTCGAGCGCCTCCGCCATGCCATTCCATCGCATGAAAGTGCGGCTCAAGCGCGAGATCGTCACTATGGGCCAACCCGACCTCGATCCACGAACCAGCGTCGGCACCTATGTCGAGCCGCAGGACTGGAACGCGCTGATCACCGATCCCGACACCATCGTCATCGACACGCGCAATGACTACGAAGTCGCGGTGGGCACCTTCGAGGGCGCGATTGATCCCAAGACCGCGAGCTTCCGGGAATTCCCCGAGTGGTTCGGCCGTGAACGCGAGAGTTTGCTGCAAGCCGGCAAGACACCCAGGGTCGCGATGTTCTGCACCGGCGGCATCCGCTGCGAAAAATCGACTGCCTTCCTCAAGCGGGAGGGCATCGAGGACGTCTACCACCTCAAGGGCGGAATCCTGAAATATCTCGAAACGGTGCCCGAGCAACAAAGCCTGTGGCGCGGTGAGTGCTTCGTTTTCGACCAGCGCGTGACTATCGGCCACGGGCTCGTGGAGGGTAGTTACGCGCTATGCCACGCCTGCCGCCGACCAGTCAGTGCCGACGACCAGAATTCGCCGCTGTTCGAACCGGGCGTAAGCTGCCCAAGCTGCCATTCCGAACGGACCGAAGAGCAGCGGGCGTCCTATCGCGAACGTCAACGACAGGAAGAGCTAGCCGCCGCGCAGGGGCGCGCGCATGTCGGCGCCGTGTTCACCGGGAGGGCCGATGACCGCGCCGACTGATCCCGTTCTCTACAGCTTTCGCCGCTGCCCCTATGCCATGCGGGCGCGGATGGCTCTGGCGGTCAGCGGCACGCGCTGCGAACTGCGCGAAGTCAAACTTTCGGCAAAGCCGCAGGACATGCTGGCCGCTTCCCCCAAGGGAACCGTGCCCATGCTTGTCGAGACAGACGGCACGGTGATCGACGAGAGCCTCGACATCATGCGCCGGGCTCTCGCATCGTGCGATCCCGAAGGCTGGCTGGAGCGCGACGATCCGGCGCTGATTGCAGCCAATGACGGTCCGTTCAAGCACGACCTCGACCGCTACAAGTATCCCGAACGGCACGCTTCCGACGCGCTCGTGCATCGCGAGAGAGGGCTGGCGTTTCTGCGCGACCTCGATGGCCGGCTGGCTGGCCAGAGCCAGCTTTGCGGAGGTGCGCGGGGTTTGGCCGATGCTGCGATCATGCCTTTTGTACGGCAGTTTGCGTCAGTGGACCGCGAGTGGTTCGATGCTCAGGATCTGCCGCATCTCAAGGTGTGGCTGGCCGATCACCTCGCATCTGACCTGTTCAATGCAATCATGCTTCGGGTGAAGCCGTGGACGCCGGGTGATCTTCCCGTTCCCTTTCAACAGTGACCATCGCATCTATCGCCTTCATGGCAGACGATGCCTGCGTCAGAAGTCCATGCCAATCCGCATGGACAGGCTGGCCGGCTTTTGCGGGGTATATTGACGGCCGGTTGCAAAGCGCAGGGCATTGCCGAATGCGAAGCTGTCGTCGGCCGAGCCGAACAGGTTCTCGGCGGACAGCGCCAGGTGCGCCGCGCCCAGCCTTGCCTGCACTTCGATCGCGTTCTCGAAATAGGAACCCATCGGCCGGTCGACTGCCGGGTCGAAACTGAGGCGTTGAGGCCCGACATAGCGGACATTCGCGCGCAAGGTCACATCGACACCGCGGATCGCAAGATCGTGCTGGAAGCCGATCCGCGCGGTGTAGCGCGGCACCACCGGCAGCCGGCGATCGTCCAGCCTCGCGCCGAGCATGTTGCGCGTAAGGCGCGCGTCCGTGAAATTCGCGCCGCCTTCGATCCGCAGCCGGTCTGCAATCGGCAGGTCGAAGGTCGCTTCTGCCCCCTTGATCCTGGCGTCCCCGGCGTTCGCGCTCTCGATCAGGCCGTTGGGCTGGAGCATGTCCGACTGAAGGTTCTGCCAACGCGAGGCAAAAATGCCTATGTCGATCCGGCCGCCTCGTCCGATCTGGCGCCGCCATCCTGCTTCCAGCGTCTGCAACTCGTCGCCCTTGAGCGTTTCGATCGAGCCGTCCGCGCCGATATCCGATCCGCCCTGCCGGAATGCCGATCCATATCGCAGGTAAACGATCTGCCCCGGACCCGGTCGCCATGAAAAAGCGAGACTGGGCGTGACACCGGTCCGCTGCTGATGGCGCGTCACCATCTCAGTGGCCAGCTTCCGCGTCTCCACGACCTTCGAGTGGTAGAGTCGCGCTCCCGCATCGACAGTGAACTTGCCGCCGAGTGGCAAGGTCAGGTCGCCGAACAGCGCGGTGTCCGACGTATTGCGGCGATCGTCGTCGATAATCATCGATGCGTCCGTGAACGAGTTCAGGGTCCAGAGCACGGATTGCCGGGCTTCGACATGGCTGAGCCCGGCGAGCCAACGCAGGCCGCCAGCGTGACCGGAAATGCGCGCTTCGCTGTCCCACACCTTGTAGTACTTGCTGTCTTCGAGTTCGCTTGGCTGGGCGAGGCCGAAACTTTCCGCGCCGATCGTGGCGTCGAGCGTATCGCCGACTTCGTGCCAGGACATGCCCGATGACAGGGTAATGTCGACCCCGCCACCCTCGCGCGCGAGGCGTGCGGAGACATGGCGCATGTCATTGTCGTGCGGTTCCGGCATCTGCGCGGGGCGCACCCGCGCACCCGGTTCGTAGACGTAGCGGCTGTCACGCGATTCAAGCAGCTGGACCAGGCCGGAAAGATCGATACGCCAGCTGCCGCCAGCCGCAATTCCGAGATTGGCGCGCGCGCCCAGCAGCCGCGAACTGTTGCTGTCATCCCGGTCGCCAGTGTCGATCCAGCCCGACTCTCGCTCCGAATAGCCGACCAGCCGCACGCCGATGGTGTCGCGCGCCAGCGGCAGGTTGGCGATAGCAGACCCGCTCCACCCGAGCCTGCCGTGCGCAATCGTATCGCCCGCTAGCGAAACAGCGAGCGTCGTCTCTTCGAGGTTGGCCCTGCGCGGCACGATGTGATAGATTCCGCCGAGCGCTCCGGTGCCGTAAAGCGAGCCCTGCGGCCCCTTGAGAACTTCGGCCCGCTCGACGTCGACAAGGCGGATGTCGGGATCGGGCGCGGCATAGGTCAGCCGCGCTTCGTCGAACACCACGGCCACCGTCGACTGGCTCTCGCCCGTGAAGGGACTGTCGGCGACCCCGCGCAGGAACAGGCGATTGCGCCCCGGACCCAGCGAGGTCATCGCCAGTCCTTCGCTGCGCTGGGCGACAAGCGACGTGCCGTTCTGGGCCGAGCTTTGCTGACTTTCGTCGAGCGTGACCACCGATACCGCCATCGGCAGGGTATCGAGTGCGGCGGATCGCTTGGCTGCCGTAACGACAATCGTCTCGTTTTCGGGAGCGTCCACCGGGGTGGGAGCAGTCGCTTTCGAGGGCGTGCGGGGTCCTTGTTCGGCCAGCGACGGAGACCTGCCGCGCTCGACCCGCCATGCCGTTGCGCCGACCTTGCGTGCCACCAGTCCGCTTCCCGAAAGCAGGCGTTGCAGCGCGCTTGCGACGCTCATCCTGCCGCGCAGGGCGGGCGTGGCGCGATGCGGCAATGCGCCATCGGTGCCTATCGAAACGCCGGTCTGCCGGGACAGGACAGCCAGCGCCTCTGGCAGGGTGCTGGCGGGAATGTCGATCTGATAGCTGGCGTCGCGCGCCTCAGCGGGGCTCGATGCGATAATCGCCAGCGGAGCCAGCGAGGCCAAGGCCCATGAGCTGGGTGAGATCACGCACTGCCGCATCGCCATTGTTAATGACCAGAGTCCCCGAAAACGCCCGGCTGCGAAGACTCTCGTCAACCGTCACTTCGACGCCCGCATAGCGGCTGAGATCGGCCGCGACCAGCGTCAAGGGTGCCATATCGAAAGACAGGCGACCCGAGCGCCATTCGCCGATGTCATTGTTCGCAACCGGCCTGACGAGTGCCGTGCCCTGCTTCGGATCGTAGCTGAGGCTGCGGCCCTGGGTCAGGCGCACCGGTTGCGCCATCGCATCGGAGCGGACCTCGACCTTGCCCTCGGCAACTTCGACGCGCACCTGACCGCCAGCGGCCTGCACGTCGAACTGCGTGCCGATGTCGGAGATCTGGACCCCGTCGGCCTCGATCGTCAGCGCGCGCGAAGGATCGTGACGCACATCGAACCAGGCACCTCCGCTAAGCGCCATGCGCTCCTGATGGCGGCCTGCCACTTCAAGCGTGCTGCGCGGAGCGAGGATTACCGTGGACCCGTCGTCGAGCGCAATCGTGCGGCTCTGCGCGCCAGCTTCGAAGCGTTGCGGGGATGGCGTCAACACCTGCGGAAGCGCCAGCATCGCCACGAGCGATGCGGCAACCGCCATGCCGGCCCAGCGCATCCAGCCGCGATTCGTGCGCAATGGAACGACGGTTGCCTCGCCCTGGTCGTTGGCGACGGCGGGAAAGGCTTCGAGCAGGTCAGCGCCGTGGTCCGCAAACATTGCATCGCCCAGCGCGACGCTGTCATAGGCATCGCGATGGCGCGAGTCGGCCTCGAGCCAGTCGGTGAACCCGTCCCAGTCCATGCTGTCGCTGTCTGAGGCCGCATGCCAGCGCAGCGCCTCGGCGAATATGATCTCGTCGTCCCTGTTCATCGTCTTGATTCCGGTTGCGGACCCTGCCCGCCTGGAAGCCCTTGTTGCTGTGACGCCGCCGTGGATAAGTATCCGCAGTCGGCAAGTGCATTTTTGAGATGTTTCATGGCGACGGCGAGGTGCTTTTCAACGCCGCTACGGCTGATTCCCATGATTTCAGCCACCTCGGCCTGTGGATGACCTTCCAGCCGGTGGAGCCGCAGCGCGCGCTGTGCTCCCGGTGGCAGTCCGGCGATGACCCGGTGGAGCATCTCTGCTTCCTGCTGCCGCGCAAGCTGATCGTCGGCGGCTGGCGAAGGGTCGGGCCGCTCCTCCGGCAGGGACGAGCCGCCGCCATCCTCGTCCAGCCACCCGTAGTCGCGCCGCATCGCGCGCTGGCGGGACCGGCGAAAGTCGAGCACGAGGTTGTTTGCCATGCGAAAGAGATAGGCGCGCCCGTTACCGATCGGTCCGCCCGGAGCGCCGGAAACCTTGAACCACATGTCCTGAAGCAGGTCTTGCGCAAGATCGGAATCGCCGCAGCGAGCCGCCAGAAAGCGCAGCAGCTCCTTGCGATGGTGCTCGAACAGGGCGGCAAGGCCGGCAGGGCGGCTTTGGTCTTCTTCGTCAGCCCTCACACCTTGTCCCGCTCAGGATTCCTTCGTTGCACAGGCCAGCAGGCCATCCACCGACCCGGTGATGGCGTGTTCCTGCACTGAAATCCCTGCTCGCGCAAATCCGCCTGCGATCAGTTCGTCAACAAGTTCATTTGTATCGAACAGCCGGTGGACGCCCTGCCGGGCGAACGGCCAGTTCTCCATGCTTTCGCGGTGCGTGACATAGGCGACCAGCCTGCCGCCGGGGCGCAGCACGCGATGGATCTGCCGCAAGGTGCTGCCATCCGGCCTTGCGAAGTACAGCACGTTCAACGCGAGCACCGCATCGAAGGTGTCGTCGCCGAACCACATGTCCTCGATCAGGCATTTTTCGAGCCGCGCCCGGTCACCGAGCCGCGCTCGTGCCTGCGCGATCATGGTCGGCGACGGGTCTATGCCCCATGCGTCGACCATTGCCCTGTCGAGGAGAACGTCGAGGGTCGCGCCCGTTCCGCAGCCTGCATCGAGAACGCGCTCGCCGTCCCGCGCGCCGAGCAGATCGAGCGCGAGACGGGTCGGGCGGCGATTGGCAACATCCATGGCATTGCCGAGCAACTTGCCAGCGAACCCTTCTGGTCGCGCAAGTTGCTCGGCGAACCGGCGGGCGAGGCCCATCAGGCAGCCTTGGCGAGCAGAGCCCTCACTTCGCGGCGACGTCCGGCGTCCCATGCCGGACGGCTGGCATCGTGGGGCGCCTTCAGCGCTCTGGTCAGATAGGTGCGGGCAGCGGCCTTGTCGCCCTGATCGAGCTGGTAGTCGCCCATGAAATAGTTGGAGTCGAGGCCATCGGGATCGAGCGCAAGCGCCTGCTTGAGCAGTCGCAGCGCCTTGGCATCGTCGCCGAAGCCGATCGGCGAGCCGGGCACCTTGTAGTAGAGCACGCCGAGGCTCATGGCCGCGCCGCCGTTGGCTGCCCTGGGATCGATGGCATAGGCCTTCGACAGGATCGAGAAGGCGCGCTTGGCGATGCCCAGCTTGTGGAACATGTTGGCGCGGTTCGCCTGCTCGCTCACGACGATGCCCTGCCACAGCAGCGGTTCGGCCTTGCCGGGATACCTGGCGACCAGCGCAGCGGCCTGCCCGGCCAGCTTGTCGAGCGCCTTGGTCTGGGTGCTGGAACCCTTCACCTCATAGGTGATGTGTGCCCAGCCATCGTTGATCGCCTTGACGTCTTCGGTCATTCCGGCGGAAGCCACTCCGGGCGTCGCCGCCATCAGGACCGCGGCGAGGCTGGCTGCGAGAGTGAAACGCTTCTTCAATTTTCGTACTCCGTCTGGTTCAGGAAAATTCGGCGCGTGCGCGCCGGTTCTGCGACTTGAGGCCGTTGTCGATCAGCCTCGGGGAAATGGCGTTGAGGACCGCGAACAGACGTTCCATCGCACCGATGGATACGGTTTCCTCACGCGCGAGAATGGCGCGGGCGATGCGCCGCGCGACCCAGTCAGGCTCGTCGGCATTCATGCCTGTCACGTCGAGGAAGCGGTTGACCTCGGCATTGTTGAAGGCGGTGCGCGCGGCGCGCGGGTTGACGTGCGTGACGGTGACGCCGGTGCCCTGAAGCTCGCGGCGGAGGCCCTGCGACAGCGCGGCAAGACCCGCCTTGCTGCTCGAATAGGCCGCGAACCACGGATAGGGGATCGAGCCGAGCACCGAACCGATGTTGGCGATCTGTCCCGACCCGCGCCTGCGCATCGGCGCGGCAACGGCGCGCGCGAGCACGGCAGGGACCAGCAGGTTGACCCGGTAGCACAGGGCAAGAGCCTCGACCGGCTGGCTCTCGTGCAGTCCGAAGCGCATGACCCCGGCGATATTGACCAGCACGTCGGGCGCGTCGCCCGCCAACCTGTCCGAGAGCGCGGTGAGGGCCGCGTCGTCGGACAGGTCGGTGACGATGCTCTCGTCGCAGGCAGGGCAATCCACCCGGTCGATGCCGACCGTGCGCGCACCGGCTTCGGCAAGCAACCGGGCAACAGGCGCGCCCAGTCCGCCAGCGGCGCCGGTGATGGCAACTGTCTTGCCGTCAAGCAGCGACATCGAGCGTCTCCAGACTGATGGAAGCGAAGACCTCGCCGAACAGCGCGAACATGTCGCGCGCCATCGTGACGATGGTCTCGCGGTCGGCCGGATCGGCAAGGCCGTTCACGAGTTCGGCGAAAAAGCGCATGTGATCCTGATCGAGCGCACCGTGCGAGGTCAGGTAGGTGAACGCCTTTGGCGGAAGTCCCAGCCGCTCGGCCACGGCAGAAGCGCCGCGCTGCGCCAGCGCTACGCTGACGCTCTCGAGCACGTAGACCATGCCGAAGAAGGAAACGGGGTTGCCGTTGCCGATGCATTCGTAGGCGTGCTGCACCATGGCGCGGGTGGCATGGGCAGGCTCGCTCCGGCGAATGGCTTCGGCGTCGCCACCTGCCGCTGCGATGTCGGAAAGGATCCACTCGTCGTGGCCGTCTTCCTCTTCGATATAGTCATCCAGCGCGGCAACCAGTTCGGGGCGATGCAGCAGTCTGGCGCGTGCGGCCTGCATCAGCGGCACCGTGTGGCGCACATGATGCCAGGCCTGCGCGAGGTAGTCGCGATAGGTTTGAAGGCCGATCTGGCCGGTCAGGCCCGCCTGAACCTGCGGAATGCTCAGGAACGCCATGCGCTGGCGCAGGGTCGCAGCTTCAAGCTCGGTGAAAAAGTCGGGCTGGCCGTCAGCCAGCCAGGTCGACGCAATGGCATCGCGGCGCAGGCGACCATTGCCGGTCAGCATGCCGTTCATCGGGGTGAAGGGCGCAACCTCGCGCCAGGCGGAGAGCTGCGCGTAGGCTGGCAGAGAGGCGTTGGCCGCTGCCACGGCGGCGGCAAGATCGGCGCGCGGGTGTGAAGGCACGAGAAGCGCCTGGGGCGCGGGACCGCCGTCGCCAAAGACCATCGCCTGGGCAATCCCCGGCTGCTGGAGAAGCACCGCCTCGACCCATTCGGGCGAAACGTTGCGGCCGAAGCTGGTGACGATCAGGTTCGATTTCCTGCCCGAGATCCACAGGCGGCCCTGTTCGTCGATCCGGCCCAGGTCGCCAGTGTGAAGCGGTCCCGGATGAGGCTCGCCCCCGACTGTTCCGAGACAGGTCGGGCCGTCGATCACGACCTCGCCGTCGTCCGAAATCCGGACATTCAGGTGTGCGAGCGGCTTGCCCACCGATCCGGGCAGATCGCTGTCCGCCTGCTCGAGGCTGACGACCGAAGCGCATTCGGTAAGGCCGTAGCCTTGGCGGACCGGCAAGCCGAGAGCGCGAGCGCGAGCAATCAGCTCGGGTGACGTATGCGCACCGCCGACCGCGACCAGCGTCAGCTTCGGCAGGCGCAGCCCTGTCTCTTCCATCGCCGTGACGAGACCTGTGAGATACTCGGGTACGAGGATCAGCGAGGTGATCGACTGGCTGGCGACAAGCCAGAGCATCTTGCCGAAATCGGGGCGGAACGGATTGGCCAGCCCGGCCTCTGCCTGTGGCGGGCAAACGTAGGTTCCGCCAGCCAGCAGAGTGGCAAAGAGACCGGCGACTGTTTCCAGCAGGATGCCGGGAGGCAGCAGCGCGAGATGTCGCCCCGCATGTTCGTTGCCCAGGGCGTCGACAACGGCTTGCGCGACAGTCAGCATGTGCCCGGAAGACAGGCACACGCCCTTGGGCGAACCTGTCGATCCCGAGGTGAAAGTGATCCGCGCCGTCCCGTAGGGGAGCGGGGACGGCGCGGTACGGCAGTCTTGAGCTTTTTCGCGAGGGCTAACAGCGAAAATGGCTCGGGCGCCGCACACGGAAAGGGCATGGTCGCTTTGCCCCTCCGTAAAGAATGAGGGAAGGGACAGCACCGGAACGCCCGCTTCGAGCAGGGCCAGTTCCAGAACGACTGTCTCCGGTGAATGATCGAGCCGCAGGGCAACCGGTCGCTGCGGATCGTGATCGCTGCGAAGTTGCGCGGCGATCCGCTCGACGGAGCTGAGCAATTGCGCCCACGTCACGGTGTGGCCGGCGGTGTCATCCAGCGCCACGCCTTCCGGCTGCGTTGCAGCGTTGCGCTTCAGGGAATCGAACAGGATGGTCATGCCGCGGCCTTGCGGCTGCGGCGGGCCAGGAAAGCCGAGAGTGCGGCCTGCCCTTCAGCAATGACGCCCATGCAGACCATCGGATCGGATTCGTAGTAGCTGCCCCACTGGGCGGCACCTGTGCCAAGGCGTTCAGGCCGGGCAGGCGCCAGCACCGTAACCGGCAAGCCGATCCGTGCAAACATGCGCCTCACTTTGGCCGTGAGAGTTGCGACGGCGACTTCGCCATTGCCGCCGAGGTCGTTGGCCGCCTGGCCCCACAGTTCCACCATGCCGGGTGCGCTATCGGCTGCGAGGTTGCCGATCTCTATGATCGAATTGCGCTCGACCTGCCGACCGAGTGCCGCGCTCACCATGTCCTCGATCGGGCAGTCCAGATAGCCTTCCAGATAGAGCGGCTGCGCTCCGGCCCGGCAGTATCCAAGCGCTGCTCCCTCGCCATTGCCCGCATGCATCCAGCTTTCGAACGAAGGACGAAAGGCGGCACCAAACACCTCCTGGTATTTCCTGCGGATCAAGTCGCTCGGTGGCTTGGTTTGCATCGACAACTCCATGGTCTCGATGCAACGACGCCGTCATCTGGCGGGCTCCGCAGTTGAAAGCCGGAAAAATTTTGCAGGAAAGTCTTCGCACAATTGGCAACAGGCCGCGCGGAGCAGGTCCATGACGCCGCCGGTCATTGCGCCGCGAAGAAGATTCCGAGTGGACCGACCGCAGCATTCGAACGGCTGTGAACGGACCTTGCTCCGAAGGATGAAAGTGCTCGGCGCTTGCCGCGCGGCCCGGCAACCGGTTCATGGATCGGCATGGCAAATCGGTGGGAAACGATTGTCATAAAATTGTCATGAACCGGCAAATTTCCTAGCCGGTTTATCACGACAGCCAACAAGGGGAGGTTCGCAATTGCCATGCAGCAGATCGCTGTTTTGCCCTATCGCGCGGCCTCACCGGCTCCCGATTCTCAAATCTACATCCTCCTGATCACGTCTCGCGGAACCGGGAGATGGGTCATCCCCAAGGGAAGGCCGATCGGAAAGCTGCCACCGCATGCGAGCGCTGCCATCGAGGCAGAAGAGGAAGCGGGCGTGCTTGGTTCGGCTTGTCCGACGTCGATCGGCTCCTATCGCTATCGCAAGCGCCGCTCATCGGGCGCGTCCATCTGGACCGACGTCGAGGTCTTTCCCTTCGCGGTGACTGAAGAACTGGATAGCTGGAAGGAACAACACGAGCGGGAGCGCCGCTGGTTCACATTGGCCGAGGCAGCTCAAGCCGTGGACGAACCGGATTTGCGCGCGCTGATCGGCAGTTTCGGCACGAGGGAATTCAAGGCGGCTACGCAGGTCGCCAACATCATGGACGTTGTTGCAGACAAAACGGGGGTCAATGCCATGTTCGCCTGGTTTCAGAGGCTGCTTCCGCAGCAGGGCAACTTCTTCGAACTGTTCGAGAAGCAAGCGGGGACGCTGGTGGCGGGAGCAGACGCCCTTGCACGGTTGCTGCAAGGCGGTCCCGGCAAAGCCGAGCACATTCGCGAAATTGAAGAGCGCGAACACGAAGCCGACAATATCACGCGCGAAGTCCTGCACAGCGTGCGCAAGACGTTCCTCACGCCCTTCGACCGGGCTGCGATCACCGATCTGATCGCACGGATGGACGATGCAATTGACGAGATGCAGCAGACGGCAGGTGCCGTCGACCTCTATGAAATCTCGGAGTTCGAGCCGGAGATGCGCGACATCGCCGCGATCATAGTTGACGCGGCAAGGCTCACGGCTGAAGCGATGCCTCTCTTGCGCAAGATTGCGGACAACGGTGCGCGGCTTCACGAACTGACAGAGCGCATCGTGCGAATGGAAGGTCACGCGGACGAAATCCACGCCGCCGGTCTCAAGCGCATTTTCAAGGAAATAGGCGAGAAAGACCCGCTCCAGTTCGTTGTCAGACAGGAGATGTTCAAGCGCATGGAGCGCGTGGTCGATCGTTTCGAGGATGTCGCCAACGAGATTGACGGTCTCGTTATCGATCATTCCTGACCGGAGCGGGACCGATGGAACACAGTCTCGCCCTGCCCCTGCTGGTTGGTCTCGTAGCGCTGGCCCTGGCGTTCGATTTCCTCAACGGGTTGCATGATGCCGCCAACGCGATTGCAACAGTCGTCTCGACGCGGCTGCTGTCGCCGGTCCAGGCCGTCGCATTTGCCGCGTTCGGCAATTTCGCTGCCTACTGGATCGTGGGCCTGCACGTCGCGGAGACTGTCGGGAAAGGCATCATCAACAAGGATGTGGTCACGCCGGCCGTCGTTTTCGGCGCCTTGATCGGCGCGATGTTCTGGAATGTGGTGACCTGGCTCAAGGGAATTCCGTCCTCGTCGAGCCATGCATTGATCGGCGGATTGCTGGGCGCTGGCGTGGCGCATGCCGGTCTTGGTGCGGTCGAGTCTTCGGGTACGATCAAAACGGTCGTCGCCATTTTCCTGTCGCCGATCATAGGTTTCGGGATTGCCATGTTCCTCATGCTGATAACCAGCTGGGGTTTTCGGGGCGTCCAGCCTCGCACCGCCAATGCCACCTTCAAGGGGCTGCACCTGATCTCCTCGGCAGCCTATTCCATTAGCCACGGCGGCAACGATGCCCAGAAGACAATGGGTGTCATAGCAGTGCTGCTCTATTCTACAGGCTATCTCGGAGGCGAATTCCACGTTCCGGAATGGGTGGTCATCTCCTGCTATATGGCCATTGCACTCGGCACGCTTTCGGGCGGCTGGCGGATCATCAAGACGATGGGCAGCAAACTTACCAAGCTCAATCACCATTCGGGCTTTTGCGCCTCGACTGCCGGATCGTTCGTGGTGTTCGGAGCAAGTGCAATGGGGATCCCCATTTCGACGACCCATGCCATCACCGGCTCCGTTGTCGGAACCGGCGCAGCACGGCGTGCAAGTGCGGTGCGCTGGAGTGTGGCCAGCCGCGTCATCATCGCCTGGTTCGTAACCATTCCAGCGAGCGCCACAGTAGGCGCGCTGTTCTACCTTCTCACGCGGCTATGGTGAGACTGCTGCACAGGCGCGGACTGCCTGTTGCATTCGCGGCTGGTTCGGTCCTTTACCTCGCGCGCCAATAGTCTCTACTCTGGCGAAAGGCCGATCGGGATGTCGAAGCCACTGAGACACCCAGGCGATGAGGCGATCCGGTGATGGAAAAGAGCGAACTCGCACAGGTGTCATGTCGCGGGAGTGACGGAAGACCATTGACCGTCGTGACCTTCCAGTTCTCCGAAACAGTCGCGACGCCCAATGGGCCTCGCCGCCGTCCCGGTGCATTCCGGCTGGAACTGGCTACCGGGGAGGAGGTCAGACGGATCGACAGGGACTGTTTCGAAGTGATCGCAACCGGGGAACTCGTCATGACCGCTCCCGATCCGGGACCAGCCGCCTCAATAACGGAGGAAGCCGCCGACATTCCTCTCTGTCACCAGGAAGAGCTGGTCCGGCAGGAGAACCGGCTTCGCGAGGCGGAACGAGCAGGCAAGGCTTCGTCCGGAGTTTCCGGTCAGGCTGCCAGCAGTTCGTCGGCCGGGCCGAAAAACTCGTAGTGAATGCGCTCTAACGGGACACCGGCCAGCGACAGCGTGGAAACCGCATGGCGCAGGAACGGGCGCGGTCCGCAAATGTAGTAGTCGGCCCTGGCCACGGGCGTATTGGCCAGCAGCCATTCATCGGTGATGATGCCTGCCTCGTCATAGTCCAGGCCCTTCACCTCGTCGGCAAGCGGCGTCTGGTGGAAATCGACGACCTGCACTGACCTGGCGTTTTCGGCGAGCACGCGAACCACACCGCGCATGGCGTGCGTTTCCCGGTCATGGGTGCCGTGAATGTATTGGACAGGAGCATGGCCCCCGGCAGCGACCAGCGTTTCAAGCATGGCGACCATCGGCGTCAGGCCGACGCCGCCAGACAGGAGCACAACCGGCCGCTCCGGATGTTCGGCAAGGAAGAATTCGCCGGCAGGGGCAGCCACTTTCAGAACCGTGCCGACCTTCGCGTGATCGTGGAGCCAGCCCGAGGCAAGCCCTTGCGGTTCCCGCTTTACCGAAATGCGATAGGTCTGCCCGTTCGGTGCTGACGAAATGGAATAGTTGCGCTTCACTGGCGGCTGCCCCGGTATCTCGAACCAGAATGTCAGGTACTGACCAGCCTTGTGCTCCATGACCGGCCCGCCATCGGCAGGGCGCAGAATGAAAGAGCTGATTACGCTGCTTTCCCGGATCACGTCTTCCACGCAGAAGTCGCGCCAGCCGTTCCAGCCTCCTGTGGCTTCCGACTGCTCGGTGTAGATGCGGTCTTCACGGGCGATCAGGATATTTGCGAGGAACCAATAGGCTTCGCCCCAGGCACTCAGAACCTCTTCGGTCGCGGCGTCGCCAAGCACCGCCTTGATCGCGCCCAGCAGGGCTTCGCCGACATAGGGGTAATGCTCGGGCAGGATCTGCAGGCCGACATGCTTTTGCGCGATCCGTTCCACCGCCGGAGCCAGCGCGCCGAGATTGTCGATATTGCTCGCATAGGCGAGAATGGCTCCCGTCAGGGCGCGCGGTTGCGATCCGGCATCGCCATGGTGCGACTGGTTGAACAGGTCGCGGATTTCCGGATTCCGGAACATGCGCGAATACATCTCGCGCACGATGTCCAGTCCGTGTTCTTCAAGGGCCGGGACTGTCGCTTTGACGAGCGCAATGGTCGTGTCACTCAGAGGCTGAGACATGGAAGTTCCTTCAAGGTTGGAATTGGAGATTGCGTGTCAGGGTGTCGATCAGCCGGGCGGATGATCGTAGAAATCGACCTGCATCTTCATGGGGCCGTCCGGCGTCACGAAGTGGGGCTGTTGCGGCTCGACGAGTCCAGGATTTCCCGGTGTCAGAATGACCTCGGACGGCGGATCGAGGTAGGTCAGCGTGAGCTGTCCTTCGAGCACGCGGATCAGTCCCCAGACACCTGCCTTGGTGTTATGGCGACGACGCAAGGCGGCAGGCAAGGTATCCTGATCGAAGACGGGCGTTGAGCGATATGGTGCGGAACCGGTCATCTCAGGCAGCCGCCCTGTCCTTCGCGCCGCGCTCTGGCATGCGAAAGAACAGGGCAAGTTTCAGGCTCTCTGCAATCCGCGCCGCCTTGTCCTGAAGCTGGGATGCGGCTTCGGGCGCCATGAGTTCATGCGTGGTCTGCGCCCACAGGCCCAGCCACCGATCGAACAGTTCAGGCGTTATCCTGCTGCTGTGCTTCGCATGGGCAGGCACAGGCTGGCCCTTGTAGCGACCCGTGGTGAGCATCACCGACGACCAGAAGGCCGCCAGCTTGTCCAGATGCTCGGGCCAGTCATCGATTGCGTCATTGAAGATCGGCCCCAGCTCGGCATCGGCCCGGACGCGCGCATAAAAGGCCGCGACCAGCTCTTCGAGCGCTTCATCGGTCAGCGGCAGGCCGGTCATGAGCGAATCTCCTAATCATGCATTTGCAATGCATCTATACGCGCCGACAAAAACATGCAATAGAAATGCATGATTATTTTTCCGGCCCCATGCGCCTGACGCGCTACACCGATTACGCCATGCGGGTTCTGCTCTACCTCGGGCAGGAGCCGGAGCGGCTTTGCTCGATTGCCGAGATCGCGAGGGGTTACGGGGTTTCCCAGAATCACCTGATGAAGGTGGTGAATGACCTCGTGAACGCGGGCTATCTGGAAAGCGTGAGGGGGCGCAATGGCGGCATCAGGCTCGCCCGTCCGGCAAGCGCAATCAATATGGGCGCACTGATCCGGCACACCGAGGACAATTTCGACCTGGTCGATTGTGGCTCGTGCATCATTGGCAAGGCGTGCGGCGTCACCAGCGTGCTGGATGAAGCACTGCAAGCATTCCTCTCGGTTCTGGACAGCTACTCACTGGCCGACGTGATCGCGCGTAAGGGCGACTTCCGCAAACTGCTGCTGGCGTCGTGAGGACAGACCGATGAATGCTGCCTTCAGGCGTGCCGAGGAATTTGCCCAGCAGTTCGGGCTCAAGATCCCGATCCTGCTCGCCCCGATGGCAGGTTCCTGCCCGCCTTCGCTGTCGATAGCCATCGCCAATGCCGGAGGGCTCGGTGGCTGCGGAGCCCTGAGAATGACGCCCGTTGCCATCATGGACTGGGCGCGGGAGGTCAGGTCGCACAGTAACGGCGCGTTCCAGATGAACCTCTGGATCCCGGATCTTCCCCCGGTTCGCGATGCCGAAAGAGAGGCCCGCCTTCGCGCTTTCCTGGAGCGCTGGGGGCCGCATGTGCCGGCGGATATGGCGGAACCGGGACAGTTCGACTTCGACGCCCAATGCGAGGCCCTGCTGGCTTGCGAGGCTCCGGTCGTGTCGTCGATCATGGGGCTCTATCCCGCACCGTTCGTGCGCCAATTGAAGGCAAAGGGCGTCGCCTGGTTCGCTACCGTTACGACCGTTGCCGAAGCGAGAGCAGCGGTCGAAGCCGGGGCCGACGTGATTGTCGCACAAGGCAGCGAAGCGGGAGGTCATCGCGGCGCATTCGAACCCGAGCGGGCCGAGCGGCAGCTCGTCGGCCTCTTCGCCTTGCTTCCGGCCGTCGTCGATGCAGTGGATGTTCCCGTCGTGGCGACAGGGGGTATCGCCGATGCACGGGGTATTACCGCGGCGCTGGCTCTCGGGGCTAGTGCCGTCCAGATCGGTACGGGCTTCCTGCGCTGTCCCGAGGCGAAACTCCATCCTGTCTGGGCAGAGCAACTGGGTCGGACGAAGCCGGAAGACACCGCGGTCACGCGCGCCTTCACTGGTCGCGCGGCGCGCGGCGTAGCCAATGCCTTCGTGGTCGCCGCGAATGGACCGGACGCACCCACGGCGATGGCTTATCCGCTTCAACGCGATCTCACGGCTGCCATGCGGGATGATGCGGCCAGACAAGGCGATGCTGAGCGAATGCAGCTCTGGGCCGGACAATCCGCCGCACTGGCAAAGGCGCTGCCAGCCGGAGATTTGGCGCGCGCACTCTGGAGTCAGGCAGTTGAGGGTCCTTAACGGGCAGCTCTGACGCTCGCGCACCGTGAACAGGCTGCGCAAGGTGCTTCGCCCCTATCGACCGGCTCCGCGCAACTGATCATGTCTTTCGCAATGCAGTCGCCGGGGGCAGGCGCCTGATCAAGCAGCGTACATGCACAGCAGGCTGAGGCCCTGAGCGTCAGTCAATTCAATGCCACGCGGTAACCAGCATGAACGGGTGCGAGTTTATTCGCGCGGGAACGATTGCGTTCGGTCGAGCCTGTCCATCACTTCGTCGATTGGTTCGACGACCGTGACGCTCCTGCCTTCGCCGAAACGGATACGGGTGCCATCCTCGACCGGCGAAATGAAGGTGATCTGCGCCGCGTTGACCACTGTTGCGACCCGATCAGTGCATGTGAATTTCACGAACATCCATAGTTCTCCCGTATTTCCGGACCGAGCGTAGATGATTTGTCATGCAATGCCAGCCGAACGACGCAAGGCAGGCTGGCCATCGATGTGACCTCGAACCAATCAGGCTCAAGATACGCTCTCGATTGATGCGTGATCCGCGACCCGATCAAGGCCGCGCCGTCGCCACAAGACGTCATCACCGCCTGCATCAGAGGGCGACCCGCAAGTTGCTCGCCGAGCGCAGGAAACCGGGCTGAAGCCAGAGAAAGGAAGCGACGAGCTAGCTCAAGCGTCGGCAAAAGCTGGCCAACACTCCGTGCATGGGGAGCAAGTGCCATGGTCTCACTTGTGCCTCCTGCCAAGGCAATCAACCTGGGGTTGCAGGTGCGCGCCCATCCATTTTGACATGCGGGTGGAACTAAATGGATTGACGCGGCCCCATCGGAAATGGCAAGCGCACCTCCACCGCTTTTGCGTTGCCGGGCGGGTATAGCTTAGTGGTAAAGCCCTAGCCTTCCAAGCTAGTTATGCGGGTTCGATTCCCGCTACCCGCTCCAGAACTCCTTCCAAAATCGTCCAGCGACATCTAGGAAAATGGCGGTTTTCTGCTAGATTCAAGCGTTGGCTCATCCAGTGCCGTCCATACTCGTCTGCGCAGATCCAGCGCTAGAGTGGGGTCACGTTGGGGGTCACATGATGATAGCAGATGGGAGTGACCCCCAAATGGCGCTAACTGACACAGCGATTCGAGCGGCAAAGCCGCAGGCCAAGCAATATAAGCTCTACGACGAGAGGGGCTTACTGATGCTGGTACGCCCATCGGGCGGAAAGCTGTGGCGGTTCAAATATCGCGTTCAAAACAAGGAGCAGTTGCTCAGTTTGGGCACTTATCCGGATGTCGGCCTGAAAGAGGCGCGCGCCAAGCGAGATGCTGCCCGACGGCTGCTGGATCAAGGTAAGCACCCCGGTCAGGAAAAGAAAAAGGCGGCTATCACAGCGGCGTTGAGCGCCGGTAACACATTCAAGCTGGTGGCTGAGGAATATATCGAGAAGCAGGGGCGCGAAGGCAGGGCCGAGGCGACACTGACGAAAGCGCGGTGGCATCTTGAGTTGTTGAAGCGTCTACATCATCGACCGATCTCCGAAATTGAGGCAGCTGAGTTGCTGGCAGAGCTGCGCAAAATCGAGGCTAATGGCCGTCTCGAATCCGCACGTCAGGTACGTGCCTTTGCCAGTCGCGTATTCTGCTACGGGGTGGCTACAACACGCTGCAAGTATGATGTCGCTTCACCACTAGTTCGGGCTCTAACTACTCCAACTGTTACGCACCACGCTGCTATCCTTGAGCCTGAGAAAGTGGGGGCATTGCTTCGCGCCATCGATGCCTTCGATGGGCAGATCACTACACGGCTGGCACTGCAGCTAGCTCCTCACGTTTTCGTTCGCCCTGGTGAGTTGCGCCATGCCGAGTGGTCTGAAATCGACTTCGATGCGTCTGTGTGGACCATTCCAGCTTCGAAGACCAAGATGAGGCGAGACCATCTGGTGCCGTTGACACGGCAATCGATTGAAATCTTGCACGGAGCGCATTTGCTAACGGGTACGGGCAAGTTGGTTTTCCCGGGATTGCGAACTGCCAGTCGTCCCTTGAGTGAAAACACATTAAACGCTGCCCTGAGGCGGATGGGCTATGCCAAAGACGAGATGACTGCTCATGGATTCCGGTCGGTGGCCAGTACCTTATTGAACCAGTCCGGCAAGTGGCGGCCCGATGTGGTGGAACGCGCCCTCGCACACGGCGAGCGCGACAAGATCAGGGCGGCCTATAACCGGGCCGAATACTGGGAAGAGCGGGTCGAAATGTCGCAATGGTGGAGCGATTATCTCGACACGTTGCGCGATGGAGCGAAGGTAATTCCGCTCAAAAACCGATATGGATGAAATTTTTTTCAGGCGTGATGCCCCTTCGTAAAATACTAAATAAAAAAGATAATCACACCATAAGGGGTTGTGGTGTGACTGCACCCTAGTCCAGCCTGGCAGGGTGTAGACAGCGTCAAATTTGTGCATAGAAGGGTGTCCTTTCTGATCGAAAGGACCCCGATGAACATCCCCTATCGCGACTTTTCGAGCCTGCCCCCTGAGGCAGTCCTCCGCCTCCCCGATGTACTCGCACTTGTGGGCCTCAGCCGGGCGTCAGTTTACGCCAAGGTGGCCGAACATCGCTTCCCCGCGCCCATTAAGCTGACGCAGCACGCCTCCGGCTGGCGCATTGGCGACATCCGCGCGTGGCTCGCCGATCCGACCAGCTGGCCTCCCGACACAGCGCCGACCGTCTCATGGACACCCGAGCTTGACGGCCAGAAACGGGAGTTTGGGTATTGACGAACTCGCCGTCATCAAGCGGCATGAAGCCGCCGCCTCCATTAAGTGTCGCCAGGATCTGCCACACTCGCCGTGTCTCGCTGTCCATATTCGAAAACGAGCGCTCCACTACGCCGGTAAAGTCCGGCACTCAGCCATGGGAGTACATGGTCGATCTGCACTCGCAACATACGATCCGCGAAGAAAAGTCAGGCCCGATGCTTGGTGGTTATGCTCTGAACGTCGGACATCGCAGTGACGTGTACGTCAGTTCACGGAGCATCATCCAACTCGATATCGACAGCAAGGGTGAAAAGGACGGGGGGACCGGGCGGCTACTCAAAGTCACTCGGTCGGCACCCAGCATCGACGTAACCGGCCCTCTCATTGGGGATTTTGAGTGGATCGCCAATTCGACACACTGGCACGAGCCCGGCATCGGGGCGATCAAGTACCGCATCTCCATACTGCCCGACCGCGACATCCTACCCGATGAACATAAGCCAGTACTCGAAGCTCTGGACGAACAACTCGGTGGCTGTCTGGACCGGGATGCGTGGCCATTGTCGCAGGCATTTTACGCACCTTCATGCCCGGCTCACGCTGCGCAAGACGCGTTCATCGCGCACAATACTGGCCGCCCTCTTCCGGTCGACGTATTCGTGGCGCGCGGTCGCCAGATCCTTGCCGCCCGCGAGCAACTGTCCGCTCAATCCGTTGCGAACGCCAGTCCCCAACCAGTCCGGATTCCCGAGACGCCCGAAAATATCCGTATTGTTGAAGGCATGCTCGCAGCGATACCCGCATCCGGAGATCGAGGCCCTTGGCGAGACGTAGTCTGGTCTACAGCCTGTTGATTTCCGCTGAGAGTTGACCCGGGAGAGG
>JAGREN010000133.1:1147-2765 GCA_020446505.1 Novosphingobium sp. | reverse complement strand
CTCGACGAGCCGCTCGGCGCGCTGGACCTGAAGTTGCGCGAGCACATGCAGGACGAATTGAAGGCGCTGCAACGCACGCTCGGCATCACCTTCGTCTTCGTCACGCATGATCAGGGCGAAGCGCTGTCGATGGCCGATCGTGTCGCCGTTTTCAATCATGGCCGTATCGTCCAGATCGGCTCGCCCGAGGAAATCTACCAGCGCCCGCGCACGCGCTTCGTCGCCGATTTCGTCGGCTCGTCGAACATTCTGCCGCCCGACTATACGAAGGCCTTTGGTGGCGGTGCGACCTGGGCAAGCCTGCGGCCCGAGGCGATGCGTATCGTGGCGCCCGACTGCGCGGCGATGACGGGCAAGGTGACCGGCTTGCGTTACCTCGGTGCCGGAACGCGGGTGACCGTCGAGACCGGCGTGGTACCGCCCTTCGACGAGCGCGGCGCACCGCTGCACGAACTGGCTCCGCCACTGGTCGTCCAGGTGCCCGCCGGCCAGCCGGTCCCGGTCGAGGGCGAGCGCGTCGGCCTTGCCTGTGCTCCTTCCGACCTGCACGCCATGGCGGAGCGCTGAGATGAGCTTTACCAGCAGCCTGTCGGATGCCCTGTGGCGTCGGCCCCGCCTGACGCTGACGCTGATGCTGGCGCCGCCACTGCTGTGGCTCGGCGTCATCTATCTGGGGTCGCTGTTCGCCCTGCTGGCGCAAAGCTTTTTCTCGATCGACGAGTTCTCTGGACTTGTCCGCTACGAATGGACACTCAAGACCTACGGTGAATTGCTGCGGCCGTCCAACCTCGACATCATCATGCGCACCGTGTTCATGGCCGCCGCCGTGACTCTCGCCGCCGCCCTCGTTGCCTTTCCGATCGCCTATTACGCGGCGCGCTATGCAACCGGCAAATGGAAGGCACTGTTCTATCTCGGTGTCATGCTGCCGTTGTGGTCGAGCTATCTCGTCAAGATCTATGCCTGGAAGCTGATCCTTGCCAAGGAAGGCATCCTGAACTGGCTGTTCGCCAAGCTGCACCTGATCTGGCTGCTCGATGCCTGGCTGGCGATTCCCGTCATCGGCGGCAATTCGCTGTCGGTCAGCTACACCGGCACCTTCCTTGTGTTCCTCTATGTGTGGCTTCCCTACATGATCCTGCCGACGCAGGCCTCGCTCGAGCGCGTGCCCGGCTCGATGCTGGAAGCGTCCGCCGACCTTGGTGGGTCGCCGTCGCAGACCTTCCGCCATGTTCTGCTGCCCCTGGCGCTGCCCGGCATCATTGCCGGTTCGATTTTCACCTTCTCGCTGACACTGGGCGACTACATTATCCCGCAGATCATCGGTTCGTCGCGGCTGTTCATCGGCCAGGCCGTCTACGCCCATCAGGGCACCGCCGGCAACATTCCGCTGGCAGCCGCCTTCACCGTGGTGCCGATCGTCATCATGGGCTTCTATTTGTGGTTGGCGAAACGCAAGGGAGCCTTCGATGCGCTCTGACCGAGAGAACCCCGCGCCACTCGGGCTCAAGATCGCCGCCGCCTTCGGACTGGCCTTTCTGCACCTGCCGATCCTGCTGATCTTCGTCTATGCCTTCACCACGGAGGAGCGCAGCTACCAGTGGCCGCCGCCGGGGTT
>JAGREN010000133.1:0-1083 GCA_020446505.1 Novosphingobium sp. | reverse complement strand
GTGCGTGTGGCCGCGATATCCACCGCGGTCGCGCTGGTGCTGGGCACGCTTTGCGCGGCCGCTGTGTCGCGCACGAAATTCTTTGGCCGCGAGGCGATCTCATTGCTGGTGATACTGCCGATCGCGCTGCCCGGAATCATCACCGGCATTGCCCTGCGCTCGGCATTCAACCTTGCAGAAATCCCTTTCTCCTTCTGGACCATCGTGCTCGGCCACGCGACGTTCTGCGTGGTCGTTGTCTACAACAACGCGGTTGCCCGCTTCCGCCGCACCTCCGGTTCACTGATCGAGGCGTCGATGGATCTTGGCGCTGACGGATTCCAGACCTTCCGCCATGTCGTGCTGCCGAATATCGCGACCGCGCTGCTCGCAGGCGGCATGCTGGCCTTCGCGCTATCCTTCGACGAGGTGATCGTGACGACCTTCACAGCGGGCCAGCAGGCGACGCTGCCGATCTGGATGCTTGAGGAACTGGTACGACCGCGCCAGCGCCCCGTAACCAACGTGGTCGCCATGGTCGTGGTGCTGGTGACCTTCCTGCCCATTCTTGCCGCCTATTACCTGACCCGCGACGGTGATCGCATCGCGGGGGCCGGCAAGTAAATCCTGAATGAGGGAGACACCCCATGGATACCGAAATGCTGATCGGCGCCGGCTTCGAAACGGGTACGGAAGCCGAAGAGGATATTCTCAATCCCAAAACCGGCGAGACGATCCTGCATCTGCCCGAAGCGGGTTCCGACCAGATCGACCGCGCTGTCGGGGCCGCCGAAAAGGCATTCGCGAGCTGGTCGCGGACGACGCCGGCGCAGCGTTCGAACTACCTGCTCAGGATAGCCGACCGCATCGAGGCGGAGGCTGATACCTTTTCCGCGCTGGAAGCGCTCAATTGCGGCAAACCGGTCAATGCGGTGAAGAACGACGAAATTCCCGCGATCGTCGACTGCTATCGCTTCTTTGCCGGTGCGGTGCGCTGCATCCCAGGCAATGCGGCGGGGGAATATCTGCCCGGACATACGTCGATGATCCGGCGCGATCCGATCGGGATCGTCGCTTCAATCGCGCCGTGGAACTATCCGCTGA
>JAGREN010000132.1 GCA_020446505.1 Novosphingobium sp. | reverse complement strand
GCAGCATGGCGATCATCGGTGCATAGAGCGCTGGCAGAATAATCGAGTAGGCGAGGGGGAATGCGGCCAACAGTCCGCCGACGCCCATGACCAGCCAGGTCTCGTTGCCGTCCCAGACTGGCGCTATGGAGTTCATCGCGGTGTCGCGATCCTGTCCCGGTTTGAAGAACTGGAACAGGATACCGATGCCAAGGTCGAACCCGTCCATCACCACATAGGCGACAATTGCGAAGCCGATGATGCAGGCCCAGATGACTGTCAGGTCCATCACACCGTCTCCCCGCTTTGCGCATCGCCGGGTTTGCCATCTCCGGAGGCGATCTGCGACGCAGGCGTGATGCCGGCACTGCGAATGGGGGCGTCTCCGGGCGGCGCTTCGTGGGCCTCGGGCGGCTTGCTCATGAGGCGTAGCAGGTACGAGATGCCCATGCCGAACACGGCGAAATAGACAAGCACGAAGGCGAGAAGTGACGCGGCGACCGCAGGTGCGTCGAGCGGCGATGCGCTTTCGGCGGTGCGCAGCAGGCCGTAGACCGTGAACGGCTGGCGACCGACTTCGGTGACGATCCATCCGGCAAGCACGGCAATCAGTCCGGCAGGCCCCATCAGCACCGCGAAACGGTGGAGCAGGGTCCAGTCGTAAAGCGACTTGCGCCAGCGCGCCAACAGGCTCCACAGACCGATGCCAAGCATGGCGAAACCGAGGCCGACCATTACGCGGAAGGCCCAGAACACGATGCCGACTGGCGGCTGGTCTTCGACCGGCACGGTATCCAGTCCTTTCAGCGGCGCGTCCCATGAGTGCTTGAGGATCAGCGAGGATGCCTTGGGTATCTCCACGGCGTAGTCAACACGCCGCTCGGCGCTGTTTGGTATGCCGAACAGGATTAGCGGAGCGCCATGAGGGTGGCTCTGGTAATGGCCTTCCATCGCCATCACCTTCACCGGTTGATGTTCGAGCGTGTTGAGACCGTGCGAATCTCCAGCGAATATCTGGATCGGCGCTACGAGAGCCGCCATCCACATTGCCATCGAGAACATCGTCCGCGCGCCCGGATTGGCGCGATCCTTGAGCAGGTGCCAGGCACCGACGCCGCCGACGATGAAGGCCGTCGTCAGGTAGGCCGCGAGCACGGTGTGGACGAGGCGGTAGGGGAAGCTGGGGTTGAAAATGATTGTCAGCCAGGATTCGCCGGGAAGGAACTGGCCGTTCGCGCCGATCTCGTAGCCGACCGGGGTCTGCATCCAGCTATTCACTGCAAGGATCCAGAAGGCCGAGACGAAGGTGCCGAAAGCGACTGCCAGGGTCGCTACGAAATGCAGCTTGCGCCCGACCTTGTTGATGCCGAACAGCATGACGCCGAGGAAGCCTGCCTCGAGGAAGAAGGCCGTCAGCACCTCGTAGGCCATCAGCGGGCCGATCACCGGACCTGCCTTGTCGGAAAAGACGGCCCAATTGGTGCCGAACTGATAGGACATGACAATGCCGGAGACGACGCCCATTGCAAAAACGACGGCGAAGATCTTCAGCCAGTAGCGGTAGAGGTTTGCGTAGACACCCTTGCCGGTCTTCAGCCAGAGCCCTTCCAAAACCGCGAGATAGCTCGCAAGTCCGATGGTGAAGGCCGGAAACAGGAAGTGGAAGCTGACGGTAAAGGCGAATTGCATTCGCGCCAGTAGCAGCGCCCAGTCCTGTTCGATGGTCATATCAGTCCCCGTGCCAGCCAGAGGTCATTGGATTGCCCTTGCGCACTGTCTTCATCAGGCATGGAGATCAGGGAAGAAAAGGCTTCATTCTGCGAAAGCCACACCTTGCCGGTCAGTTCCTCGAGCAGATGCGAGCGTTCCAATGCGTCCATCACCGGGCCTTTCACTTCCGACAGGTGCAGTTTTACGCCGCTGTCCGCAAGGCGGTGATTGATCGCCTCGATGCTTTCCAGGGCGGAAGCGTCTATCCCGTTCACCGCCGAACACATCAGGATGAGGTGGCGCACCTCGGTATGTTCGGCGACCTGCTCGAGCACGAATTCCTCAAGCCAGCGGGCATTGAGGTAGGTCAGGCTCTCGTCGATGCGGATGGTCACGACGCGCGGATCGGTGAGGACCTTGTGGCGCTTCACATTGCGGAAATGCTCTGTCTCCGGCACGCGACCGACGATGGCTGCATGAGGGCGAGAGGCGCGCCAAAGGAACAGCGCGAGGCTGAGGCCCACGCCTACGATAACGCCCTTTTCAACCCCTGCCACCAGCGTCGTGCCGATGGTGCCTGCCATCGCGGCGAAGTCAGGCTTGGAATAGCGCCAGACATGCGCGAGCGGCTTGAAATCGACGAGGCTCAGCACCGCAACGATGATCGTCGCAGCAAGTGTTGCGATGGGCAGCGAGGCCAGGAACGGCGTCAGGAACAGGGCAGCAATGGCGATGCCGACAGCGGTGAAAGCGCCTGCTGCTGGCGTTTCGGCCCCTGCATCGAAATTGACAACCGAGCGCGCGAAGCCGCCGGTCACCGGATAGCCACCACTGAATGAAGCAGCGATATTGGCGGCGCCAAGGCCGATCAGCTCCTGATCCGGATTGATGCGCTGACGCTTGCGCGCGGCGAGGGTCTGAGCGACTGACACGCTCTCGACGAAGCCGATGATGGAGAGCAGCAGGGCAGGGACAGCAAGTTGCTGCCACAGCGCGGCATCGAACATCGGCACGGTGAAAGGCGGCAGGCTCTGCGGGATCTGCCCGACGACCTTCACGCCCCTGGCTTCCAGATCGAGCAGCACCACGGCCACGGTCGAGACGGCGACGGCGGCAATCGGTCCCGCTTTGGCCGAGAGATCTGCCACGCGCGGCTTTAGGCCCGCCTTGATGAGAAGCGGCTTGAGGCCCTTGCGTACCCAGAACAGGAATGCTGTGGCTATGATACCGATGATGAGCGTCGGCACGTTGGTGTTCGCCACATTTTTTGCGAGCGTTTGCACCAGTTCCGGCAAGGCATCGCCCTTTGCCTTGATGCCGAAGATCGACTTGAGCTGGCTGGTGGCGATGATGATGCCCGAGGCCGTGATGAAGCCCGAAACCACCGGGTGCGAGAGCAGGTTGGCAAGGAATCCGAGCCGCAACACGCCCATGGCGAGAAGGAAAAGGCCAGAAAGCAGCGCAAGAATCAGGGCAGCAGCGATGAATTCGGCGCTTCCCGGTGGTGCGATGGCGCTCGCAGCCGTCAGCGTCATCAGCGAGACCACGGCGACCGGCCCCACGGCCAGCGCGCGGCTGGTGCCGAACAGGGCATAGGCGACGATCGGCAGGATCGAGGCGTAAAGCCCGATCTGTGGCGGCAGTCCCGCCAGCATGGCATAGGCCAGGCTCTGCGGGATCAGCATGATGGTGACGATGGCGGCGGCGACCAGATCGTTGGTCAGCACCGTCGCGTTATAGCCGCGTCCCCACTGAAGGATCGGCAGGTATCGCCCGAGGTTCATGGATCAGGATCCGATCAGGTGCGGCTTGACCAGCCATTCGCGGCCCTTGAGCATGCCGTGCCAGTAGACCGGTGGCAGGATCGTGTCCTTGAGGAGCCAGGAAAGCCGCGAGGGCCGGGTGCCGTCAATCAGCCAGGTGGGGAAACTGGGCAGCAGCTTGCCGCCATAGCCGAACTCGGCAAGCACGATCTTGCCTGCCTCGACCGTCAGCGGGCAGGAGCCGTAGCCGTCGTAGTCGGCCACCGGCTCCTTGCCTTCGAGCGCGGCGAGCACGTTGACTGCCACGACTGGCGCCTGCTTGCGCACGGCGGCGGCGGTCTTGGCGTTGGAGGCGGAGCAGGCGTCTCCCAGCGCGAAAACATTGGGATAGCGCGGATGGCGCAGCGTCGCTTCGTCAACCTCGATAAATCCGGATGCTGCCGCCAACGGACTGGTGCGGACGAAATCCGGCGCGGTCTGAGGCGGTACGACATGGATCATGTCGAAGTGTTCCTCGACGCGCCTGGTGCCGTCACCGTCCTTTTGCTCGAAGGTCGCGATCTTCGCCTCGCCGTCGATAGCCACCAGTTTCGATTCGAGATTTAGCTGCGCATCGTACCGTTCGACATATTCCATGAGCGCCGGGACATAGGCAGCAACGCCGAACAGGACTGCGCCGGCATTGTGGAACTGCACGTCGGTATTCTTGAGGACTCCAGCCTTTTCCCAGCGATAGCAGGAAAGGTACATCGCCTTTTGCGGCGCGCCCGCGCACTTGATCGGCATGGGCGGCTGGGTGAACAGCGCCCTGCCACCCTTGAATTCCTTGACCAGCCGGTTGGTATAGGGGGCCAGTTCGTAGCCGTAATTGGACGTGACGCCGTTCTTGCCGAGGGTTTCCGGTAGGCCCGGAATGGCTTCCCAGTCCAGCTTGATGCCAGGGCAGGCCACGAGCACACGGTAGCGCACTTCCTGCCCGTCGCAGAGGATCACGGCGTTGTCGTCGGGCGCGAAGCCCGATGCCGAGGCGCGTATCCAGGTCACCTTGTCAGGCATGACCCGAGACTCGGCGCGGCGTGTGAATTCCTTGTCGAACACGCCTGCGCCAACCATCGTCCAGCCGGGCTGGTAGTAGTGCACGTCTGACGGCTCGATGATTGCAATGTCGAGGTCGGGGTTGCGCCTCAGCAGGCTGGACGCCGTGGCAATTCCCGCACTGCCTCCACCGACGATGACGACATCGTGCGGTTTACCGCTTTCCGGCCGGGAGAGTTCCTCGCGCGCCATTTCGTAGAGTCGGGTCGAACGCGCACCGGAACGGCAATAGGCAAAAACCGGTGAGGGCAGTTCGGCCAGCGCCCGCTTCATCGCGACTGCGTCTTCGCCGGTAATTGCTCCGGAAACGGCTGGAACGTGAGCGAAGGCCAGCCCCGCAGCTTCCGCAGCCACACGGATCGCAGCGGCATTGGGCTGGCCCTGTTCCTCGTCGTCAGGCCGGTTGCAGATAATCGACTTGTAGCCCTGCGCGGCAATCTCGGCGACGTCGGCCGGGCGAATCTGAGGCGAAACGCCAAATTGCGCGTCGATTGACGTGATATCCATTATCGTACCTTTCGTTCGCCGACTGGCCGCTCGTGGCTTTAGCGCGACGTGATGCGGTGGATCGTCATGCCTGCCAGCATGGCCAGGACGAATATTCCGGCCTTGAGCGGCGCAATTCCCAGATCAGCCACGGCTGGGCCCGGGCAAAGTCCACCGATGCCCCAGCCGATCCCGAACAGGACCGCGCCAAGCACGAGCTTGCTATCGAGCAGGCTCGTTCCGGGCAGGTCGAAAGTGTCGCAGGCAAGCGGCTGGGCCATGCGCTTCTGAAAGACCCAGGCAATCGCCATGGGTACCATCGCGCCTGCCATGACGAATGCCAGGGTCGGATCCCACTGGCCGAACAGGTCCAGGAAGGATTGGACGCGCGCGGGGTTGGCCATGCCCGAATAGGCAAGGCCGGCCCCGAACAACAAGCCCGACAGCAGCGAGATGGTCGGTGTCTTCATGTGCGCTTGCCGCAGGTCGAGAGGCCCAGCGGCCGGTAAAGCGGGCAGAAGGCGATTGCGCTCGTCAGCAGGAAGACGACGGCCAGAATTGCCAGGACCGTCCCCAGCGTGCCGCTGATCGCGCCCGTCCACCACAGATATCCGATGACCAGAGCGACGATGGTGCGCAGCAGCCGGTCGATGGTTCCCATATTCTTCGTCATTTCCATTCTCCCAGTAATATCAGCCAAAGTAACCGAGAAGGCGCATCACCGCGACAGTCGCGAAGCCGCTGGCCATGAAGATGGCCGTGGCAACGATCGAGCGTTTCGAGAGCCGCGACATGCCGCATACGCCGTGGCCGCTGGTGCAGCCCGAACCGAGGCGCGTGCCGTAGCCGACGATCAGGCCGGCAACGACGATCTGCAGGGTCGATTCCGGAAAGATCGTTCCGACCCCGCCGGAAAGCGCATTCACGATCAGCGCGCCAAGCGGCAGGCCGATCACGAAGGCAATCGCAAGTGCTCGCGGCGCGCCGGTGTCGGCGATCCCCGTGGCCCGCGCGGTCATGCCGCTGACGCCGGCAATGCGGCCCAGGCCGAGCAGCATGATTGCCGCCGCAAGGCCGATGAGCAGGCCGCCGATCAGTCCTTCGACTGGCGAGGCCATGGGGAAGCCGGGGAGGGTCATACCGCGTTCACCGGCAGCTTGAGGTAGGTGATGCCATTGTCGTCGGCGGGCGGCAGGTGCCCTGCGCGCATGTTGATCTGAACCGAAGGCAGGATCAGCCGCGGCATGGCGAGCGTGCTGTCGCGCGATTCGCGCATCGCGACAAATTCGTCTTCGCTCACGCCGTCATGCGCGTGGACGTTATGCGCGCGCTCGTCTGCGACGGTCGTTTCCCAGACATAGTTGTCGCGGCCTTCTGGCAGGTAGTCGTGGCACATGAACAGCCGCGTCTTTTCCGGCAAGGACAGGATGCTGCGCAGCGAGCGGAACAGCGTACGCGCGTCGCCGCCGGGGAAATCGGCGCGGGCCGTGCCATAATCCGGCATGAACATCGTGTCGCCGACGAAGACCGCGTCCTCGATCACATAGGCGATGCAGGCAGGCGTGTGACCCGGAACGTGCATCACGGTGACGTTGAGGTCACCGATCGTGAACTGGTCGCCGTCCTTCCACAGATGGTCGAAGTCCGATCCGTCGCGATGAAACTCGGCGCCAGCATTGAACAGGGCGCCAAAGGTCTCCTGCACGGTGACGATGTGCTCGCCTATGGCAATCTTCCCGCCAAGCTTCTGCTGGAGATAGGGCGCTGCCGAGAGATGATCGGCGTGCGCATGGGTTTCCAGGTGCCAGTCGATGCCGAGGCCATGTTCTTCGACATAGGCGATCACCGCGTCGGCCGAGGCGTGGGAGGTGCGGCCCGAGGCGGGATCGAAATCGAGGACACTGTCAACGATGGCCGCGCGCCTGGTCTGCGTGTCGCTGACGACATAGGTCACCGTGAAAGTATCAGGATCGAAGAATGCCTTGATCTGCATCCTGTCGGGCCGGGCGGCTTCGATTTGTGCTCGCGCCTTGTCGAGTGCCGAGTCGCTCATGACAAAAACCTCATCAAATTCATATTTACACGGTTTATGTAATTCGGTTATGATGAGTCGTCAAGGGGCTCGGCCTCCAACCGGACAGGACAATGACAGCACGAGAAGATATCGCTGCCGCATCCAGTGCAAACCGCCCGCTCAGGCTGGGCGACAGTGCGCCGCTTTTTTCGGCGAGAACGACGCGTGGTGAAAAATCGCTGGCCGACTATCGCGGTCGCTGGGTCATCCTGTTTTCGCACCCGGCCGATTTCACGCCGGTCTGCACGACCGAGTTCGTCGCGCTCGCGCGCAATGCCGACCGTTTCGCTGCGCTCGACTGTGAGTTGCTCGGCCTGTCGGTTGACAGCCTCTATGCCCATATCGCCTGGGTAAAGGCGATCGAGCAGGCCTTTGGCGTTACCGTGCCGTTCCCGATCATCGAGGATCCAAGCATGGCGATCGGCAAGGCATACGGCATGATCGACGAGCACGCGCAGGACACTTCTGCGATCCGGAGTACCTATTTCATCGACCCCGACGGCGTCGTGCGGGCCATAACCACCTATCCTCACAACGTCGGGCGCAACGTCGAGGAAATCCTCCGCATGGTTGCAGCCCTGCAAATTGCGGAGCGAGACGAGGTTCTGACTCCCGAAGGATGGCAGCCGGGCGAGCCTACGCTCAACCCGCCGGACACCGACCTTGCCGGAACATCCGACGAAGCCGACTGGTTTTGCGCGCCGAAGGGGGGCTCATGAGCGGCATCTATCAGGACAGGGCGCTCGCTGACGCGGCGGTGGAGCGGCTCAAGGCCTACGCGCAGCCGCAGCGGCTGATGATCCTGTCGTGCCTGCTTCGCGGCGAGCATACGGTCAGCGAAATCGATGCGGAGACCGGCATAGGCCAGCCTGCGCTCAGCCAGCAACTTGCGGAACTGCGGCGCGCTGACCTCGTCAGCACACGCAAGGAAGCGCGGTCAGTGATCTATGCGCTTGCCGACGACAAGACAGCCCTTTGCGTTCGCGCGATGGAGGCAATTTTCGCCGGTGCGGGCGATCCGGCACAGAGGCTCGCCTCGGTTATCGGTGAGCCTGCCGAGGTGCAAGCGATACCGGCAAGGCCAAAGGGGGCCGCAGCATTTGCGCGGATCGGGTGAGCGCCCTTGCAGGCAACTAATCGACTGTCTCGATAAAAGTGAGTAAAATTTTCGATTCTGACGAAGACTCGTGTTCGCCTAGCTGCATGCATGTGAGCACATAACAAAGGAGTGGATGAAATGATCAAGAACACTGTCTCTGCTATTGCCCTGCTTGTCGCTGCGGCATCTCCAGTCATGTTTGCCGCGCCCGCGAATGCGGAAGAAGCGGCTCAGTCCGGCAAGGACTGGTGGCCCAGCAAGGTCGACCTTTCGGCCCTGCGCCAAAATGATGCGGCATCGAACCCCTATGGCGCCGACTACGATTACGCCGCCGAGTTCGCCACGCTCGACCTCGACGCCGTTAAAGCGGACATCCGCAAGGTTCTGAAGACCTCCCAGTCCTGGTGGCCTGCCGACTACGGGAACTATGGACCGTTCTTCATCCGCATGGCCTGGCA
>JAGREN010000131.1 GCA_020446505.1 Novosphingobium sp. | reverse complement strand
TTTCAGGCGGCGAGCAACAGCGCGTCGCCATTGCCCGCGCCACCGCCCCGCGCCCTGCCCTGATCTTCGCGGACGAGCCGACCGGCAACCTCGACGCCGCGACCGGCGAGGCGATCATGGACCTGCTGCTCGCCCGCCGTGCGGAAACCGGCGCGACATTGGTGACGATTACGCACGATGCCGCTCTGGCTGCACGCTGCGAGCGGGTCGTGACCCTGGCCGACGGGCGGATCGCGAGCGACACCGCCCGGCCATGAGTGCTGCCCTGCCCTGGCGAACTGCATGGCGGATCGCGCGGCGCGAACTGTCCGCCCGGTTCCGCGGCCTGCGCCTGCTGCTGGTTTGCCTGTTCCTCGGCGTCGGCGCGCTGGCTGCCATCGGCACGCTGACCGGCTCGATCACGCAGGAACTCGACCGGCGCGGGCGCGAGGTGCTCGGCGGCGATATCGAGGTGCGCGTCTGGCAGCGCGGCCTGAACGACGAGGAAATGGCCTTCCTCCGCCAGTTCGGCCCCGTCTCGACCGGATACCGCATGCAGGCCATCGCCATGAACGGCGAGGCGAGCGCGCCTGTCGCCCTGAAGGCCGTCGACGACAAGTGGCCGATGGTGGGCAGGCTCGTGCTGGCGGACGGGCGAAAGGTCGGCGCGCCGCCGGATCATGTGATCTACCTTTCCGAAGGCACCGCAGAACGGCTGCGGGTGGCAAAGGGCGGCATGGTCACTCTGGGCGGACAGCCTCTTAAGGTCGGCGGGATCATCGACAAGGAGCCGGAACTGCTCGGCGAAGGCTTCAGCCTCGGCGATGTCGCCATTGTCAGCAAGCAAATGCCCGAACGCGCCGGCCTCACCGCGCCCGGAGCCATGTATCACACCAAGACCCGCGCCCTGCTGCGACCGGGCGTCGACCCGAAGGCGACGACGGACGCGATCGAGGCGCGCTTCCCCGCCGCCGGCTTCGAATTCCGCACGCGTGACAATGCCTCGCCGGGCACCGAACGCTTCGTCTCGCGCATGGGTGAGTTCCTCGTCATGGTGGGCCTTGCCGCGCTGGTCATCGCTGGAATCGGTATCGGCGGCGGGGTCTCGTCCTATCTGGAAGCCCGCCGCACCAGCGTCGCCACGCTCAAGGTGCTCGGCGCGACGAGCGGCGACATCGCGCGGATCTACCTGTTGCAGATCGGCGCGGCGGCGCTGGTGGGCAGCATGGCCGGACTTGCGGCAGGCCTGCTGGTGACGCCCCTGCTCGGTAAACTGCTCGAAGGACTGCTGCCCGTCTCACCGGGCTTCGTGTTCGATCCACCTGCGCTGGCGATAGCCGCAGCCTATGGCCTGATCGTGGCGCTGGTGTTCTCCGCCCCGCCCTTGCTGCGCGCGCGCCTCTATCCGGCCATGGCGCTGATGCGGGCGCGGGTGAGCCCGCTGGCTGTATCGCTGCGAGCGATGGCCTTGCCGGTCGGCGGCGGACTGGCCTTGCTCGCCGCGCTGGTGCTGGGCACCGCATCCAATCCCATGCTGAGCGCGCTGTTCCTGCTGGGCGCGGCAGGCGTGCTCGGGCTGCTGGCCCTGATCGGGCTTGCCATCCGGCATCTGGCGGCGCGATTGCCCCGGCCCCGCGACCCGGTCCTGAGAGCCGGGCTGGCGAACCTCCATCGCCCCTCGGCGCAGACCGGCGCACTGGTCACGGCGCTCGGCTTCGGCCTGTCCGCCTTCGTGCTACTGGCCGCGCTCCAGACAAGTCTCGAAGCCAATATCGCTGCCAAAGTGCCGCGCGAAGCGCCGGACTATTTCGTGCTCGACGTGCCGCGCGACAAGGAAGCCGATTTCCGGGCCGCCGTCGCGCGCACTGCCCCGCAAGCCAGGGTTCGCACCGTGCCTGCCCTGCGCGCCCGCATCCTCGCCTATGGGCCGCAAGGTGCCATGACCCGCGTCGATACGCTCGATCCGGAGACGCTTCCCGACGATGCATGGGCACTGCGCGGGGAGCGCGGCATCACCTATTCCGACGAGGTTCCCGAAGGAAACGAGGTGGTGCGCGGCAAGTGGTGGCCGAAACACTGGCAGGGCGAGCCGCAAGTCTCGGTCGAGGATCAGCTCGCAGACGCTATCGGCCTCAAGGTCGGCGACATGATGACCATCGGCGTGCTGGGCGTGGAAAGAAACGCCCGCGTCGCCTCGATCCGGCGCATCGACTGGGAGGACATGGGCTTCAACAACGTGCTGGTGTTCTCGCCCAACACCCTGATCGACGCACCACACAACCTGGCCGCGACCATCGACCTGCCGCCCGGCGTGAAGAGCGAGGGATTGCTGGGACGATTGGTGCGCGCCTTCCCGACGGCTTCCGTGATCGAGACGGGCGGCCTGCTGACACAGGCGCGAGACTTGCTCGGCCAGATGTCGGTCGCGATCCTTTCGGCGGCGTCGGTTGCGGTGCTGGCCGGGCTTGCCGTGCTGCTCGGCGCGATTGCCGCGGCGCGGGCGAGCAGGCTCTACGACAATGTGATCCTGCGTGTGCTCGGCGCGAGCCGCAGGCAACTTCTGATGCTGCAACTGGCCGAGTTTGGCCTGCTGGCTCTGGTTCTCTCGGCAGTCGCTCTCGCGCTCGGCAGCGCGATCGGCTGGGCGGTGATGACGCAGATGTTCGAATTCGACTGGCTGCCCGACTGGCCGCGCGTGCTTGGCGTGCTGGCGGCAGGCGCCCTGCTGGTTATCGGATTTGCCCTGGCCGGATCGCTGCCGCTGCTTCGCGCCAAACCGGCGCAGGCTCTGCGCGAGCTTTAGGAGAAGGTGTCCTCGGGCGGCGGATAGTCGCCGTCGTCTTTCATCCCGACCACCAGCGCCACGACATGCAGCGCGGTGGGGACCAGAGGGATCCAGTTCAGCAGTGGCACCATGTCGAATACGCCAGCGCCGATGGGCAGGGCGACCAGCCAGTCCTTGCCGATGATCTTGCCGCGAAGCTGGGCAAACACGCACAGCGCGATCAGGCAGACCAGATGCAACAGGAACTGCGGAGCCGTCGCGCCAAGCGTGGCAACGCCTGCCAGCAGCGAGTTCGACCCCATGTAGGGCAGGATGTAGGTCGGCAGCATTACCGCGAGATAGAGGGCGAGGAAATTGTTCCCCTTGCCCAGCAGCCGCCGCAATTCATCCACTGAACTCGCACTCCAAAGTCAGGAATTGGCAGGAGCAGCGATGACACGCCGCCCCTGCGCAAAATCAATGTTTCAGGCAAACACCTCGGTGCTTCCCGGACCCTTGGGATCGGGTCCGAAGCGGTTCGGCCCCGGCGTTCCCGGCAGGAACATCAGCACCAGCAGGGCGATGCTGGCGATGAAGCCGACGAACGGGATCATCGAGGCAACGATGAAGCCGAGATACCACCAGCCGCTCATGTCGCGATCATGCAATCGGCGAACCACGACGGCGATACTGGGAATGATCACCGCCAGGGCGAACAGGATCAACAGTCCGACCCCGATATAGAAAACCGGACCGAACGATGCCGACGTTATCGCCGAAGGATCGCCGCTCATGGCGGCCAGTGATGCGCCGCCAGCCATCATGATGCCGACCAGCACCAGATAAACGACGAAGATCAGCAAAGCGAACGACCAGTATTCCATGCGCCGCGAACGGCCCTGAAAATCGAAATAGCGCCTGAACGGCAGGATAGCCCACTCCAGCATGTTTTCCTCCTCTTTCCCCAAAGTGAAGAAGACCGCAGAGTATCAGTGAAACGCGCGCCGCGAACCCCTAAAAAGCGAGGCACACAAAGTATCTGTTTCAGTGGGGCAGATCGTCAGGAACGTGGCCCGGAACCGCGCTTCTCACGCGGTCCGGGCAAAAGTATCAGAACTTGTAGCGCACCGTCGCGCCATAGGTGCGCGGCTGGTTGGGGTAGCCCGAGATCGAGCCGATCTGCGCCGGCGAGTCGAAAATCTGGCGGATCATCCGGTCGTCGAGCAGGTTGCGGCCCCAGATCGAGAATTCCAGCCCCATGTCCAGCGCATAGGTGATCGACGCGTTGAGGTCGTTCACGCTCTGCTTGAATTCCTTGGCCGCGGCGATGGCTGGCGCATAGCTGATGATAGCGTCCGTGATCGGGTTCTTGACCACCAGATTGGGCAGGCCTTCCACCAGCTTGAACGGCGCTTCGTAGTGATAGTCGGCGCGCAGGATCAGGCTGTCGCCATTGTCGAAATCGGTGACATGTTCGCCGCCGAAAGTGATCGACAGCGGCGTCGCACCAGCGACCTTCGTTCCGCTCAGATCTCCGACACCGGACAGCAGGAAACTGTCGTATTTCGAATCGAGATAGGTGACTGCCAGCGTCACGGTCAGAGGATCGATGGGCTTGAGGCGGCCTTCGAACTCGACCCCGTCGACCGACTGCTTGCCGGCATTGGCGAGGAAGAAGCCGGTGCCGGTGAACAGGTTCGACTGGAAGCCCTTGATCTCCTGCCTGAACAGCGCGACGTTGGCCGAGAGCCAGCCCCAGTTACCCTTCAGACCCACTTCGTAGACAGTGGAATCCTCCGGTCCCGCAAAGCGGCTGCCCGAAGTGAGGTTGGGCACTGCGACTCCCGCGGCGACGAGTTGGGCAAGTGCCGGCGCAGTCGGACGGCTGTCGCGCGAGAGATTGATCGAGGCAGCCTTGTAGCCCGTCGCATAGCGCAGATAGACGCTGGTCGAATCGGTGATCTCGTAGTTCGCCGACAGGGTGAAGGCGACGTTGTCGTCGCTCACCCGGCCCGTCTCGGCCACGTTCGGCACGTTCTGGAATGGCGGCAGGAACTGGAGAGGCCGGAGCGCGAGCAGCTGGGTTGCCGTTGCCGTCGCGGTCGGCACGATGACCGTGTTGTAGGCGGCTTGCGCCTGCGCGCCGAGGGCTCCTGACGCGATGGCCTGGATCTGTTCGGCAGTCGCGATCCCGCCGGGGTTTCCGAGCGCCGTCGCCACGCCCTGCGCAACGAAAAGCTGCGTCGCGCCAGGAATGAAGCTGCGCAGCGGAATCGCCGAGAACACTTCATCCGAGGTCACGTCGGTGGAAAAGCGCTTCTTGTCCTTGGTGTAGTTGATGCCGCCAGTCAGCGTCAGCCGGTCGGTTACCTCGAAATCGACCTGCCCGAAGACCGACCACGCATCGTTCTTGAGCCTGTAGCCCTCGGTAAAGCCCTTGCCATCGCCGAAGAAGCGCCCGGCATAGAGCGCCGGATTGCCCTGCAGGGCGCCGAGCAGCTGCTCGACCGCAGCGACGTTGAAGGCGTTGTTCGACTGGCCGCGGATCAGGCGGTCGGCATAGCCGCGGAAGTCCTCACCGAACAGCAACTGGTTTGACTGGTTGATCTTCTCGTTGAAGTAATATGCGCCCAGCAGCGCGGAAACCTTGTCGCCGAACTTCATGTCCAGACGCAGTTCCTGCGTGAAGGTCTTGATGTCCACGTCCTGGGAATTGCGGCCGATGAGGTCGCCGCTGGTGAAATCCGAATCCTGGTCGGTAATCGCCCCAACGCCGCGATAGGACGTGATCGAGGTCAGCTTGGCATTGCCGAAGTCGTAGTCGATCTGGCCCGAAAGGCCCCAGTTCTTGATCTTGTTGGTCGAGGCGAAGTTCGAATAGATCACGTCGGCGAACGGCGTGCGATAGTCCGAAATCTGGCCGCCGAGTCCAATCGGGCTTGGCGCGATGATCGCCAGCGTCGATGCCGACTGGCGCAGATTGACCACCGCGCAGCAGGTTTCGTCGATCTTGCCATAGTCGCCGATCAGACGAATTTCGAGCGCATCGCTCGGCTCGAACAGCACCTGTCCGCGCACAGACCAGCGATCGCGATTGTCCGATCGCGTGCCCAGCGCGAGATCGCGGATGTAGCCGTCGCGCTTGTTGTAAGCGCCGCCAAGGCTGACCGCGATGGTATCCGACAACGGACCGGTCACCACGCCCTTGAGCACCATCGCGTTGAAATTGCCGTAACTCGCTTCAAGCGTGCCGCCGAATTCGAAGGCCGGCTTCTTCGTGGTCATCGAGATGATACCGGCCGAAGCGTTCTTGCCGAACAGGGTTGACTGCGGCCCGCGCAGAACCTCGACCCGCTGCACGTCGGGAAGGTCCGCGATCATCGCCGCCGAGCGAGACCGATAGACACCATCGACGAACAGGCCGACCGAAGGCTCGATCCCGGCATTGTTGGCGCCGTTGCCGAAGCCGCGGATCACGAAATTGGTGTTGGCCGAGCTTTGCAGGGTATTCACTCGCAGCGAAGGCACGACGGTGGACAGGTCCTTCAGGTCGCGGATCTGCGCGCGCTCGATCGTCTCGGCGCTGGTCACCGAGACGGCAACCGGAATCTCCTGCAAGGTTGCTTCGCGCTTGGTTGCCGTGACGATGATCTCGTCGGCGGCGTAGTCATCGGAAGCCTGCCCCTCAGCAGCCTGTCCCTGTGCCATTGCAGGGGTGGAGAAAAATCCCAGTGCCGACATAGCCACGCCAGCAGAAAGCAAGCCACCCATACGGCGACGCGTTGAAATACCCTTCATTGCAACCCTCTCACTCATTATTGAGTTTTGTAATTAAATTACTACTTCATATTTTATAATTTTCAACCCTTAGTCGATACCCGGCATCGAACTGTAACATTTGCAGACCACCGGGGAAGATGGCGCAGCGTTTATCATTAGGTTTCCCACTGTTTTTTGCCAAGCCGTTTGTTGCCTTCGCCGCTTGCCCTGACGGGCAGTTTCCGCTATTGGCGCGCCGATTGTGCGGTGCAGCAATACCGCGCCGACCCGTTCCAGAAACGCCAAGACCACACGAGGCCCTCGCATGACCGCCCCGCTACCCCTGCGCAACATTGCCATTATCGCGCACGTCGACCACGGCAAAACCACTCTGGTGGACCAGTTGTTCCGCCAGTCCGGCACCTTCCGCGACAATCAGCGCGTGGAAGAACGCGCGATGGATTCGAACGACCTCGAGCGCGAGCGCGGCATTACCATCCTTGCCAAGCCGACCTCGATCGAATGGGAAGGCCCGGACGGCGCCGTACGCATCAACATCGTCGATACGCCCGGCCACGCCGACTTCGGCGCCGAGGTCGAGCGCATCCTCTCGATGGTCGACGGCGTCATCCTGCTGGTCGACAGCGCCGAGGGCGCCATGCCGCAGACCAAGTTCGTCACCGGCAAGGCGCTGGGCCTGGGCCTCAAGCCCATCGTCGTCGTCAACAAGATCGACCGTCCCGACCAGCGCGCCGCCGAAGTGCTCGACGAGGTGTTCGACCTGTTCGTCAATCTCGACGCCAACGACGAACAACTCGACTTCCCGGTTCTCTACGCCTCCGGCCGCAACGGCTACGCCGGCGAGGACATTGCCGCGCGCTCTGGTTCGCTCGAACCGCTGTTCAAGCTGATCGTCGATCACGTCCCGCCCCCGTCGCTGGAAACCGACGCCCCGTTCAGCTTCCTTGCCACCCTGCTCGATCGCGACAACTTCATGGGCCGCGTGCTCACGGGCCGCGTCCAGTCGGGCACGATCAAGGTCAACGACCCGATCCGCGCTCTCGACGCCGAAGGCAACGTGATCGAGGCGGGCCGCGCCTCCAAGCTGCTGACCTTCCGCGGGCTTGACCGCGTGCCGGTCGAGGAAGCGCGCGCGGGCGACATCATCGCCATCGCCGGTCTGGAAAAGGCGACCGTGTCGAACACCATTGCCGCGCCGGAAGTAACCGACCCCATCGCTGCCCAGCCGATCGATCCGCCGACGCTCGCCATGCGCTTTGCCGTCAACGACAGCCCGCTGGCAGGTCGCGAAGGTGACAAGGTGACGAGCCGCATGATCCGCGACCGCCTGATGCGCGAGGCGGAAACCAACGTTGCCATCCGCGTCACCGAGAGCGCCGACAAGGACAGCTTCGAGGTCGCAGGCCGGGGCGAATTGCAGCTTGGCGTGGTGATCGAGACGATGCGCCGCGAAGGTTTCGAACTGGGCATCAGCCGCCCGCGCGTGCTGTTCGACACCGACGAGGGCGGAAACCGCACCGAGCCTTACGAGACCGTCGTGATCGACGTGGACGACGAATATTCGGGCACGGTCGTCGAGAAGATGCAGCGCCGCAAGGCCGAGATGACCGAGATGCGTCCCTCGGGCCAGGGCAAGACCCGCATCACCTTCTCCGCCCCGTCGCGCGGCCTCATCGGCTATCACGGCGAGTTCCTGTCCGACACGCGCGGCACAGGCATCATGAACCGCCTGTTCGAGAAGTACGGCCCCTACAAGGGCGTGATCGAGGGCCGGAACAACGGTGTGCTGATCTCCAACGGCACGGGCGAGGCCAATGCCTACGCGCTCAACAACCTGGAAGAACGCGGCATCCTGTTCGTTTCCCCGCAGGAAAAGCTCTACGAGGGCATGGTCATTGGCGAGAACGCCAAGCCTGACGATCTGGAAGTCAATCCGATGAAGGCCAAGCAGCTCACGAACATCCGTTCGTCGGGCAAGGATGACGCGATCCGCCTGACCCCGCCGAAGATCATGACGCTGGAACAGGCCATTGCCTATATCGACGACGACGAGATGGTCGAAGTCACGCCCAAGTCGATCCGGCTGCGCAAGGCCCTGCTCTGCCCGCACGAGCGCAAGAAGGCCGGTCGGAAGAAGGAAGCGGCGTAAGGGTTTACCCACCCCGCTGCGACTTGCCGAGCCTCCGGCTCAGCGAGGCTCGCTGCATGATGGTTTGCCCACCCCGCTGCGACTAGCTGCGCCTCCGGCACAGCAAGTCTCGCTCCCTTCCCGCTTGCGGGAGGGGTTGGGGGGGTGGGCTTTGCCGGCAGACTCCGCTGTTCATACAAATTCCAACAAACCTGAACGAAGCCTGCCAGTGTCATGCTGAGCCTGTTCAGTTGGCCTCTGCCATAAGCAACCCATCGAGACAGCACGCGGCGAGGCAATCGGGCCGGGCCGCCAAGGCGAACTCGGGAGTTAGACCTATGACCAATTTCCTGAAGAAGAGCGTGCTGGCCACCACTCTCGCCGCGACCGCGCTCGTCACCACCACGCCTGCCATGGCGCGCGAATACCACCGCGGCAACGGCGACGATGCAGCCATCGCTATCGGCGCCGGGATCGTCGGCCTTGCCATCGGCGCCATCGTCGCCAGTTCGAGCAGGCACGACCGCTATGACGATCGCTACTACGTCCGCGACGGCTGGTATTACGATCAGGGCTACTACTACAACCGCCAGGGCAACCGCTACGATCGCGACAACTGGCAGCGCCGCTACGGCGACCGCTACGACCGGCGCTATCGCAACCAGGACCGCGAGTACTACAACCGCCGCGGCTACAACGACGGGTATGACCGCCGCTACGGTTACTGACGGCCCCGCCGCCTGACCCAATCGCCGGCTGCTCCCCCCCTACAGTCGGCACGCGCCGCCCGGTCCGCCACGGACCGGGCGGTTTGCATTCGGTTGTGCTGAAGAACGCATTTACCCTGGCTCTTTCCGCGAACTTAACCGGAACCTGTTGACCTGACGTCCTCGTTGATGACCAGGAAGGCAAGGTTTGGCCATGACCCTCGTGACCCAAGGCGCGGCGCTCAGAACACCCGAATGCGAGGGTGCGGACGAAACGGGTGCAGGAGGTCATTCGCCAGCCCCGAACGGCCAACAAGCCCTGCAGGACCGGATCGCCGACAAGATCGCGAAGGCCCGCAGGGGTGTCTCCGAACATCTCGGGATGCTCCTGTCGACGCACATGGGGTCTGGCGGCCTGCGCAACGGGACCATGCTGCGCGATTGCATCGAGGCGATGGCGGTGCAGGCCGGGCGCCTTGTTGACGACATCTTCGACGACCTCGACCCGCTGCCCAGGACGCCTGTCATGCTCCAGGAGATTCGCGAAGGTTTCGTCCATTTCATCGAATTCCTCGATGGCGAACTCGACCGGTCCGCGCAGCGCGTGGAACTTGAGCTGGAGCACGCAGGCGGCCGCCACGGCATCACCGCCGCGGCAAGGAACCTCTGGTCTGAAAACCGCAACCAGCTGATCGACATGCTCGAACACCGCATCGAGCAGGCCCAGATGGACAGCGGGCCTCGGCGCAGCGAGGCCGAGACACCGGATTGCGAAGACGAGAGCGCATCGCCGCTTCCGGCCAACGATCTGCCCGAACCGGGCTTCGAACTCATCGCCAAGGCCATCAGCCCTGCCCCGACCTCCTCGATGAGAAAACTTGCGCTTGAGGGTCAGCCAGTCCAGCGCATCAAGTTCGAAGCTGACCCGCAGCCAGTGTCCGACAGCAAGGCCGAGCCGGAAGTTGGCGGCAATTGCCTTGAGGCATGGGCGGACATGATCGTCGAAATCTGCAAGGGCAGCCCGCGCCCCAGGAAGCAGGCCGAATGGCGCGACGCCTTCCAGAAGGCTTGCGACCGCAATCAGATCGCGCCCGATCCGGCAGATCTCGACGAGTGGGCCCAGCTCGTGTGGCGCAAGCTCGTCACCAGCCGGTTTGTGCTGTCGCAGGTCGGGAAGGAAATCCGGCGCGAGGCGGAAAATCCGCAAGAGGGTTCTGACGAGGGCTGTTCGTTCCTCGTCGCGCCGCGGGTGTCGACGGGATCAAGCGGAGGCTTTGGCAGATCGCAAGATCCTGACGGTTCGGCGGTCCGCGTCCTGGGCCTGCAAGACGACGCGCGACCGGCGCCTGCGGCAATTGCAGAGGCACCGGGCAAACCGTCTGCACCGTCAATGGAAGCCGTGCGCGATCTTTCAACGGCCATTGCGATTGCGGTGCCAGTGATCGCTATCGACTAGCAGGCAACGCGATCGAACAATCGTGCGCCCTGCGGCCGGCCTATCCCGGTTTCAACGACACGCGCCGCCCGGTCCGCAATGGACCGGACGGCACGCATTCGAAGGCATTCAGGCGCCGAAGCTGAAGCTGTCGGCAACGATGTTCAGCGCGAAGGTCTCATCGTAGACCGGCACGTCCGTGACAGGCACGGAATCGCCCAGGTCGACCAGCGGCCCGAACGTGAACGTGTCCGAATCCACCTCGATGTCGTAGCTGAATTCGACCGTGAAGAGGTCCAGATTATAGCCGACATTGAACTGCAGCAGCGTTTCGTTGGTGAGATCGGCAGCCGGCGCGACCGTGAAGGTGAATTCGACGATACCGTCGTTGTCGCCTCCGGCATCGATGTCGAGCGCATTGGACACCTGGATGCTGTCGCCGATCGTGAAGGACTGGGACGAACCGTTTTCAAATGCGAAGGTGCCAACCAGATCGCCCAAGTTGAGGTCGAAATTCTGGACGAAATTGAGCGAGCCCAGCAGATCGAAGTCGAGCAGTTCGAGGCCGAAGTTGAAGATGCCGCCGAACAGGTCGAAGTCGATGTCGAACGGGTTGACCCCGCCGAACAGCAATTGAGACAACAGCTGGTCCATGTCGAGGGTCAGCGTGAAGAAGTCGTTGCTTTCCCCCGTAGACATTCCCGTCGGCACCGTGCCGTTGGTCGTGATGTTCGGCCATGCGAAGTCGAGCGAAACGGAATCGAACGGCGACGGGAACGTGAAGCCGAATTCGAGATCGTCGCTGTTCAGGTCGATGAGGTTCACCGAACCGTCGGTATCGAGCGCGGTGAAATCGAACCGGTCGGTCCAGCCGATCTCGGTCACGAACAGGTCTACCGAAATGTCCACGCCCACATAGGCCGCAAGATAGAGATCCCACAGGAAATCGAGCGTGTAGGATCCCTGCGGTCCGACCGTATCGAATATGGCTCCCTGAAAGAGCGTGCCGGTATCGATCAGCAGCGTGTCGACGGTCTTGTTGTAATTCGTTTCGACCGTGATGTCATAGTCTGCCGTCGCATCGATGTCGCCGCCTTCGAAGTGGAGGTTCGACTGGAACCCGGCCATGAAATCGCCGTCGATTCCCGCATAGAGCCATGAGGGCCCGATCTGGCCGCCGAAGGGACCGGTATCGACACCGAAGAAGCGGTTGTCGTTGAAGGTAAATTCGTTGCCTGTGCTCCAGATCGACTGATCGACGGCATTGAATTCGGCCGCCACCGTAGTCGAATTGTATTCGTAGAGGATCGGCACGACGTAGGTTCCGGTCTGCTGATCGCCCCCGACCATTTCTTCCGCCGTGCCCGTGAAGGTCAGGTCGAAGTCGTAATCGTGGTCCAGTGCCATTGTTAGCAGGAACGCCTGGCTGATCGAAGCCGGCTGGCCCGGAGGATCGACGGAAACCGGGGCAATCGTCACGCCAGCCGGAAGCAGCGACGTGGTGAGACTGTCCATGAATTCGGAACCGTCCGCGTCGTCCTGATCGACCGTGACGGTGATCAGCACTTCGTTGACGTTGTCGGTACCCTCGACGACGACGTCGAACAGCGGAACGTCAGCGACCGGGGTGAGATCGATGGTGACCGTGGCGTGGTCCTGCCCGCCATTGCCGTCACTGACGCAATATTCGAAAGTGACCTGCCCGGCGTAGTCGAGCTCCGGAGTATAGGTTATCGTGGTCCCGCCATCGGTGATGGAGACGGTGCCGTGATCGGGTTGCTCATGGATTGAAATGATCGTGAGCGGATCGCCATCACCGTCCGTATCGTTGGCCAGCACGTTCATGACATAGTCGGTCGGCGTCTTTGACGGATCGTCGAGGCCGGTCGAGTTGTCCTCGAATATCGTATAGCCATCGTCGTTGGCGTCTGGCGCTGCCGGTGCGATGACGATCAGCTTTTCCGAGCCACTGCGGGAGCCGTCCGGACTTCCCGTCGAGGTAACGCGAGCGCCGAAGCGCTGGTGTGCGATATCGTCGAGGGTAAGGTCGCCAGCATCGTTGGTGACGGTGAACGAGACCGGATCGTGGATATCGTCACCGTGACCGATGCCCTGCGTGCCGAATTCGATTCCGATGTCGAACGACTGTTTTGTCGCCCCCTTCATGTTCGCGCCATTACCTAGGTCGATGACACTGTTGGGTTCGACTCTTGTCTCGGTAATTACGCCCGAACCATCAGTAATATCGAGGCCAGCAAGTTTGGACTCGTCGACGAAGTCAAAAAACAGACCGCGAAGATCTCCCGTTATTGTCGCTCCGTCCTGAACATCGACGATGAAGTCGATACCGCCGGATCCATCTTCAGTCGCAGTAACGAGAACACCTGGACTCCCCGGAATTTCAAAGACGATCTGTCGAGGACAAAATTCTGCAGGCATGACCACTCTCCTGAAAAAAGGACAAAAACGTCCAACGCGCAGAAATGCGCCAATTTTTTTGCGTATAGAAAGCCCCTGTACGATTCTTTAAACGAATCGACATAATTCAGGTAGGATCGGGTTATCCTCTTGCGCAAATCCACATTCAAGATTAATCTCATATTAATCTAAAATTAGATACGGATCGTTCTTTATTATCGATAAGTCGATTCATTATCATTCCATATCATTATATTTTAATTGTATATTATGGGATGAATAATATCGCGATTTCAGGAGCTTCACAGCGTTGAAATACGGAAAGGGCCCAATCTCGCGCCCTGATGCCTGTTATCGCCGCAGTGCTTCCCTACTTGGCGCAGCTAGCGTAGCGTCGCCTCCATGGCCCGATTGATCGATCCCCGCACTTGCGCTGTTCCAAACGATGGGAAACGCCCCTCGCGCCGCCCGCGTTTTTCTCTTCAGGACTGTGTTTCATGTGTAACCTACAGCGCGGCTCTGGCCCTGCTGGGGCTGGCACTTACGCCCCTCGCACCGCCCGCGCTTGCCAACGACAGCGAAGCCGACATCGGCATCGGCGGTATCGTGCTGAAGCCCGGTTCCGCGATCATCATGCAGAGCGAGGACCTGTTCCTCTCCGAAGATCAGGTGCGTGTGACCTATCGCATGCACAATCCCACCGACAAGGACGTGCGCGCCACGGTCGCCTTTCCGCTTCCGGGCCAGCCGCGCGGCATGCTGTGGCAATGGTTCGAGCTGCAACAGAAGCATGACTGGAAGGACTTCGGCTTCTCGACCAGGGTGAACGGCGCGCCGGTGAGCTTCACGCCGATGGAGCTGGCCGTGATCGGCACCCGCGACGTGACGGCGCAGGTCAGGGCCAGCGGCCTGCCGTTCGACTGGTATACCGACGGTCCGTTCGACAAGTCCGTCGATGCCCTCTCCGATGAGAAGCGCGACGCGTTGATCAGGCAGGGACTGCTGGTGCGCGACGAGGCGTTCAACAACGTGTACGTTCCCGCATGGGACGTGGCGACGTGGTTCGTGCGCGAACAGGTGTTCCCTGCGGGCAGCACGATCACGGTCGAGCACACATACAGGCCGATCCCCGGCGGAAGCGTGGGTGGCGCGCTCTATCCATCAGCGCGCAAGGAGAGTCCGGACCTCCTCAAGGAATACCGCAAAACCTGGTGCACCGATGACTCGTTCATCGCCGGGGTGGACCGCAGGCTGGCCGCTGCCGCACCGGGACACTCGGTCTACTACGGGGAAACCTGGCTGAGCTATGTGCTCTCGCCGGGGGCGAACTGGAACGGTCCGATCCGCGATTTCCGGCTGGTGGTGGACAAGGGGGCGGCGGAGAACCTCGTCAGCTTCTGCATGGACGGGGTGAAGAAGATCGGCCCGACCCGGTTCGAAGTGAGAAAGCACGACTTCACGCCCAGTGGCGAGTTGCATGTGCTGATCCTGAAGTTCAACGAAAACGACGACGTGGACTGATTGGCAAATCCAACGCGTCATCCCGCCCCTGCCGGATGGCAGGAACGGGATGCGGGGGGACTGGAAGGCTCAGCGGGTCTTGAGGTCGAACCGGCCGGCGTTCATCACCTTGGTCCAGGCCTTGACGAAGTCCCTGACGAACTTGGCCTCGTTGCCGTTCTCGGCATAGACCTCGGCGACAGCGCGAAGCTGCGCGTTGGACCCGAACACGAGGTCGGCACGGGTGGCGCGCCACCGCTCCGCGCCGCTCGCCCGGTCGGAACCGACGTATTCCTCGTCCTCGCTTCCATCGACGGCCTTCCAGGCAGTCTTCATGTCGAGCAGGTTGACGAAGAAGTCGTTGGTCAGAGTGCCGGGGCGATCGGTCAGGACGCCGTGCGGCCGGTTGCCCTGATTGGCGCCGAGCACCCGAAGCCCGCCGACGAGAACCGTCATTTCGGGGATCGTCAGGCCGAGCAGGTCGGCACGGTCGATCAGCAGGTCTTCGGTCTTCACGCTCAGGCGGCCTGAGCGATAGTTGCGGAAGCCATCGGCGAGCGGCTTGAGCCAGTCGAAGCTCTCCGCGTCGGTCTGCTCGTCAGTGGCGTCGCCGCGACCGCCGGTGAAGGGGACGCTCACGGCGTGGCCGCCGTCGGCAACCGCCTTCTCGACTGCCGCCGTGCCAGCCAGCACCACGGCATCGGCCTTCGACAGATTGCCGCGCAGTTCGTCGATCTTCGCGAGCACCTTGCCCAGTTCGGCCGGATCGTTGACCTGCCAGTCCTTCTGCGGGGCAAGCCGCACGCGGGCGCCGTTGGAACCGCCACGATGGTCGGTCCGGCGATAGGTGGAGGCCGAGGCCCAGGCTGCCTTGACCAGCTCGCTGACGGTGAGGCCGCTGGCGAGAATGGCGGACCTGAACGCCGAGACGTCGGCATCCGACGGCATGCTGCCCGCGGGAACGGGATCCTGCCAGATCAGGTCTTCGGCAGGGATCTCGGGACCGAGATAGCGCGCCTTGGGGCCCATGTCGCGATGGGTCAGCTTGAACCATGCACGCGCGAAGGCATCCTTGAACGCTTCGTGGTCGTTCATGAAACGCTCGGATATCTTGCGATACTCCGGATCGAGCTTCATCGTCATGTCCGCCGTGGTCATGATCGTCGGCACCTTGACGTTCGGGTCGCCTGCCGAGGGAGCCAAGTCCTCCGGATCGGGATCGACCGGCGTCCACTGATGCGCCCCGGCTGGCGAGGTCGTCAGCTCGTAATCGTACTTGAACAGCAGGCGGAAGTAGTTGTGCGACCATTCGAACGGCGTATTGGTCCACGGCCCTTCGATGCCCGAAGTAATCGCATCGTCGAGCACGCCGGTACCGCCGGGATTGGCCCAGCCGAAACCCTGGGCAGCGAGATCGCTGCCCTCGGGCGCCGGTCCGAGCAGCGCGGCGTCGCCATTGCCGTGACACTTGCCGAAGGTATGGCCGCCAGCGGTGAGCGCGACGGTTTCCTCGTCGTCCATCGCCATGCGGGCGAAGGTTTCGCGCACATCGCGGGCCATGCCTTCCATGTCATGGGGGTTGCCGCCCGGACCTTCGGGGTTGACGTAGATCAG
>JAGREN010000130.1 GCA_020446505.1 Novosphingobium sp. | reverse complement strand
CCTGATGCAGGGTCCATGGGCGGCACACGCCCTGGTCGTATTCAGCGGCGAAACGCTGACGCGCATCCAATCCGCGTAGGGTTGGTCTCCATGACATGGTCAGGGGTGTTCAGAGGGGGCTTGAAGGCTCCCTTTGATCGATGGGGAAGAGACGGCCATGCCGATCTCGCGGGGAGAGCGAAGTCTCCCCGATGGTGCTGATCCGGCCCTCCCGATACTGCCAAAGGCAGGAAAGGGACGGGAGCGGGAAGCGCCAACAGCAGGGGATGCAACGGGGGCGCAGCGCCCCTTGCCAAGGTCGCCGTGGTACTACCACGGACACCTTGCCTTCGTCGCTATCGACCCTTTCCCGCTGTCCTGACGGTCATGCTCGGGGTTTGCCGATGGCTCCGATATGCGGACTTTGCGGCACCGGCATCGTCGATGCCATGTCCGGCAAAGACGCCATATCATAACGCGGCCCATGATGATGGGCCACCGTTTACGGCTCCACGGGGGTCGGTTTCCACAGGTGCATGTCGGGATGAACATTGGCCAGCTCGGCCATGACGCCAGCCGCGACAACCGTTGGCCGTCGCGACTGGCACACGCTGGTTAGAACAGCGTGTATTGGCGGGCGGCGGCTTCGATCTCCGCCCAGCCTTCGCGGCTCGCTTCATGCTCCAGCCATGCGAGGACGTAGGCGGTCGGCCCGCCCAATTCCTCGACATTGGCTTGCGGGATGAAGTGCGACTTGTAGCCCGTATCGGTCATGGGCAGCGGCGCACGGTCCGGCTGGATGGATCGCAGTGCCAGATGGGCGTAGGTGTCATCGCCCAAATAGCGCGGCTCGTAGCTGATCTCGATCAGCACGCCGCGCCAGTCGAGCGTATCGATCACGATGTCACGGGGGACGGAGGTCATGGCTGGCCTCCAATCCCGTCATCATCGGACAGGTCCACTTCGATCAGGCAATGTTCGGGCCACGGCCTTTCGGTTAGGATATAGCCCATGCGATTCACGAAGTGGTATCCGCTCGCGATCATCAGCTCGCCGTCCACGTCAAGGATGGTCCAGACGTGTTCGGCGGGTTGGCGCAGGATATGATCCAGCTCCGCGCCGTAGGTTTCGAAGAGGCATCCGCCGTTGCCGAAATCGAACGACGCGTTGTCGTTCAGGTGGTTCGGCACGGGCCGGAAGTGGCCGACGAATTCCTCTCCGTCGATGGGGAAAAGGTTGGAGGTCATTGCTGACCCCCGTCCTTCGTCTTGGGCGCGCGCATCACGATGTGCCCGTCCATCGGCACGACATCGAGCTTGATCGAGAAGCCTTCGCCGTCACGATTGGCCCAGGCTGCGCCGATTTCGATCCAGCGGCTGTTCTTGCCTTCGCCCTTGACGGAATAGAGGCGGTGCGTCGGCTGGCGGTTGGTGTTTTCGGTCGTCATGGTTTGTCTCCTTATGTTCCCACCGGACCATTCCGGTGATGGGGAGACAGTTGCCGCCGTCGATCAGAGCCGGTTATCAAACGCCGCGCGTATGCGCGCCGCTCTGCGGGGCGGAACTGCACAAGCCGAGCGAACGAACGTGAAGCGATGGCGCGGAAGCGAGCCGCGTTGATGACCGGCGGCGACGGCGCATGATCCCCATCTCATACCGGAATGAGGACCGGTGCGGGGAACGGGGGAGACTGTGACGATGCGATATGCCCGTCAGCGATGCTCGCTTTCTACCTCCAGGCGACTAACCCACGCTGGAAGATCGATTCAATGTCCTTGTAGTTCGGCACTTTGGCTCGAAACTCATCCCGTGTCGCAACGCCAGATGTGACGGGAAGATCGGCGCGCCAGATCACCATGGGGTAGGCGCTTGGCAATGTCCCTGACGCACCCACGAGGAGTGCGCCTTCGGCATGTTCGAAGGCATCACCGGTCGAATCTTTGGGGAAGCCCGCGAGGATAAAGATGAAGGGCGCGTTGGTCGCGACGATCTTGCCCTGGAACAGGACGCGCTCCCCATAGGGCAGCATATATCCCTCAACTGTCTCTTTTGCAGGTTCGGTGCGCTCTGGTCTCGGGTAGCTGATCGTGATCGTGAAACGGGTCAGATCATCCTCAACGCCACAGACCATCTCCATTGTCATGATCTTGTCTGGATCGAGAAAATGCGGACGATATGCAGCGTAGCGGCCGGAAAGCAGATTTAGACGCCTTTCATCGAGGGATTCATCGGGCAACAGCCATTGATGCAATATCGGTGCGACATCATTCGGTGGGCGGTAATCAGGCAGGTCGGTTTGCTTGAACCTCGCGAATTCCTTCGGAAACTTCAGGTGGAACCAGTGCCACGCGACCAAGGGTACGTCGTGATTGCGGCCCGCCGTCATCCGGTTGCTGTCGGACTTCACGAACCGCCACCACTTTTGACGATCAAGGCTAAAGCCGTTCGTCATCAGCAACTTCTGCGTCTCGGCATCCTCGCCTAGCTTCTGGATTCCTGCGGCTTGCGTCGGGAACGAAGCAAGGCCAGTCTCTTCCAGACGGAGCGCGAAACGCTTAAGTCTTCCGACATGGGCCGCGTCGAATATAAACTCGGGAATTGATAGTTCGTTAGGCATCTCGGCTCGTGAAGATTGTGCGTCCAGATTCGTCGCATATTGTCCGATTTCGTCGCAATGTTAAGCAAAATCGTTCGTCTGGAGATTGTCTGGCGCTGCGACCGAGCCGGACCACTCAGCTCTCGCGAATCATCGTGAAAACGTCAGAGTGCAACATGCAGTGACCTAACAAAGGAGATGCATATGGCACTGAATGGAAAAGAGAATGAGATTGTTGGTCGCTACGTGACCAACAACACGAACGTCCCGACGTTCGGCATGAGTTCGCAAAAACGACAAGACGTCGAAGCTGCCGTTGCTCGGCTAAGGGATGCCAATACAAAGCGCTGATACGGGACCGGCCCGTTCATTGACAGAGCGGGCCGGTCGCTCAACGACGGCGGCGCTGACGCACTAATCCGCACACAGAATTGGAGTCTTGAAAGCGGCGGCGAGCGTACTCGTCGCCGAGAGGAAAAGTGCGTCCAGCGTCGCCTCAGAACGAAAGGGTAAAATGATGTTGTTTCCATCCATAACGGAAATTCTGCCCAAGACGGGGGCAGCCGGAATCGCACTTTGGGTTGCGATCTCGTATTTAGGCACTGGTCCCGAGGTCGCCGCGCGCATTGCGCATTTCGATCACGCACCGACATGCAAGGCTCACCATGTGCAACTCGTCCAGGCAGCGGCACAAGCCGAGATGCAGGCACTGACGCCACCCTCTGCCGAAACCGACATGGCCCTGAACTACGCCGAATCTATTTTCGGCAATGAGCTGATCACCGAGTTTGGGAAAATCGGTGGCTGGGGTGGCGCTTGGAATGACACCATGCGTCAGTACCGTGAAAGGCAACGCCAGGTCCAAGAAGAATACGCGAAGGCGAAGGCGGCAATCGAAGCAAACACGCGTCGTAAGCTCGCCAACTCGGATGGCTTCTGCGGTTGCGTTGCCGACGCTGCCATCGACGACTCCCGCAACGATTGGGCGCTGTACGCCGGATCGCTTGGCCTCTTTTCCAGCTCGAAAATCGAAAATTTCGGCCCTGCGATGTTCCAACCCGAAAACCTCGCGAAGTGCGCAGGTATGGTGAAGGAGAAGGCATAATGGACAGGACTGTTCTGTATCACGGCGGCGGTTTCACCGTGACGCCGTCGATGCTCCGCACCCGTTTCAAGTCGTACGATCTTGACGAAATCCAGTTCGTGGCAGTGCAACGCGGCTTGTTGCTGTTCGCGCTGGTTCCGGCGGTCGCGGGTATTCTCTTCGTGATGCGGTTCTTCCGTTACCTGTATTTCTTCACGGAGGTTGTCCCGCTCGTCGTCATCTGCGCCGCAGCGATCTATGCCGCCACGCAGGTTGGAACGCTGCGCGTTCGCAGCTTCGCGCTGAACGACGAAGAAGAAAGCAACAGCTTCGGCCTGATGCGCGATCTCGTCCCCGTTCGTGCGGCGGTCGAGAAAGCCATCATGGCAAGAAAGGGCAAGGGCGCGTGAGCGTCATAGCCCGCCCGAAGAGCGGGCCGGTCAACCGGCCCATGCTATTGGCCGCGCTCTCATCGAGCGCGGCCTATGCGCTGTGGCCCCAAGGGGCCGGCGATTTCGTGAGCATGTTCGCGAGCGGGACGTGCCTTATCATCGCCGTGGCAGTCGGCACACGCGGTGTCAGGAACCTGTTCAAGGACTACCGGCTGCGCCGCGATCTCAAGAAGGCAAGCAAGCCATCCGACACGTATGGCGCGGCACGTTTTTCGCAGTGGGACGAGATTGAGGCGGCGGGCCTCTCCGATCCCGCGAATGGCAACTTCGTCGGGCTGGCGTCGATAGCGGGCAAGAAGCCAATCTTTCTGCCTGTCTTCGCGCGTTCGCCGATCGCCCTGATCGAGATGCCGCCTGGAGGCGGCAAGACCATCCATTTCGTGATCGGCTCCATCATCCATCTGGCGAAGCTCGGTCGCTCGCTGTTCATCTCGGATGTGAAGGCCGAATTGGCTCCAATGCTCGTCGAAGCCCTGCGCCGTGCCGGTTTCGAAGTGTGGTGCATCAATCCGGCGAAGGCACATCCCGCGATCTGCGGCAGCGATGAAATCAATCTCTATCAGCCGGTCATCGATGCCGTGCAGGCGCAAGATGATTTCCGGCTCGATGCGATCAAGCTGACCATCGACATCGCCGAAATCCACCTTCCGGAAGGCAAGGACGGTGACAACAAGAACCTGTTTTTCCGCAACGGTTCGCGCCGTTGCCTGATCGTTCTGATCCTGTCGCAGGCATTTCTGGAGCCGGATCGCTGCACGCCTGCCGATGTGTTCGCGATCCTCAACGATCCCTACCGCTTTCACGAACGGTTGCTGTTCCTCCAGTACGAGATCGACAAACTCCATCCCTATGATGGGATCGCTGAATTCCTTCGGACCGAGGCCGCAAGCCTGCTGTCGCGCGAGCGGGATAATCCAGAGCACTTCGGCTCATTCGTCGAAGGCGCGACGCAAACGCTCCTGAGTTTCTCTCAAGGCGGACGCCTTGCCGGATATGGTCGTGGCGCGCGCATCCGCATGGAAGAGTTGCGCGAGCGCCAGATCATCTGTTTCGTCATCGCGCCGCTCGGCCAAACCAGCGCAATGATGCCGGTCGTCTCGTTGCTCAATATGGCGCTGCTCGAAGCCGTGAAACGCAAGCCGACCGGCCGAGCTGTGCACATCGTTGGCGAAGAATTCCTGAATTATCGCTTCAATGACATTGTCGCGGGCATGGAAACGTTGCGTGGCCTCAAGGTCAACGCGGACATCTTCATACAGGGCTTTGACGGTCTCGAACGCAAGTTTGGCCAAAAAGCGGCGGCATCCATCGAGGCCTACTGTGATGTCCGTGTCTATGCGGCGTTGAATTCCTATGATCGCGCGAAGCGCGTCTCGGACATGCTGGCAAATTTCACGGTGCGGAACGCAAATCCGTCACACGGGCAGCAGGCCAAAGATATTCAGTATTCCCACAGCGAGACTGGCCGTCCCCTGATGACCGCTGATGAAATCCTTGCGATGCCGCGCAACGAGGCTCTGGTGTTCGTTCGCGGTATGCGTCCGATGAAGCTGCGCATGGCGCATTATGGCGAAATCGGACCGTGGCGGGACATGGTTGCGGACAACCCGCTCGAAGGAGAGCGGCTCCGTGCGGAGCCAAAATTCGAAATCGTCTATCCGGAAGAGCACGGGGCCGCGCCAATCCGGATCAAGGGCGTGAGCTATCCGACCTGTCCAATCGAAAAGGGCGAGTCCGACAGGGTTGCTTGGGTTCGCCCGAAACATCTCGCCTGGACACTCCCGTTCGCAGCTATCTTGTTGGCTTTCGCCAACCTTGGAAGCCCGCATCTGCGCTTCGCCTACAGCGGGGCAGGCGGGCGGTTCTACAGTTGCGATTACGTCGGGCCGTCGATCAGGCGGATTGTGCCGCCGAACGGCGAGTGCCCGCTCATCAAGTTCATTCCCTCTGGTCAATGACGGAGACTACCCATGTCTGACGAGTATGGATTCAAGCTCAGCAAGGAGTTCTTGCGGCGGGCATCGCCGCTGTTTTCGGAAACGATCCGGATGGATACCCCGACGATGGCAATCCGGCGTCCGCCAATGCCGGAGCGCCAACGCTCGGATTACAAGCCGACGCACATGGCAGGCTATCTCGATGGTCTGGAGCGGCGGATGGTCCGGCATCTCGAACGCCATGCTCCGGCGTGGCATCGCAAAGAAATGAACGAGCTGCTGACGAAATGGAACGCGGCGGCGCTCAATCATCCGGCCCCCCATGGTGCAGCGCCACGAAACCGCTTGCGTGATGCATCGGATTACGCAGCGCGGAATGTCGAGAAACGAATAGCAAAGCGGTTTGATAAAATAGAAGCGGTGAAAATGCGCTTCGGGCTGTTCGATGATTCAATTCGCGGTGTGATGGATCGCGCTCAACGGCGCGCTCATATCAGCGACAAGATGAGAATTTAGTGATGTTTACTACTGCAAAGCAGCACACATCTGCTTTGCATGGTTAACGCCAATTGTTGTATTATGACAATATAGGGTGGATTCTTGTTCGAAAATAACTCGTGATTTTCGACCGATTATTTCCGGTGATTGTCTCGATTTGCTGGACAGGATTCCACGACTGGAGCAAGATGCTGTGAGCACAAGACGCACATTGCGAGGCACGTTCGGATCGGGAAGCGAGCCACCAAAACCTCCGATCCATCCAGGGTTTTACGCCCTTGTTCGCCATATGGCGAGGGTAGCGGCGGAGCGCGATTACGAGCGTCTCGTGGAAGAGGGAATTCAACCGAATAGCGAAGGCGAGGAAGGACATGACTAGGGCGGCGATCTACGCGCGATACAGCAGCGATCTACAAAGCGATTCATCCATCGAGGATCAGGTCCGCAGCGCGAAGGAACTGGCGCAGCGTCAGGGCTGGGACGTTGTCGATAGCTGCGTCTATGCCGATCATGCCATCAGCGGCGCGAGCATGATCCGCCCCGCGATGCAGATGATGTTGCAGGACGCCCAGGCCGGAAAGTTCGATGTCGTCGTAGCCGAAGCGCTGGACCGCATGTCGCGCGATCAGGCCGATGTCGCCACGATCCGCAAGCGCCTTCTGTTTGCGGGCGTTGGCATCCACACAATTTCCGAAGGCGAAATTTCCGAACTGCATATCGGCCTCAAGGGCACGATGAACGCGCTTTTCCTGAAAGACCTCGCCGTAAAGACGCGGCGCGGTCTGCGCGGTCGCGTCGAGAACGGCAAGTCCGGTGGCGGGCTGCCGTTCGGCTATCGCGTCAAGACGGTCGGCGAATTCGAGATTGACGAGGAACAGGCCGCAATCGTCGTGCGTATCTTCGAAGAATATGCGGCGGGCTGTAGCCCCAAGCGCATTGCCGCCATGCTCAATCGGGAGAATATCCCGAACACATCGGGCCAAGGTTGGTCGCAATCGACGCTCAACGGCAACGTGAAGCGCGGAACCGGCGTCCTCAACAATGAAATCTACATAGGTCGCCGCATCTGGAACAAGACGCGTAAGGTGAAAGACCCCGATACCGGCGTTCGTTTGTCGCGGGCCAATCCGCCCGATGAGTGGATCATCAACGAGGTTCCGGAGCTGCGCATCATCGAACAGGATTTGTGGGACCGCGTGAAGGCTCGCCAGAAGGTGATGAGCCTGTCCAGCCCCGATCAGCTTTGGACCAAGCGTCGTCCGACCAACCTGCTGTCATTCATGCTCAAGTGCGGCGAGTGCGGAGGCGGCTTCGCCAAGTCCAACCAGACGGGCTACAGTTGCTCCACGGCGATGAACAAAGGCACATGCGGTAATCGGCTGCGCATCCGTCAGGATGTGCTCGAAGAGGCCGTGCTGGATTCGCTTCGTGCCAATCTCATGGCACCGGAACTGTGCGAGGAATTCTGCAAGGAATACACCGAGCATGTGAATCGGCTGCGTTCGGAGCGGAACGCGACGCTCCATCTGTGGCAGGCGGAGCGTGACAAGCTCCAAAAGCGCCGTGACCAGATCGTCAAGGCGATTGGCGATGGCTTTGCTACACAGGATTTGAAGGTCGAATTCAACGCGCTGGTGGCCCGCCGCGACGAACTGGACCGGCTACTCAAGGAAACCCCGCGCGCGCCTGTGATGCTTCATCCGTCCATGAGCGAGAAATACCGCAAGGAAGTTTCGAAGCTGACGGACATGCTCCGCGACAAGGAGCGTGGCGCGGAAGCAGGGGACATCTTGCGTTCACTGATCGAAAAGATCGTTCTGACGCCCAATGCGGAGCGCGACGCGCTTGTCGTGGACCTCTACGGCGATCTTGCGGGAATCATCAATCTTGCGCTCAGCGCAGACAAGGAGGGGAGCAAAAGCAGAATCAATGCTGCCTGCTGCCCCGCTACGGTTGAGGCTTTGAACCATTTCAGAATGAGCGAATTGAGCGCAGTTGCCGCCGGTGGCGGTGGGTTTCAACCCATTGATTCATCAGCAAGAATAGTTGGCTCCCCGAGTAGGATTCGAACCTACGGCCATTCGATTAACAGTCGAATGCTCTACCGCTGAGCTATCGGGGAGCAGCCTCGTTTCCGGGGCAGGGGTGCGCCTATAACAGCGTCGAAGCAGATGGCAAGCCCGCTGCTGTCAGTTGTTGTCAGACCTGGAACTGTTCGGAGAAAATTCGCTCCTCGAGGCTCGCCCCCGGATCGAACAGCAAGGTCAGCTCCTTTTCGCGCGAGGCCTTGATTCGCACATGGCGGATATCGCGCACTTCCTTCTGGTCGGCAACGGCGGCGACCGGGCGCTTTGCCGATTCGCGCACGCGGAATTCCACCTCGGCGCTGTCGGGCAGGATCGCCCCACGCCAGCGACGCGGGCGGAAGGGGCTGATTGGCGTGAGGGCCAGCATGCCCGAGCCAAGCGGCAGGATCGGGCCATTGGCCGAAAGATTGTAGGCGGTCGATCCGGCAGGCGTGGCGACCAGGACGCCGTCGCCAGCCAGCTCGGTCATGCGCACGCGCCCGTTGATGATGACTTCGAGCTTGGCCGTCTGGCGCGTTTCGCGCAGCAGCGACACTTCGTTGATAGCGTGGTGGCAAATCTGCTCGCCGCTTTGAGTTGTCGCGTGCATTTCCAACGGCCTGACGGAAACCCGGTGGGCATTGCGGACCTTGCTGGCAATCGAGGTCGCATCGTGGCTGCTGTTCATCAGGAAGCCGACCGTGCCGAGATGCAGGCCATAGGCAGGCTTGACGACGCCCCGATCGATCATTTCGTGAAGGACATAGAGCAGGAAGCCATCCCCGCCGACCACGACGAACACGTCGGCTTCATCGGGCTCCACCCAGTCGTGCGCGCGGCGCAACCGGGAGGCGCCAGCCTGCGCCTTTTCGCTGTCTGATAGGATCAGCGCCAGCTTGAGCTCGTCGCTCACTTTTCCGAAATCTCCCCGTTTCCGGCGTTTAACGCCCTATGGCGCACGGCGCTGGCTGTCCGAATTTGAACCCTTTGGCAAGTTGTTTGGGGGTATGAGGCAGCCATGACAAGGCGCAACCTTGCAACAGTCGGCACCCTGCGCGAGCGGTTGACGGGGCTTCCCGACGTGGAAGCCGTGCGCGAGCGGCTGTCCGACTGGCATGCCCACAGCGAATCCCGGCACATGCACGCCATGCTGGTGGGCCTGCATCGCTTCGATGCAGTGAACATCGCCTATGGCGAGGCTGCGGGCGACAGCGCGCTGGCTGCGGTGGCGGCGCGTGTGCAGCACTGGGCGGCAACCGAGCTGCAATCGCAGTGGATCGCGGCTCACGCGGGAGGCGGGAAATTTCTCGTCGTCGCTTCGGAAACATGCAGCCGCGAACGCTGGCAACTCCTGGCCGACGAGCTGGCGGACGCGATATCGCAGCCTGTCGTGAGTCCGTCCGGCCTGGTGCGCCTTTCGCCCAAGGTTGCACTTTTGCGGGCGCTCAAGAGCGAATCTCTCGATTCGATGCTCGATCGCCTGGCGCTGGCGCTCGAAAGCGCAAGAAGCCAGCAGGGGCGCAGGCTTGTCTGGGCCAGCGGCGAGGCCACGCTGCCGGGCCGCTCCGCCGCCGAGATCGAAGCGGACCTGCTGGGCGCCATCGACCGCGACGAGATCGCGATCCTGTTCCAGCCCCAGTTCTCGCTTCCTGGCGAAGCCCTGTGCGGGGCGGAAGCTCTGGCGCGCTGGGATCATGCCGAATTCGGCCGGATCGGCGCAGGCGCGCTGTTCGCCATTGCCGAGCGGGCCGATCACCTCGTGCAGCTGTCCAGCCACGTCGCCCGGCGCGCACTCGAACAGGCGCGCGAATGGCCGGGTGACCTGCGCGTGTCGCTAAATGTGACACCTGCCGACCTGGCTTCAGGCAGCTACTCCCGGCGTCTTCTCGACCTCTTGCGCGAAGTCGGTTTCCCTCCCCGTCGCCTGACGCTTGAGGTGACCGAGCAGACCCTGCTTCAGGATATCGACCTTGCCGCCGCGACGATGGCGGACCTTTCCGCACAGGGCATCCGCATCGCTCTCGACGACTTCGGCGCGGGTTTCTGCAATTTCCGCTATCTCAAGGTTCTGCCGCTCCATTACCTCAAGCTGGATCGGTCGATGGTCGAGGGCATCGCCACGGATACACGCGACCGTGCGGTGCTTCGCGGCATCGTCGCCATGGCACACGCGCTCGATCTTGCGGTGATCGCGGAGGGCATCGAGAGCGAAGAGCAGCTTGCGGTCGTCACCGAAGAAGGCTGCGCGCTGTTCCAGGGCTTCCTGCGTGCGCTGCCTATGAGTTCTGCTGACCTGGCGGATCTGGCGAAAAGCTAGGCGTCGACCGGCGCCTTGCCAGCAATGGAAGCAAGGCCCCTGGTTAGCTGGAACAGGCCATTGAGGCGCGATTTCGGATCACCCCAGGCGCGGTTCACCTGAAGCCGGTTGTCGGGCCGCAGCTTGATCGTGCCTTCGCGTTTCGAGGCATATTCGATCAGCCCCATCGGATTGGGGAAGCTGTCCTTGTGGAAGCTGACAAGAGCGCCGCGCGCGCCCACGTCGATCTTGGCGATGTGCGCCTCGATGGCCTGCCGCTTGATCTCGATGAGGCGCACGAGGTTGGCGGTGGCTTCGGGCAGGGGGCCGAACCTGTCGATCATCTCGGCGGACAGGGCCTCGATCTCGGCGCTGTCCTCTGCGTCGTTGAGGCGGCGGTAGAGCGCCATGCGCACGGCGAGGTCGGGCACATAGTCCTCGGGGATCATGATCGGTGCATCGACCGTGATCTGCGGGGAAAGACCGCTCGTGTCCTTCTCAAGGCCAGCGCCGCCCGCCTTGAGCGCAAGGATCGCGTCTTCCAGCATCGACTGGTACAGTTCGAAGCCGACTTCACGGATATGGCCTGACTGTTCGTCGCCCAGTAGGTTGCCCGCGCCGCGAATGTCGAGATCGTGGCTGGCAAGCTGGAATCCCGCGCCCAGCGAATCGAGATCGCCCAGTACCTTGAGCCGCTTTTCAGCAACTTCGCTCAGCACCGTGTCGGGCGGCGTGGTCAGATAGGCGTAGGCGCGCAGCTTGGATCGACCGACACGGCCACGAAGCTGGTAAAGCTGGGCGAGGCCGAAGCGGTCGGCGCGGTGGATGATGATGGTGTTGGCGCTCGGGATATCGAGCCCGCTCTCGACGATGGTGGTGGAAAGCAGCACTTCGTACTTGCCCTCGTAGAAGGCGCTCATGCGCTCTTCGACTTCGCCTGCGCCCATCTGGCCGTGGGCGGAAATGGCCTTCACTTCGGGCACATGCTCGCGCAGCCAGTCTTCCACTTCGGCCATGTCGGCGATGCGCGGCACGACGATGAAGCTCTGCCCGCCACGGTGATGCTCGCGCAGCAAGGCCTCGCGCATCACCATGTCGTCCCATTCGAGCACATAGGTGCGCACTGCGAGACGGTCGACTGGCGGGGTCTGGATCGTGGACAATTCGCGCAACCCGCTCATCGCCATCTGCAAGGTGCGCGGGATCGGTGTTGCCGTCAGGGTCAAGACATGGACGTTGGTGCGCAGCGCCTTGAGCTTTTCCTTGTGATTGACGCCAAAGCGCTGCTCTTCGTCGACCACCACGAGACCGAGCCGCTTGAACTGGACCGACTTGGACAGGATCGCGTGGGTGCCGATGACCACGTCCATCGTTCCGTCGGCTATCGCGTCTCGCGTGGCCTTGGCTTCCTTTTCGGGGACGAGGCGCGAGAGCCTGCCGATCTTGAGCGGGAACCCGGCAAACCGCTCGCTGAAACCGGCGAAGTGCTGACGCGCCAGCAAGGTGGTCGGGGCAACAATAGCGACCTGATGCCCGCTCATCGCCGCGACGAAAGCAGCGCGCAGGGCAACTTCGGTCTTGCCGAAACCGACATCGCCGCAGACGAGCCGGTCCATCGGCTTGCCCTCGGCAAGGTCGGCCAGCACGTCCTCGATGGCGCGTTCCTGATCTTCCGTCTCGTCCCAGCCGAAACGGTCGGAGAACTGGTCGTATTCGGACCCTTCGACCTGCATGACGGGCGCAGTGCGCAGCGCGCGGGCAGCGGCCGTCTTCATCAGTTCGCCGGCAATGGCGCGGATGCGTTCCTTGAGCTTGGCGCGGCGCTTCTGCCAGGCCTCGCCGCCAAGCCGGTCGAGCGGCATGGCTTCGTCCGCATTGCCGTAGCGCGACAGGACATCGAGGTTTTCGACCGGAATGTAGAGCTTGTCCCCGCCGTGATACTCCAGCATCACGCAATCGTGCGGGCTGTTGCCGACGGGGATCGACTGGAGACCTTCGTAACGGCCGATGCCGTGCTCCATGTGGACGATCAGGTCGCCCGGCGTCAGCGCCGACAGTTCGGCGAGGAAAGCGTCGGCGTCCTTCTTGCGCTTCTTGCGCCGCACCAGCCGGTCGCCGAGCATGTCCTGCTCGCTGACAAGGTCGATGTCCGCGTTCGAAAAGCCGGTTTCGATAGGCAGGACCAGCGCGGCAGGGCGGCCTTTCGCGGCGAGGCCCAGAGCTTCCTGCCAGCTATCGGCCAGCGCCGGGGCAGGTGCCTGCGCCTCGCCGAGGACCGAGGTGATCCGCGAGCGGCTGCCTTCGGTATAGGCAGCGATGATCGCCTTGCGACCCGATTTCGCGACGGCATGGAGATGCTTGGCTGCAGCCGCATAGGCATTGTCGCCGCGCGCCCGTTCCGGCGTGAAATCGCGCGCTCCGGCAAAACCGAAGTCGATCACGCTGGCGCTCTCGGGCTGGGCGAAGGGATCGGCGCGGTGAAGTGGCCATGCCTGAACCTGCTCGGCCCACTCTTCCGCCGTCAGATAGAGCGCGGAAGGCTCCAGCGGGCGGTAGCTGCCCGGCGCGCGCACGGCCCCGTCACTGCGGGCCGTGTAGTAGTCGGCGATTTCGTCGAAGCGTTCCTGCGCTCCGGCAGCGGCGGCGCTGTCGATGACAACCAGATCGGCCTTGCCGAAGTGATCGAACAGGGTGGCAAGCCGGTCCTCGAACAGCGGGAGCCAATGTTCCATGCCTGCCAGCCGCCTGCCGTCGCTGACTGCCTGATAGAGCGGGTCTTCGGTTGCCTTGGCACCGAATTTCTCGCGATAGCCGCTGCGGAACCGCTTGATCGTTTCCTCGTCGAGGAGCGTTTCGCCAGCAGGCAGCAGCAGGTGGGTTTCGACAGAGCCGGTGGACCTTTGCGTATTCGGATCGAACAGGCGCAGCGTTTCCAGTTCGTCGCCGAAGAAATCGAGCCGCAGTCCCGAACCCAGACCGGACGGCACAATGTCGAAGATCGAGCCGCGCACCGCGAAATCGCCTGCATCGACTGCCGTATCGGAGCGCATGTAGCCCTGACGGCGCAGTAGCGCGATCAGGCCATCGTGGCTGATCTCCATGCCCGGCCTGAGCAACCGCACCGATTCGCGGATGCGGAACGGTGTCGGCACGCGCTGGGTGATCGCGTTGATCGTGGTGACGAAAAGCTGCGGGCCTTTGGGTGCGTCCTGCAACCGGTGAAGCGCCGAGAGCCGCCTTGCGCTGACCGAAAGCGCCGGGCTCGACCGGTCATAGGGCAGGCAGTCCCACGCCGGAAACTCGATCACCTCCATCTCTGGAGCAAAGAATCCCGCCGCCTCTGCCACCGCAGTCATCGAGGCATCGTTGAGAGCGACGAAAACCGCCCGCGCTGACGCGTCTCGCGCATGGGACAGCGCCCGCGCAAGGTCCGCCATGACGAGCGGCTGCGCCCCGCGCGCAACCGAAGCGAGGGTCAGCGGCGTCCTGGCCGATAAGATGCGGTCGAGTTCAGGCATGACGGGAAGGGAAAGTCAGGAAGAAGGCAGATACGCCTTCAGCGCGGAATTTCAACGTAGTCCAGCTTCTGCAAGGCGTCCATCATCGGGCCGGCATAACGTTCCGGCACTGGCTGCTGGCTCATTGCCCAGGCAAGCGAATCGACGTCTTCTTCCTCTAGAATGGCTTCGAACCAGTCGAGATCGTCCGCGTCCCAGTTGACGTGCTGCGTATCGAAGAAGCAGCCGAAGATGTAATCGGCCTCGCGCGTGCCACGGTGCCAGGCGCGAAACCGGAGGCGGGCGAGGCGGGTCGGCAGGTCTTCCATGGGGATGCGCCCTAGGCAAGGCCTCGCGGCAAGGCAAGCAGCACGCTAAGACGTGTCTCATGCGGCCCGAACGCCTCAACGACCTGTTCAAGGAAGTGCAGACACTCGACGGTGTCGGGCCGAAACTGCTGCGCCCGCTGGAAAAGCTGGGCCTGACCCGGCTGCGCGATCTGGCCTATCACTTGCCCGACCGCTTCGTTGAGCGGCGCGCAGTGCCCGATCTGGACGCTGCCACGGTCGGCGAGAACATCATTGTCGCGGTCACGGTGCGCGAGCATCGCCAGTCTGGCGGTCGCGGGCCGTTTCGCGTCATGGCCGAGGATGCGCTGGGTAACAGTCTTGCCATTACCTACTTCGGCCGCGCGTCCTATTCCGCAAAGAAGCTGCTTCCGACAGGCACGAAGCGCTGGGTTGCTGGCAGGCTCGACCAGTACGGGCAGCAACTCCAGATGGTGCACCCCGATCACGTCGCTGAAAATTCCGCCATGCTGTCAGGGCAGGCGTGCGAGCCGGTCTATGCCCTGTCCGAAGGGCTGACGCAGCCGCGGGTGGCGGGGTTCGTCGCGCAGGCGTTGGCGCAATTGCCCGATCTGCCCGAGTGGATCGAGCCGGGGCTGTTTGACCGGATGAAGTGGCCGGGCTGGCAGGAGGCGCTCAGGTCCGCCCATGCTGCGCCTCATGCCGAGGCCCGCGATCGGCTGGCCTACGACGAATTGCTGGCAAACAGCCTTGCCCTGATGCTGGTGCGGGCGAGCAATCGCAGCCAGAGCGGCACGCCGTTGACGGGAGACGGCCATCTTCGCGACAAGCTGCAACTTCCCTTCGCGCTGACTGGCGCGCAGAAGCGATCCATTGCCGAGATCGAGGGCGACATGGCCCAGAGCGCGCCGATGCTGCGCCTGTTGCAGGGCGATGTCGGCTCGGGAAAAACCGTGGTGGCGCTCTCGGCCATGCTGATCGCGGTCGAGGCTGGCGCGCAGGCAGCCATGCTCGCGCCGACCGAAATCCTCGCGCGACAGCATCATGCGACATTGATGCAGATGGCGGCAGGAACGGGCGTCGAGATCGCGCTGCTCACGGGCCGAGACAAGGGCAGGGCGCGCGAATCGGTACTGATGGGCCTGCTCGACGGCTCCATCGATCTGGTCGTCGGCACGCACGCGATCTTTCAGGATACGGTGAGCTACAGGAACCTTGCCCTCGTCGTGATCGACGAACAACACCGCTTCGGTGTCGGCCAGCGGCTGATGCTGGCGCGCAAGGGCAGGCGGCCGCCGCATACGCTCGCCATGACGGCCACACCGATCCCGCGCACGCTGACACTCGCGCAATATGGGGAGATGGACGTCAGCAAACTCGACGAATTACCGCCGGGCAGGCAGGCCATCGATACGGCGGTCATCTCGATGGAGCGTGTCCCCGAAGTCGTCGAACGTCTCGCGGCGCAGATCGCGGAAGGGCGGCAGGCCTATTGGGTCTGTCCCATGGTGCATGAGCACGAAACCGAGGATATCGCGGCTGCCGAGGCGCGCTTTGCTGCCCTGAAGGAGCGTTTCGGCGCGGACGTCGTCCTGGTCCACGGCCAGATGAAGCCGGAAGACAAGGACGCGGCCATGGAGCGTTTTTCCGGCGGGCAGGCCAAGTTGCTGGTGGCAACGACCGTGATCGAGGTCGGGGTCGACGTTCCCAATGCCACGCTCATGGTCATCGAGCAGGCCGAGCGTTTCGGCCTCGCCCAGCTTCACCAGTTGCGTGGCCGGGTGGGACGCGGTTCGGCCAAGTCGGTCTGCCTGCTGCTGCGTTCGGACGCCCTGTCCGAGACGGCCAAGCGTCGGCTTGCCCTGATGCGAGAGACGCAGGACGGTTTCCGGCTTGCCGAGGAAGACCTCGAACTGCGCGGTGGTGGCGAACTGCTAGGCACGCGCCAGTCGGGCGATACGCCTTTCAATGTCGCATCGCTCGAACAGATCCAGCGCCTTCTGCCGCTCGCTCACGACGATGCGCGGCTGCTGATCGAGCGCGATGGCGGTTTGGAGGGCAGCCGGGGCGAGGCCGCTCGGCTTCTGCTATACCTGTTCGAGCGGGACTGGGGTGTGCAGCTGCTTCGCGGCGGCTAGGCTGCAAGCCGGACCTGGTCACGACCACCATGCTTCGCCCTGTAGAGCGCGGCATCGGCACGTTCTATGATCGTCTCGACGCTGTCTCCGTCAAAGCGGCGCGCCAGACCGACGCTGACGGTGATGGTGATTTTAGTGCCATCTTCCAGCCTGATAAGCAGGGAATCGATTTTTTCGCGGACGCGCTCGCAAACTGCATAGGACTGAGCGACGCCGGCGCCTGGCAATACGATGGCGAATTCCTCACCGCCAATGCGCCCGACCAGGTCGCCGGCGCGCACGCAGGTCATGGCCGCCTCGGCGACGGCTCGAATCACCCGATCGCCTGCCGGATGGCCATACGTGTCATTGACTCGCTTGAAATGATCGATGTCTATCAGGGCGAACCCAAGATCGCGGTTCGTTCGCTCGGCATCGGCAAGGGAGCGCTTCAATGCGGAAATCAGCTCGCGACGATTGGCAAGGCCGGTAAGTTCGTCTGTTTCGGCAAGTCGGCGCAGCTCGGCCAGATAGGCGCGTTCGCGCTCGGCCACGCGCCGCAGTACGACCATGGAGAGCGAAGCAAGCACCACCAGCAGGAAGCCGACGACAGACACGATGTAGAAGAAGACGCGCTGCATCGCGAGCCTATCGCTCCACTGCGTGCGCAGCGCATCGAGGTCGCGCTGTTCCGTGCTTGTCAGCTCAAGCAGATGGCTGCGAATATCCAGAATGGCTGCCCGCTCCCTGTCTGAATCGAGAACCTCCAGCGCAGCGTTGCGCTGGCCTTTCCGGGCAAGTGCGACGACATGATCGAGCACCTCGATGTAGGATGAGGTGTGTCGTTTGAGCTCGCTTACGCCCACTGCCGAACCGTGCTCGCTGGCGATCAGACTGCTCAGGCGCGACATGTCGCTGATCAGATCGCGTCGGCCCTCGTCATAGGGTTGCAGATATTCCAGCTCGCCCGTGAGCAGGTACCCGCGCTCACCCCGGATCATCTGCAAGGTGGCTATTTCGACGCCATTTGCGGCGTTCAGAAATTCCGTGGCCCTGCCGTGGGCCTGCGTTACCGCAAGCTCCTGCTGCCGCGATTGCCACGAGGAAATGCTCGTTCCGACAAGCAACAGGCCAAGCAGAACGACCGATGCGACCAGAAATCGCGTCCTGCTGAGCAGTCGATCCAGAAATCGCACGAAGTTCTCGGTCAGGTGCACGCGTGGGTCCAGGAACGGGTCAATCTTCGGACCTTAGGGGCAATTGCCCAATTTGTGGTTAATGGCCGGTTTCCGGCGGTCTTGCTCGCGCAGCGAATTCCCTGCTGGCAATGTCGCCGGGCATGGCTAGGCTGGCGACAAGGTCAGGGAGACAAGAGCAATGAGCGATCCGGTCGGCGAACATCCGGGATACAGCGTCTATTTCGACTATCGGGTGGACATCCTGCGGCGTCGCAACCGGGTGACGGCCACGCTCGATGGCAGGCAACTGGCGCAGAGCGAACAGTGCCTGCTGGTTGACGAGCAGGATCACGGCCTCGTGTTCTATTTCCCCAGGGCGCATGTCGATTTCTCGGCGCTGAAGGCCATGCCGGATCACCATACGCGCTGCCCCTGGAAGGGCGAGGCGTCTTACTGGAGCCTTGCCGGGGGCGAAGAGTCGATTGCCTGGGCCTATGAGGAACCGCTGCCGCAGGTCGCGCAGATCAGGGATCACATCGCGTTCTATCAGAACATCGTCACCGTATCGCTCGGCGTGGCAAAATGGCTGCCGCGCTGGAATTCGCAAATCACGAAAAAAGCTTGAACATTGGGGAGAGAGACAGCCGTGGAAGTCCTGACAAGAGTTGCTCCGTCGGAGCTGGTCGAGACGGGCCAGATCGATGTGAAAGCGCACGTTCGGGTGCTGGATGGCGCGGTGATTCTGGCCGAGAGCGATCGCGCGGTATCCACGGCCTGGCCCGAAGCCAACGGCAGCCTGCTGGTGCCGGAAGCGGATGTGGATTTCTCGAAGCTGCGTGAACTTGGGCCGGGCAGCGAAGGCGTCGTGCAGTTCGCAAGCCTGTCCGGCGAGCCGATCGCCTGGCGGCATGACCAGCCATCCGCGAGCGGCGATGCCCTGATCGGCTTCTCCAGCAAGGATCTGACCATCCTGCTGGCAGACCGTCAGGCGGGCTGGGAAAAGGTATCGACGGTTGATCGATTCCCGCGCTGGGGCGACATTACCGACCTTGTCCACCTGATGGACGTGCAACCGGTCGGCGAAGACCTGTTCGAAGCTCCCACCTTCGGCAATGTTCGGCGCAACGTGGTCGAAGGCGGACAGTTGCTCGGCGACATCATCGTGGCGGCAGGCCGCACCGATCCGGGCAAGCGGCTGATTTCGGCTCATGCGATTTTCTCGCGCCCTGCGATTTTCGACAAGACGCTGCAAGTAGCAGTCAATCGCTCTCGCATGGGTCGCTCGTTCTCCACTGTGTCCGTTGAAGTGACGCAGGATGGCAAGCCGATCTCGACAGGGGCGGTGCTGCTCGATTCAGGCGCGGATGACCTGATCCGCCATGATGTCGAAATGCCCGATATTGCCGGGCCGCAGGACGCGGTTCCCTATGATTTCGGCCTGATCGGGCGTGAGCTGCGCATCGTCGACGAGGCCTACCATCCCGACCCCGACCGTGTCGGCGAGCCGGAGATTCACGCCTGGATGCGCCACCGCTGGCAACCGGACGATCCCTTGTCGCGGCAGGCGATCATCGGCCAGCCGACGACTCACTGGACCATTGCGTCCGCCATGCGACCGCACAAGGGATATGGCGAAGTCCAGGCGCATCGCACGATCTCGACCGGCGTGCTGTCCTCGACGATCTATTTCCACGACGACCCGGACCTCACCGAATGGCTGCTCTATTCGACCCGCGCGACTCATGCCGGGGCCGGGCTGGCGCAGGGCGAGGGGCGGATCTTCACCGAATCGGGCCGTCTGGTCGCGACCTATTCCGTGCAGGTCATGGTGCGCGCGCTGATCGGCGCGGAAAATGGCATGAAGGACGACCGGCTGATGTAAGGGCGCCATTTCGGGCGGTGCCCCGTCGCATGCGCTCGGGAGCTTTCGCGGAAACAGTCCCCCCCGGACTGTTTTACATCTTGCGAAAACTGGTCGGGGAAAGAGGATTCGAACCTCCGGCCCCTGCCTCCCGAAGACAGTGATCTACCAGGCTGAGCTATTCCCCGACCGATGCGGACACGGCCACGAAGGCCGCTAGGCAGGAGCGGGCCAATAGCGGGGGATGACGGGGGTGGCAAGCG
>JAGREN010000129.1 GCA_020446505.1 Novosphingobium sp. | reverse complement strand
CCCAAGATAAGACCACCATTGTCGAGGGGTCCGGCAAGAAAAAAGAGATCGAGGGCCGCGTTGGCCAGATCAAGCAGCAGTTCGAGGAAACCACTTCCGACTGCGACCGCGAGAAGCTGCAGGAACGCCTTGCCAAGCTCGCTGGCGGCGTCGCCGTCATCAAGGTCGGCGGTGCTACCGAAGTCGAGGTGAAGGAACGCAAGGACCGCGTCGACGACGCGCTTCACGCCACCCGCGCCGCGGTTGAAGAAGGCATCGTTCCGGGCGGCGGCACGGCCCTGCTCTATGCGACCAAGGCTCTCGACGGCCTCGCTGGCGAAAACGACGACCAGACCCGCGGCATCGACATCGTTCGTCGCGCACTGCAGGCTCCGATCCGTCAGATCGCCGAGAACGCAGGCTTCGACGGCGCTGTCGTTTCCGGCAAGCTGATCGACGGCAATGACGAGAAGATGGGCTTCAATGCGTCGACCGACGTCTACGAAGACCTCGTCGCTGCTGGCGTCATCGATCCGACCAAGGTTGTGCGCACCGCGCTGCAGGACGCTGCTTCTGTCGCCGGCCTGCTGATCACGACCGAAGCCGCTGTCGCCGAAAAGCCAGACGACAAGCCGGCAATGCCGATGCCCGACATGAGCGGCATGGGCGGCGGCATGGGCTTCTGATTCGTCAGACCCAGCCAAAGGCAAATTACGGAGCCGGGGGGAGAAATCCCTCCGGCTTTGTGCATTTCGGGCCCTTGAGAACCAATCGCATTCCGATCATCGCAGCACAGACTCGCTTCGTCGCTGGCACTGTTGGGGCAGACCCTGTGGACAGATTAAGGTAAAATACAGTGTCGCGGGGTATTATCGAAAACATGGCAACAATGCGCATCTGGCGAAGTCTGGCTGGAATCGGGTCGGCAATTGCACTGGCTGCCGCTGCACTTGCGGTGCCTGCCACCGCTCGTGCAGACAATCTCGACAACCTTGAAAGTGCTTTCGACCAGGCTCTGGGCAAGGAAGAACGCGGGCCACGGACCTACCGCACCGCGTTCGAGGCGCAGATCGCCACGCTGGCCAATGCCTCGCAGGGCCGCATCGGGGTTGCCGCGATGGATCTTGCCACCGGTCAGACTGTCGATGTGCTTGGCGCACAGCGCTTTCCGATGGCCAGCACCAGCAAGATCGCCATCGCCGCCACTTTCCTCGAAGGGGTCGAAAAGGGTCGCTGGAGCCTGACGAGCCAGTTCCCGCTGATGATCCCGGTTCGCTCGGCCGCGCATTCAACTGCGGTCGCGCCCGTCCAGCCCGGCGAATACATGCAGGCGATCGACCTCATCGAATTGATGTTAACGCGCAGCAGCAATCCGGCGACGGACGCCTTGCTGGCGGCGGTAGGCGGTCCTCAGGCCGTTAACGACTGGGTTCGCCGCGCCGGGATCAGCGAATTCCGCATCGACCGCGACATCGCGACCCTAGTTCGCGACGACGGCAGTATCGATCCCGCGGCAGTCATCGATCAGCGCGACAGCGCGACTCCGCTTGCCATGGTCCACCTGCTGAGTGGTCTGTATCGCGGCAAGTGGCTGCGCCAGAGCAGCCGCGACGTTATCCTCGGCGCGATGGAACGTTGCCGCACCGGCAAGCGCCGTATCCGCGCCCTGCTTCCGGAAGACGCGACCGTCCTGCACAAGACCGGCTCGCTGTACAATACGTCGAGCGACATCGGCATCGTCAGGACGCCGGACGGGCGCGCCTTTGCCCTGGCGATCTATGTCACGGGTCAGGGTTCGAGGCTCAACCGGGAGGCTCGCATCGCGCAGCTGGCACGGGCCTTGTACGATGGCTATGCCAGCGGCCTGGCGTCACAACGACGGACAGCGTATCGCCAATAGGCCAATCCCCGGAACCAGTGCGGGGATCTTGCCTGATGGCGCAGCTTATTCCTTGTTTGCTGCTGGCTGATCTTCGTTAAGAGCCGCCTGTACGTCGGCTGCTGCTGCTGCGGCAGCGGCGGCCTGATCGTTGGCCTTTTGCTCTTCCGAAGCTGCCACCGGAGCGGCCTCGGCTGTGTCCTGCGCATCCTGGACCGCTGCTTCGGCAGCTGCCCCGGTCTCTTCAGCCATCGCCTCGGGCTCGACGTCCGCTTCCTCGGACATCGCTTCGGTCTCGGTGCCGGGCTCTTCCGGTTCGGCTTTTGAACATGCCGCGAGAGCCATGACACTCATGGTGGTTGCAGCAACGAGAACGATCTTACGCATCAGTTCGGTATCCTTGAGTGGCTGGCTATTGCTATCGGGTGCCGGCACCCGCACGGAACCATCGGTCGGCCCCGTCTGCCCGCAACACTAATGGTCTCGCTGCGAAGCCGCAAGCATCGGCAATGCGTGATCCACCCTTGCGATCGGTCGAACATTCCTGACCGCAATGGCCACCTGTCAGGGTCGGGCAGATACGAAAAGGGCGCGGGAACCGAACCGGCCCCGCGCCCCAATCGCGTTATCTGTTACCGAAATTATTCGGCAGCAGCTTCCGAAGCGGCAGCCGAAGCACCGGCAGCGGCGCCTTCAGCAGCGGCAGCAGCGGTGTCGGCAGCGCCTTCAGCGGCAGCACCGGCTTCAGCAGCGGCGTCGGTGGCAGCAGCAGCAGCGTCGGTGGCAGCGTCGCCAGCAGCGTCAGCAGCGGCAGCAGCGTCGTCTGCAGCGGATTCAGCGGTCTGCTCTGCGGAGTCCTTGGTGGCTTCCGAGCAAGCCGCGAGCGAAAGGGCGCCGATGGTGGCGGCAGCAGCGAAAACGATCTTGCGCATGTTATGGTAATCCTTGAACAGCAAGTGGACCAGGCACGGCAAACGCCGCACCGGAAGCCCGTCGCTTAAGACAGGCTCCGCCGCGTCAATTAGTCGTCTTGTCGCACCTATGCAAGCGCTTGTCGCACTAAGGGCATTTTCGTTGTGCTGAAATCGCCGAATACGACGCAATTGTGTCATTCTTGTGGCCCGGTCCAATCACCTGTCGAGGCTTCATATCCCGGCTGACGCGCCGCCCGACGGGTGCTAACGAGCCTGAATGGAGCCAAAACAGCATCTCTACCTCGTCGACGGATCTGCCTACATCTTCCGCGCCTATCACCGCCTCCCGCCCCTGACCGACCCGGAAGGCACTCCGGTCGGCGCGGTCTACGGCTACACGACGATGCTGTGGAAGCTGGCGGAAGACCTCAACAAGGCCGATGGCCCGACCCACCTTGCCGTCATCCTCGACAAGTCGAGCGTGTCGTTCCGCAACCAGATCTATTCGGAATACAAGGCCAATCGCCCGCCACCACCGGAAGATCTGGTGCCGCAGTTTCCGTTGATTCGCGACGCTACCCGCGCCTTCTCGCTGGCCTGCATCGAGGAAGACGACGTCGAGGCCGACGACATGATCGCTTCCTATGCCCGTGCCGCCACCCGGCAGGGCTGGGACGTGACGATCGTTTCGTCGGACAAGGATCTGATGCAGCTCGTCGGGCCGGACGGCGGCGGTCATATCGACATGCTCGACACGATGAAGAGCCAGCGCATCGACATTCCCGAGGTTGAGGAGAAATTCGGCGTCCCGCCCGAAAAGGTTGGCGACGTGCTCGCCCTGATGGGCGATTCGGTCGACAACATCCCCGGCGTGTTCGGGGTCGGGCCCAAGACCGCAACGAAGTTGATTCAGGAGCATGGCGACCTCGAATCGACTCTCGCTGCCGCGCCGGACATGAAGAAATCCAAGCTGCAGGAGCGGCTGATCGAACAGGCCGACATGGCGCGGCTGAGCCGGGTGCTGGTAACGCTCAAGGAAGACTGCGCCCTTCCGGTCCCGCTCGAAGACTTCAAACTGGACGCAATCCCGCCCGACCCGCTTGCAGCCTTCCTCGAAAAGCATGGCTTCACCAGCTTGCTCAAGCGCCTCGGCACTGGCGCTGGCAGCCCGGCAAACACCACGCAGCTGCATCCCCCGAAGCAAGACAACCAAGCGGCGGCTCCGGCCGAAGGCGCCGCGCGCCAGCCCCTGCCCGAGATGCCCGCCATCGACCGCGACACCTACGAGTGCGTCACGACGCTGGAAGCGCTCGATCGCTGGATCGGAAAGGCCTCAGCGGCGCGCAGGATCGCCTTCGACACCGAAACTTCGGCGCTCGATGCCATGAGCGCGGACCTGTGCGGCGTAAGCCTCGCTATCGGCCCCAACGAAGCCTGCTATGTGCCGCTCGGCCACGGCGGTTCGGACATGTTCGCCGAAAAGCCGGTCCAGATTCCGCTCGATGAGGCGCTCGCCCGCCTAAAGCCGCTGCTCGAAAGCGACGCGGTGCTCAAGATCGGCCAGAACATCAAGTACGACATCAACGTGATGGCGCGTCACGGCATTGCCGTCGGCCCCGTCGACGACACCATGGTCATCAGCTTCTGCCTCGATGCCGGACGCAGCGCCGAGGGCATGAAGGGCCACGGCATGGACGAACTGGCGCTCCACCACCTCGGCCACGAATGCATTCCGTTCAAGGATGTCTGCGGCACCGGCAAGAAAGCAATCTCCTTCGCCGAAGTGCAACTCGACAAGGCAACTGCCTATGCCGCCGAAGACGCGGACGTAACCTGGCGGTTGCACCGCGTCCTGAAACCGCGCCTGCCCGACAAAGGCGGCACCCGTATCTACGAGCGCGTCGACCGACCGCTCATCCCTGTCGTCGCGCGAATGGAGCGCAACGGCATCAAGGTGGACCGCGAAAGGCTCGCGCACCTTTCGACCGAATTCGCCAGTCAGATGGGCGCGCTCGAAACGGAAATCCACGGCCTTGCGGGCGAGGAATTCGCGATTGGCAGCCCCAAGCAGCTCGGCGACATCCTGTTCGACAAGATGGGCCTGAAGGGCGGCAAGAAGGGCAAGAGCGGCCAGTATTCAACCGACCAGTCGGTGCTTGAAGGGCTCGCCGCGCAGGACGTCGAAATGGCGGGCAAGGTGCTCGACTGGCGGCAGCTCGCCAAGCTGCGCTCGACCTACACCGAGGCGCTTCAGGCGGCGATCAATCCCGGAACGGGCCGCGTCCACACCAGCTATTCGCTGGTCGGCGCGCAGACCGGACGCCTGTCCTCGACCGAGCCTAACCTGCAGAACATCCCGATCCGCACCGAGATCGGCCGTCAGATCCGTGAGTGCTTCGTGGCCGAGCCAGGCAACGTGCTGGTCGCGGCGGACTATTCGCAGATCGAGCTGCGCCTCGCCGCGCACATGTGCGACGTGCCCAGCCTCAAGGAAGCCTTCGAGGCCGGAGAGGACATTCACGCGCGCACCGCGACCGAGATGTTCGGGCAGGTCGACCGCGACACCCGCGCCCGGGCCAAGACGATCAACTTCGCGATCCTCTACGGCATCTCGCGCTGGGGACTTGCCGGGCGGCTCGGGGTCGAGCCGGACGAGGCGCAGGCGATGATCGACCGCTATTTCGAGCGCTTCCCCGGCATCCAGCGTTACATTCTCGAAACGCTGGAGACGGTGCGCGAGCGCGGCTATTCCGAGACGCTGTTCGGCCGCAAGACGTGGTTCCCACGAATCAATTCCAAGCAGCAGGCGGAGCGGCAGGGCAGCGAACGCGCAGCGATCAACGCGCCGATTCAGGGCACCAGCGCCGACATCATCAAGCGCGCCATGGCGCGCATGATGCCCGCGCTGGATGAATCGGGACTAGGCCATGTGCGCATGCTGTTACAGGTTCACGACGAACTCGTGTTCGAACTGCCCGAACAGGATGTCGCCGCTGCTTCGAAAGTCATCGAACACGTCATGGCGAGTGCGGCGGAACCGGCGGTGAAACTCACCGTGCCGCTGGGTGTCGAGATCGGCCACGGACCAAGCTGGGGCGCTGCCCACTAGGTTGGGAAACCGGCGGGAGCGCTGCCCCCGCCAGTGTCTCAATCGTGTTTCTTCTCGCGGGTCGATTCGACCATGCCCGGCGCAAGGAAACCGATCGGCGAAACCTCCATGGCCCGCTTCTTCAACTCGCCCTTCATCTTGGCATATTCGGCTTCCATCTCCGCCGTAACCGTCGCTCGCGAATCTTCGAGGGCGTCCGCGAAATCCGATGCATCGACCTGACTCACGTCCGGCCCGTGGCGACGCAGGGCGACAAGACCCGCGCGCCGCACAACATCCTCAAGGTCCGCGCCAGTGAACCGCTCGGTCTCGCCAGCGATCTTCGCCAGGTCGACGTCGTCTGCCAGCGGCATCTTCGAGGTATGGATCTTGAGGATGTGCTCGCGCCCCGCCTCGTCAGGCGTGCCGACATAGACCAGTTCATCGAACCGGCCCGGACGCAGCAGCGCCGGATCGACCAGCGCCGGGCGATTGGTTGCCCCGATCACCACGACCGACTGCAGTTCCTCCATGCCGTCCATTTCGGCCAGGATCGTGTTGACGACGCGCGCCGTCACCTGCGGCTCGCCCATGCCGCCGCCCGAGCCGCGTGCGGGAACGAGGCTGTCGATCTCGTCGATGAAGATCACGCAGGGCGCAACCTGACGCGCGCGGGCGAACAGGCGCGAAATCTGTTGCTCGCTTTCGCCATACCACTTCGAGAGCAGGTCAGACGACTTGATCGAGATGAAGTTGGCTTCGGCTTCCTTGGCGACGGCCTTGGCAAGCAAGGTCTTGCCGGTGCCCGGCGGCCCATAGAGCAGGAAGCCCTTGGCCGGACGGATGCCCAGCTTGTGGAAGGCGTCGGGATGCTTGAGCGGCAGTTCGACGCCTTCCTTGAGGCGATCCTGCGCTTCGTCGACACCGCCAACATCGTCCCATCCCACGTCAGGCATCTGCACCATGACTTCGCGCATTGCCGAAGGCTGCACGCGCTTGAGCGCAGCGATGAAGTCGTCGCGTTCGACCGAAAGCCTTTCCAGCACCTCCGGCGGGATCGTGCGCGCCTCGAGATCGAGCTCAGGCATGATCCGGCGCACGGCGTCTATCGCCGCTTCCCGCGCCAGCGCAGCAAGATCCGCGCCGACGAAGCCATGCGTGGTGCGGGCAAGCTCCTTGAGGTCGACACCCTCGCCGAGCGGCATGCCGCGGGTGTGGATACCGAGGATTTCCCGCCTGCCACTCTCGTCCGGCACGCCGATCACGATTTCGCGGTCGAACCGGCCGGGCCGCCTCAGGGCCTCGTCGATGGCGTCTGGCCGGTTGGTGGCCGCGATGACGACGACATTGGCCCGGCTGTTGAGACCATCCATCAAGGTGAGAAGCTGCGCGACGAGACGCTTTTCGGTCTCGCCGTGCACCTGTGTGCGCTTGGGCGCGATCGAATCGATCTCGTCGATGAAGATGATCGAGGGTGCTGCCTTTTCGGCCTCCTCGAACACCTGCCGCAGCGCCTTCTCGCTCTCGCCATAGCCCGAACCGACGATTTCCGGCCCGTTGATAAGGTGGAAATTCGCGTCGCTCTCGTTGGCGACGGCCTGGGCGAGGCGGGTCTTGCCGGTTCCCGGCGGGCCATGCAGCAGCACGCCGCGCGGCGGATCGACGCCCAGACGCGTGAACAGTTCGGGATAGCGCAGCGGCAGTTCCACCATTTCGCGCAACTGGCGGATGGTATCGCTCATGCCGCCGACGTCGTCGTAGTTGATGTCGCCGCGCGGTCCCTTCGCTTCCTCGAACATCTCGCGCAGTTCGACCTCGGTGTTCTCGTCGATGTGGACGATACCCTTGGGCGTGGTCGCAACCACGTTGAGCCTGATCTGCGTCAGCGCATAGGCGGGCGTATTGAACATGCGCGAAAGCTGCGGCGGCATGTCGCCGACCTGCTGGCGCCCGGTCGTGGCGACGAGGTCGCCCGCGATCATCGGGCGGCCAAGGAAGTTGCGCTTGAGCGCAATGGTCGGGCCCTGAAGCCGCATCTTTTCATGCGCGGGCGCAAAGACCACGCGCTGTGCGGGGCGCGATTCGGCCTTGCGGACCTTGACATGCTCGCCGGAGCCCACTTCGGCATTGCCGCGCTGCAGGCCATCGAGGCGAATGACGTCAAGGTCCTCGTCTTCCGGATAGGCCAGCATGGCGCGCGCCACGGTCGTTTCCTTGCCAACGATTTCGAGGACATCGCCCTCCATTGCGCCGAGACGGGAAAGCGCAGCCTTGGGCAAGCGGGCAATGCCATGACCGCTCTCTTCCTGCCGGGCCGCTGCGACCTGCAGCTTGATGGTCCGCTCGTCTGTCTGGGCTTCGGCATCCGCCATTTGGCACGTCCTTGTTCTGCAGGTCCCTTCCGGCCTTGAGCCGGTCAGATGCAGCTAGGCACTGAGGCAAGCGATTTCAAACCCGGTGCAGCAGGAATCGACCCGTCTTGCCGACTGGAAAGAAAAAGGCCCGGTCGAAAATCGGCCGGGCCTGAGAGTTTTGGGAGAGGATGCCTGAAAGGCCCGTTCTATATGCGTGAAACGAACTGATTCCGCAAGTGCGAAAGAGGCATAATTGAGTGCAAAAATTGCAATTCAATCTTGGACTGCTGCTTTTTCCTCTGAAATCATTAGGGAAAATACGCACTCAAAATCTCAACCTGCGCGCAAAATTCGACCTTGCGACGCATTATCGCCCGGAGCCGCGCGCGCCGTGTTGCATCGCACTTCACCAAGGCGTTGGGAATTGGACGGATTTTCCAGAGTCAGGGTCAGTGCGCGAGCAGTAGTGCCGGCCCGTCCTGCTTGTCGAGGAAGTAGCGAGTCACGCCGCCGAACAGGTATTCGCGCATGCGGCTCTTGCCATAGGCACCCATGACCAGCAGTTCAGCGCCAGTCCGCGCAACCGCCACATCAATGGTTTCCTCGGTAGAACCCCGCCGCGGAAGCTCGTCCAGGTCCGCCTTGATGCCATGGCGCGAAAGGTAGCGAAGCGCTTCGGTCGGCGGAAAGCCGCCCGGCTTCTCTGCCACGGTAATGACCTGGATCGAAGGGCAGCCAGCGAGCAGGGGCAGGGCGTGGCGCAGGGCGCAGGCCGATTCGTCGCCGCCGTCCCACGCGATGCAGGCGCTGCCGAGCGGCGTCGGCAAGGCTGTCTTGTCGGCAAGAGCCAGAACGGGCGTACGCGAGGAAAGCGCCAGATCGCCGGCCAGACCGCCCGAACGGGATACGATCACGAGGTCTGCGAGGCGCGCAGCCTTTGCCAAAGCCTCGACCGGTTCGGCCTCAGAACGAACGATGTCGAAAGGCACGTCTTCGCGAGAAAGCCGCTCTTCCAGCTTGCCCGCGGCGGCATCGTCATCGGCCAATGCCTGCTTGAGCGCGTCGGAAGCGACATAGCTGCCGCCCATCGGGTCCATCGCCACATAACGAACGACAGGCGTATCGACGAGCAGGGTGACATGGCCGCCATTGGCGCGCGCGATCGAAAGGGCGGTGTCTAGCCGTGCATCCATGCCGGGACGGCGGTCTGCATTTACGAGGATGGAACGCATGTTGAAGTCTCCCTCTTTCTGTTACGCATTCTTATGCGCAAGAGTGTCGCATGGCCAATGATCTGGATCAAATTCGAAGTGGTCCGCGATCCGCGAAACGGCTGGACCTTTGCGTCAACATCGGGTTATCCCGACATCTTGCGCTGCATTGCAGCATGAGCGACGGAGTCGGTGCCAATGAACAAGATCTACCCGGATGCCGCTGCGGCTCTCGACGGCCTCTTGCGCGACGGGCTGCTGATCGCCTCCGGTGGTTTCGGCATCTGCGGCATTCCCGAACGTCTGCTCGACGCCTTGCAGGCAAGCGGCGTGAAAGACCTGACCTTCGCCAGCAACAATGCAGGTATCGACAATGAAGGCATCGGCAAGCTGCTGCGCACTAGGCAGGTCAGGAAGATGATCGCCAGCTATGTTGGAGAGAACAAGGAGTTCGAGCGGCAGTATCTGGCTGGCGAGCTTGAGGTCGAGTTCTGTCCGCAGGGCACCCTTGCTGAAAGAATGCGCGCTGGCGGAGCCGGCATCCCCGGCTTCTACACCAAAACCGGCGTCGGCACGCAGGTTGCCGAGGGCAAGGAAACCAAGGTGTTCGACGGTGAGGAATATGTCCTCGAACGCGGCATCTTCGCCGATCTCGCGCTGGTCAAGGCCTGGAAGGCGGACGAGACGGGCAATGTCGTGTTCCGCAAGACAGCGCGCAACTTCAACGTGCCGGTCGCGACCTGCGGCAAGGTGTGCCTCGTCGAAGTCGAGGAAATCGTGCCAGTCGGCAGCCTCGATCCCGACTGCATCCACCTGCCTGGCGTCTACGTCCAGCGCATGATCGTGGGCAGCCCCTACGACAAGAAGATCGAGTTCCGCACTGTCCGCGAAAGGGAGGCCGCCTGATGAGCTGGGACCGCAATCAGATGGCCGCACGCGCCGCGCAGGAGCTGGAAGACGGCTTCTACGTCAACCTCGGCATCGGCATCCCGAC
>JAGREN010000128.1 GCA_020446505.1 Novosphingobium sp. | reverse complement strand
GCGCACCGGATCGTCGGTGCGTTCGACCGTTTCCTTTTTCTTGGTTTCGACCGGCTTGGTAGGAGCAGAGCCGTCGTCGCTCGAATCGATCTCGTCCGGACCGTCGTCGTCCTCGCCCTGCGCGTCTTCATCGCTCTCGACGATGTTGACGCCCATTTCCGAGATCGCGGCCATGATATCCTCGATCTGGTCGGGGCTCATCTGGTCGGAAGGAAGAGCCTCGTTCAGCTCGTCAACCGTGATCACGCCGCGACGCTTGGCGCGCGCGATCAGCTTCTTGATCGAGGCTTCGTTGAGGTCGATCAGCGGCGCATCGTTGCCGTCTGCCTTATCGCCCTGATTATCTTCGTTTGTTTCGAGCTTCATGCTACCGCCATTTTATCGTCGCCCACGCATCCGGGTAAACCCGGATCCCTCACATGGCCTGTTCCGCCGTCGCGCGCCTGCCCGCCATTTGCACGAGACGCTTTTCAAATTCCAGCTTTCTCTTCAATAACCGCTGCTGCTCCGCATAGGTTTCATCCGAAAGCTCCTGCTCGAACCGGGCAGTCGCTTCGGCTAGAGCCGTTTCCAGCGCGGGCCGTTCGACCAATAGGCCTACCGCCTGAGCCAGATCAGACGCCGCTTCCTCGCTTGAAATTTCGTTGCCGAGAAAGCCGAAACGCATCTGTGCATATTCGCCAGACTGCGGAGCTGGCATGCCGTTTTCCGCCAATATGGTGGGGAGGTCGGCCTTTTCAAGCATTCCGGGCTCTTCGCAGCAATCGAGCAGCAGGCCGAAGCGCGGATCCAGACCCGGCGTTCGGGCAAGTGCGTCTGCGTGACGTGCGATTTGGTCGGGCCAGCGGACCAGTCCGGCAAGGACTGCTGCGGACAGTGCATCACGCGCACCGCCTTGCGAAGAGCGGCGCAGGCGTTCGGCATTGCGCGGTGAGGGACGGGCAGGGAGAGGTACGCCGCGCTGGTATGTATCGCGGGCCTCGCGGCGCGGGAAAGCGAAGGCCGAATACTGGTCGAGCAGATCGCGACGGTAGAGCGAGCGGATGTCCTGATCTGCGATGGTGTCGACATGGGCCAGCAGCCTTGCCTTCAGGCCGGCCTTGTCCTCAGGCGTCGCAAGCGGCACCGCATCGCGCTCTGCTTTCCAGAGCGTTTCGATGAGACTGCGGCTGCCAGCTAGCAGTTCTTCCATCGCTCTCGCGCCGTCACGCTTTACCAGATCATCGGGATCGAGCCCTTGCGGCAGAGTGACGATTCGCAGCGAGTGCGCGGGCCTCAACATCGGCAGCGCCCTGCCTATCGCGCGCATGGCGGCTCGCTGGCCTGCCGCATCGCCGTCGAAACACAGCACCGGGCTTTCCACCTGACGCCACAGCAATTCGATCTGCTGTTCGGTCAGCGCCGTGCCCATCGGCGCGACACATTCCTCGACACCGGCGGCGGCGAGGGCGACGACGTCCATGTAGCCTTCGACGACGATCAGCTGTCCGGTCTTGCGCGCGGCGGGGGCGGCGCGGTTGAGGTTGTAGAGCGTGCGTCCCTTGTCGAACAGTGGGGTGTCCGGCGAGTTCAGATACTTCGGGGCATCTGTTTTGCCCGAATCGAGAATGCGCCCGCCGAAGGCGATCACCCGGCCTCGGGCATCGCGAATGGGCAGCATCAGTCGGCCGCGGAACCGGTCGTAGGGATCGCGATCCTCAACAGCGATGCGCAGACCAGCCTCGATGAGCATGGCCTCGGGAAAGCGGGAGAGCGCCGCCTTCATCGCCTGCCGGTCCTCGGGGGCATAGCCAAAGCCGAACACCTCCGCCGTGTGTGGCGAAATCCCGCGCTTCTGGAGATAGTCGCGGGCAACCTGACCACCGGACTCGTGCAGGTTCGCCACGAACCAGTCCTGCGCGGCCTGCATCACGTCATGAAGCGTGTCGCGCTTCTCCGCTGCCTGGGCCGCGCGCGGATCGGGGGCGGGCACCTCCATCCCGGCCTCGGCCGCCAGTTCCTTGACCGCGTCCATGAAGGCGAGGCCTCGCTGATCGGTCATCCAGCGGAAGACGTCACCGTGAGCGCCGCAGCCGAAGCAGTGGTAGAAGCCCTTCTCGTCGTTGACCGTGAAGCTGGGCGTCTTCTCGTTGTGGAACGGGCAGCACGCCTTGAACTCGCGCCCCGCCTTGGTCAGTCGAGTCGTGCGCCCGATCACGCCCGAAAGCGTAACCCGCGCGCGCAGTTCGTCCAGAAAGGTCGGGTTGAGTCTCATTCGATGTCAATTTGCCGACAAATTGACTTTAGCGCCAGATGTCCTTGCCGCCTGCGACGATGCTAGGCACATCGGGTTGTGCACAACTTCCCGACTTGACATGCGCCGTTCCCCGTGAGCCTGGAGCCCTGAACCCATGCGACAAGTGATCATCTCTGGATTGCCTCGCAGTGGAACGAGCTGGGTCGGCAAGGCGATGTCGTTCGCGCCGGGGTTTACCTACTACAGGGAGCCGGACAATTCCGACCATGTGAAGGGCGCAGCAGGTCGCGAATGGTGGTATCGCTATCTCAAGGCTGGTGACGATGTGCCGCAGTATAGCGATCACATGGACAGGGCGCTTGTCGGCAAGGTGGCGACCAAATTCACCATGGTCCAGAACCCGGGGCCAATCATGCGTCTTGTGCCCCGACGCTTCAAGGTCATCGGCGAGGTATTTCCGTTTCTCTACATTCGCGAGCCGGACGTTGTGGTCAAACTCGAACGGGCCAGCCTGAAGCTCGACTGGCTTGCAGCACGCTATCCCCAAGCCCGGATAGTCAGTCTCGTTCGTCATCCGGGAGGGCAGTTCCTCAGCTTCAAGCAACTGGGCTGGGAGCCGGAGGTTAATTGGCTTTTGTCAGACGAGCGTCTGATGGAGGAATATCTTTCGCCTTTTGCCGATGTCATGCGCTCGGCAAAGACGTTCTGGGAAAAGGCAGGGGCGTTCTGGGGTGCCCATGCCTATGTTGCTCTGAAGCAGACGCAAAACGGCGCGCGGCACCACTTCGTTCCATTCGAATGGCTCTGCGCCGATGGCCCGGCGCGACTGCGCGAGTTGTCGGACCGGCTTGGGATGACATGGACGGCAGAAGCGCAGGAATTTGCGGCGCCGGGTTCGGGCGTGGACGGGCCGACCTATTCGCTGCGGCGCGATTCAATTGCCCAGATCGACAAGTGGCGGAAATCTGTCGAGCCTGCTGATATCGAGGCTTGCCGCGCCTTTGCCGAACCTTTCGGCCTGCCAATATACGCCGATTTCGATCCGTGGAAAGCCGAGCCCCTGTGGAGTTCGGCAAAACCTGAGTGAGCTGAGCTACCTGCTCAGCCGAACGAGGCCTTCACCAATGCGCTCGCCAGCCCCATGTCGAGCACAGCGCCGTGGCGGGCTTTGAGTTCGGCCATGACCTTGCCCATGTCCTTGATCGATTCGGCGCCGATGTCGGACTTCACCGTCTCTATCGCGGCTTTCGTCTCGTCCTCGCTCATCTGGCTGGGGAGGAACTCCTCTATGACGGCGAGTTCGGCGCGCTCTTCCGCCGCGCGGTCCGCCCGGCCGCCCTGTTCGAACAGTTCGATCGATTCCTTGCGCTGCTTGGCCATTTTCTGGAGTACTTCGGTAACCAGCACCTCGTCGTCAGGCTGGCTCGTCGCCGTGCGCAGTTCGATGTCGCGGTCCTTCACCTTGGCGAGGATCAGGCGCAGGGCAGCCGTGCGCGGCTTGTCTCCACCTTTCATGGCGGCGATCTGGGCGGATTTGATGGATTCGCGGAGCATTTCAGGAACTTTCAGACTGTCAGACGGTAATAATTGAGGTGCGCTAGCAGCGACAGCGTGGATTTGCACGTCTCTCGGGTTGACGCAGTGCACAATGGACACTAGCCGGTGGGACTTAGCACCTATCGCCGAAACACCTCAGAACGGAGCGCCTATCATGGCCGACGCCGCATCTTCGCACGCGCCACAACCATCAGGCGCGACGGGAGTCCTCGTGCTTGCCGATGGTTCGGTAATCTGGGGCAGGGGATTCGGTGCCACTGGCGAGGCCGTGGGAGAGGTTTGCTTCAACACCTCGATGACCGGCTATCAGGAAGTGATGACCGATCCGAGCTACGCGGCCCAGATCGTCACCTTTACCTTTCCGCACATCGGCAATGTCGGCGTGAACGAGGAAGACATCGAATCGAAAGTGGACGGCGCGGTCGGCTGCGTCGTGCGCGAGGATGTCACGCTCGCCTCCAGCTTCCGCTCGCGCGGCGAGTTCGGCAACTGGCTGGCCGATCATGGCAAGATCGGATTGGCTGGCGTCGACACCCGCGCGCTGACTCGCCGCATTCGTGTGTCAGGCGCGCCCAATGCGGTGATCGCGCATCATCCCGATGGAAAGTTCGACATTCCCTCGCTTCTCAAGAAAGCGCAGGACTGGCCGGGCCTCGTGGGCATGGACCTTGCCCGCGTCGTCAGCCGTCACGATCAGGAAGGCTGGGAAGGCTCCACCTGGACTTTGGGCAAGGGCTACGGCCGCAGCCCGCGCGATACGCGCCCGCATGTCGTGGCGATGGATTTCGGTGCGAAGGACAACATCTTCCGCAACCTCGTGAAGGCCGGGGCACGGGTGACAGTCGTGCCTGCCGAAGCTTCGCTGGAGACGATCCTTGCGCTGGAGCCGGACGGCGTGTTCCTCTCCAACGGTCCGGGCGATCCGGCGGCGACTGGCAAATATGCCGTGCCGGTCATCAGGGGCCTTTTGGACCGCGACATCCCGCTGTTCGGCATCTGCCTCGGCCACCAGATGCTGGCTCTGGCGGCTGGCGCGAAGACCTCGAAGATGCATCAGGGCCATCGCGGCGCGAACCACCCGGTCCAGCGCGTCGGCGGGAACTGGGGCGAAAGCGAGGGACTGGTCGAGATCACCTCGATGAACCACGGCTTCGCGGTGGACAATGCGACGCTTCCGGCGGAGGTGGAGGAAACCCACCGCTCTCTGTTCGATGGCAGCAATTGCGGCATCTCGATCAAGGGCAAGAAGGCCTTTGGTGTGCAGTATCACCCCGAGGCCTCGCCGGGTCCGCAGGACAGTTTCTATCTCTTTGAAAAGTTTGTGGGGATGCTCACCTAATGCCCAAACGCACTGACATCTCCTCGATCCTCGTCA
>JAGREN010000127.1 GCA_020446505.1 Novosphingobium sp. | reverse complement strand
AACATCATCCTCAAGCTGCTCCAGGCCAGCGACTACAACGTCGACAAGGCGCAGCACGGCATCGTCTACATCGACGAGATCGACAAGATCAGCCGCAAGGCGGAAAACCCCTCGATCACCCGCGACGTTTCAGGCGAGGGCGTGCAGCAGGCGCTGCTCAAGCTGATGGAAGGCACCACGGCTTCCGTCCCGCCGCAGGGTGGCCGCAAGCATCCCCAGCAGGAATTCCTGCAGGTGGATACGACCAACATCCTGTTCATCTGCGGCGGCGCTTTCGCGGGCCTCGAAAAGATTATCGCCGATCGTCTGCAGAAGCGCTCGATCGGTTTCGGTGCTCATGTCGCCGATCCGGACAAGCGCCGCGTGGGCGAACTGCTTCAGAAGGCGGAACCGGAAGACTTGCTCAAGTTCGGCCTGATCCCCGAATTCGTCGGTCGTCTGCCCGTGATCGCGACGCTGGAAGACCTCGATATCGAGGCGCTGGTCAAGATCCTGCAGGAGCCGAAGAACGCTCTGGTCAAGCAGTATGCCAAGCTGTTCGAGCTGGAAGACGTCGAGCTGAAGTTCACCGACGATGCGCTGGAAGCGATTGCCCAGAAGGCGATCGAGCGCAAGACCGGCGCACGCGGCCTTCGCTCCATCGTCGAGGCCATCCTGCTCGACACCATGTACGACCTTCCGACCGAGCAGGACATTGCCGAAGTTGTCGTCGACGGCGACGTGGTGGCCGGCCGCAAGGAACCGGTCCGCGTCATGAAGGGCAAGGACAAGGAAGAAGAAGCGGCCTGATCGCCGCTTGCCGCTCGTCTAGCGTTTGGACCGGGCAAGCAGCGCCTTGAACCGCTCGACTCGTTCGGGCGGCAGCACTTCCCTGAAATCGTAGAACTGCTCGAAGGCGGGAATGCCTTCGGGCAGGGCGACCCACGGCATCTTTTCCGAAACGAAGATCACCGCATCGGGCCTGACGCTGCCCGGCTCGTCGAGCGTGCCGACGCGCAGGCCGAGGCCGAGCCGTCCCATGCGCGGGTAATGGCTGTAGAGCGCCGAGCCGCAGATCTCGCACCGCACCATGATGTGCGGTCCGCCGCTGCCCGCGATGACGATGTGTTCCGTGAGTTTACCGGATGTGAGCGTCACTCGCTCCGATTCGAAGAAGGCATTGACGACGGAGGTCGAGCCGGTCTGGTGCTGGCACTGGCTGCAATGGCAGTTGTTGACGAAGATCGGCTCTCCGGTGACTTCGTAGCGCACTTCGCCACAGCCACAGCCGCCCTGCCGAACCACATCCATCTGCCAATTCCTTCCCGCTAGACTACCAGTTCACTTTCCAGCGCGCACTCCGCACCGCTGGCTCGCTCGATCTGCAGCGTGGGATGGCCGATCCCGAAGCGGTGTTCAAGTTCGTGAGCGAGGCCGTGCAGGAACGCATCGTCATGTCCATCCGGCATGACGAGGTGCGCGGTCAGCGCCGTTTCGGTCGTGCTCATCGGCCAGACGTGCAGGTCATGGACCGTAACCACTCCCGGCTGCGTTGACAGGAACGCGCGCACCGCGCCCATGTCGATGTCTTCCGGCGCGGCGAGCAGGCCCATGCGCAGCGAATCCTTGAGCAGTCCCCAGCTCGACCAGCCGATAACCGCGCTGATGACCAGCGAGGTGATCGGGTCGATCAAGGCGACGCCGGACAGCACCACTGCCAGGCCGGCCACCACGACGCCCGCCGACACGGCCGCATCGGCCATGAGATGCAGGAAGGCGGCGCGCACGTTCAGGTCAGACTTGCGGCCGCGCGCGAACAGCCAGGCCGAAAAGGCATTGATGACGATACCGACGGCAGCGACCAGCATCATGGCCGTGCCCTCGACGGGGGCAGGATCGAACAGGCGCCGGATCGTCTCCACCAGAATCGCGCCAAGCGCCAGCCACAGCAGCGCGGCATTGGCGATGGCGGCGAGGATCGAGGAGCTTTTCAGGCCATAGGTGTACCGCTCGCTCGGCGGGCGCGACGACAGGGTGTTCGCCCCCCAGGCGAGCAAGAGCGCCAGTACGTCGGACAGGTTGTGACCGGCATCGGCAATGAGCGCCATCGATCCGCTGACGAGGCCTGCCGCGATTTCGGCAGCGGTGAACCCGAGGTTGAGGGCAACGGCCAGCGCGAAGGCACGGCCCTTGACGGAAGCAGCTTCCTGCTCGTGATGGTGATGATGTCCGTGATGGTGACCAGCGCTCATGGGCGGCATCTCGCACGAGCAAACAGGGCCATCAAGAGATGTGATATTGTGACAATATTATGACGCGGGTGCAGCAAGAAACCTGAATCGACTTTTACCGTTGCAGATGTGCCTCACCCCCGCCGGCTATAATCTATAAAATATATTATTATTCAATAGTTTAATATCATATTCCCCTGTCGCCTCAGCTATCTGTCAGAGAAATTGTTGAGGTCTGCTCTGCCATGCACAGCTTGTCAGAATAGCGTCATTGACTCCTGCTTTTAGCACCTGCAGCAACACCGCGCCTCGAATCATGAATTAGGTCGCAAACAGGGGGTTTATAATGCAACTCAAGTATCTGCTCGCAGCGGGCGTAGCCTCGCTTGGTCTTTCGTGCGCGCTCACCGTGCCCGCCTTTGCCCAGTCGACCGGCTCGGTCGATTTCGAGGAAGGCGATATTGTCGTTACCGCTGAACTGCTGCGCGATATTGCAGGCGTGCAGGTTCCGAACACGACCAAGGCCAAGCAGGTTCTCACACAGGAAGTGATCGGCCAGCAGGCTCCCGGCCAGACGGTCAACGATATCATCAACCTCATCCCCGGCGTCAGCTTCCAGAACAACGATCCCTATGGCTCGGCTGGCGGCACGATGACGATCCGCGGTTTCGACGACACCCGCATCTCGCAGACCTTCGACGGCGTTCCGCTGAACGATTCGGGTAACTACGCGCTCTACACCAACCAGCAGCTCGACTCCGAACTGATCGAGCAGGTCAACGTCAACCTGGGTTCGACCGACGTTGACTCGCCGACTGCTGCCGCCAGCGGTTCGACTGTCAACTACCGCACGCGCAATCCGAAAGAGGAATTCGGCGCTCGCCTGGTCGGCTCGATCGGCGATTTTTCCTACGGACGCATTTTCGGCGTGATCGACACCGGCGAGATCGGCTCGGCGGGCACGCGGGCATTCTTCTCGGCGAGCAAGGCTGACAACCGCGCGATCTATGGCGGCATCGGCCGGATCGACAAGCAGCAGTACAACGCCAAGATCTATCAGCCGATCGGCGGCGATGGCGACTTCATCTCGATTGCCGGGCATTACAATGCCAACCGCAACAATTTCTTCGGCTCGGTTCCGCTGCGCCTCGATGCGACCCGCGTGGTCGGCGGTTCTTCGTCAAATCGCTTCCCCATGACAAAGGATGAGCGTTTCTACGAGGTCACTCGTTGTCTCGTGCCGACAGGTGTTGGCGGCACGGCCGATTCGGCCAGTTCCTGCGGATCGGATTTCGAGTTCCGTTACAATCCGTCGAACACCGGCAACGTGCGCGTCAACTCGCTGTTCCATCTCTCGGACAAGCTGACGCTGTCGATCGACCCGAGCTTCCAGTATGTGAAGGCGAACGGCGGTGGCACGGCAGTGGGCCGCGAGGGAACCCACTCGAGCGGTTACTACGGTTATATCAGCGGTTCGCCCTATCTCGGTGGCGTCGACCTCAATGGCGATGGCGACACTCTCGATCAGGTCCGCGTCCTCGCGCCCAGCCAGACCGTGACGCACCGCATCGGCGTCATCTCCTCGCTTCGCTATGACATTAACGAAGCGAACCGCGTGCGTATCGCCTATTCCTACGACCGCGCCCGCCACAGGCAGACCGGCGAGGTCGGCTACCTGCGGACCGACGGTTTCGGTGAGCTCTTCTTCCCGATCGACGATCCGATCCTTTCGGCCAATGGCCTGCCGCTCGAAAAGCGCGACCGCCTTTCCTACGCGATCCTGCATCAGGTTTCGGGCGAGTACAGCGGCGACTTCATGGGCGATGCGCTGCACGTCAACCTTGGCCTGCGCTTGCCGTTCTTCCGCCGCAATCTCACCAACAACTGCTTCACGACAAGCGGTTCGGGCTTCGTCGATTGCTTCGCTGGCGATGCCAGCCAGGAAGACGCCTACGCGATCGCAAACCCGAACTTCGCGACTCCGCAAAACCGCACGTTCAACTACAAGAAGGTGCTTCCCAACGCGGGCGTCGTTTTCAGCCTGTCGCCTGCTGCCAGCGTCTTTGCCAACTATTCGAAGGGCATTCAGGTTCCGGGTACGGATAACCTCTACCAGGCGTTCTACTTCCCGGTCGGCACTGCCGCAGCGAGCCCGGCGCCCGAGACCACGGATAACTTCGACCTTGGTGTCCGCTACACTTCGGGCATCATCCAAGCGCAGCTCACTGGCTGGTACACGATTTACACCAACCGCCTGGCTTCGTCCTACGATCGCGATCTCAACATCACGATCTACCGCAACCTCGGCAAGGTGGACAAATACGGCATCGACGGCTCGATCGCGGTGCGTCCGATCCCGCAGCTTTCGGTCTATGCTTTCGGCTCCTACCTGAAGTCGAAGATCCAGAACGACGTGCAGACCGGCACCGATACCAGCGGTAATCCGATCTTTGCCGCTACGGCAGGCAAGCGCGAAGCCGGTGCTCCGGTGTTCAGCTTCGGCGCGCGTGCTACCGGCACCTTCGGCCCGGTCGATATCGGCGTCCAGGCGAAGCGAACTGGCCCGCGTTACGTCAACGACGTGAACCTGCCGATAGTTTCAGGCGGCAACGAGATCTACCCGAGCAAGACGCCTGCCTACACGCTGGTCGACATCGATGCGCGGCTCAAGCTCGACTTCATCGGGCTGGGCGATCTGACCTACTTCCAGCTCAACGTGCTGAACGTCTTCGACAAACTCTATGTCGGCGGCTTCGACGGTTCCGGCACCTCGAACACCAGCGTCCCGTTCGCGCAGATCGGTTCGCCGCGCACATTCATCGGATCAGTCAGCTTCGGCTTCTGATCGCTGCACATCTTCGTCCAGCACATCGTTGCTGGCGGGATCGCACAAAGTCGAGGGGAGGGGGCGTGAGCCTTCTCCCCTTCTTGTCTGTGGCCGGAGCGCGGTCTGCCTATTCGTAGATGCAGGCGTCGAGGCCGTCGCGGCGGACCACGCCGATGCGCGCGGCGATGGTGTTGCCGTAACGCCGGGTGAAGCCGTGCGGATTGTTGACGCTGCGGGTGCGCGGGCTGGGCAGGGCGGCGGCCATGCGCGCTGCCTCCGCGCGGGTCAGGCTTGCGGCTGACTTGTTGAAATAGCGCTGCGCCCCTGCTTCCGCGCCATAGGTGCCGATGCCGGTTTCCGCGACGTTGAGATAGACCTCCATGATCCGCCGCTTGTCCCACAGCGTCTCGATCAGGAAGGTGAACCACACTTCCAGCCCCTTGCGCGCCCAGCGGTCCCAGCCGCTGCCCTGCCACAGGAACACGTTCTTGGCAGACTGCTGGCTGATCGTGGACCCGCCGCGCAGGCGCTGCCCCTTGGCGTTGCGCTCCATCGCGTTCTCGATGGCCTCGGTGTCGAAGCCGTTGTGCGTGCAGAACTTGCCGTCCTCGGCGGCAATGGCGGCAGAGACCATGTTGCGGTCGATGCGGCTGAGCGGGGTCCAGTCCCTGGTAAAGCCGTTCTCGTCGGCGATCATCGTCAGCGTGATCGGCACGGGAACGAAGCGATAGACGAGCGTCATCCCGACGCTGATCGCCAGGATCCAGACAACAATCTTCGTCAGCAGCCGCAACATGCGCGTCCAGAACCCCGTTTTCGTCCGCCTCGGTCTGTAATCGAAGGCCATGCGCGCTGGTTAGCGGGGTTTGCCGCGTCATGGCAATCTGCAGGCGACGGCCTGAAGTTCGAAGGTTGACGACAAGTCATTAATTCGATTATTCTGGAAATATGGAATCAATCGCTGCAGTCGAGGCTCTGTCGTCGCTGGCGCAGGAAACGCGTCTGGCGATCTTTCGCTTGCTGGTGCGCGCCGGTCGTGATGGCCTGCCTGCCGGGGAGATCGCGCAGGCGCTCGACATTGCGCCAAGCTCGCTGTCGTTCCACCTCGCGCAACTCACGCGCGCGGGCATGGTCACGCAGGAGCGGCAGTCGCGCCACCTGATCTACCGCGCCGACTTTGCCGCGATGAACCGGCTTGTCGATTTCATGCTCGAAAACTGCTGCGAGGGCGAAAGCTGCGAAGCCGGCCCGCGCCTTGCCGAAAGGACCTGCTGATGAAGCGCCTGCACGTTCACCTCTCCGTCTCGGACCTCGACCAGAGCATCGCGTTCTACAGCGGCCTGTTCGGCTCCGAACCCGGCGTGCGCAAGGCCGACTATGCGCGCTGGCTGATCGACGAACCTGCCGTCAACTTCGCCATTTCCGACCGTGCCTGCGGTGAGCCGGGCGTGAGCCATCTTGGCATTCAGGCCGGCGACGATGACGACCTCGCCCTGATCGAAGAGCGGATCGCGGCTGCCAGCGGTCCGGTGGAGAACGAGGGTGAGACGACCTGCTGCTATGCCAGATCGCGCAAGAGCTGGACCGCCGATCCCGATGGCCTACGGTGGGAGGCTTTCCTCACCCATGGCGAAAGCGAGACTTTCGGCGCGGAACCCGACCTGAGTCGGCTGGACGAGAGTGCAGCTCAAAGCGGCGGCGCCTGCTGCGACAGTGCGGCCTGAGCGGAAAGCCGGAACTCATGGGCATATTCGAACGGTTCCTTTCGGTCTGGGTCGCGCTCGCTATCCTCGCCGGGATCGGCCTGGGGCTGGTCGCGCCTGATGCGGTCGGCGTGCTGGCCGGATGGCAGGTCGCCTCGGTCAACCTCGTCGTCGCGGTGCTGATCTGGGCGATGATCTATCCGATGATGGTCGCGGTCGATTTCGGCGCGATCCGCGATGTCGGGAAGAAGCCCAAGGGGCTTATCGTCACGCTGGCGGTCAACTGGCTCATCAAGCCCTTCACCATGGCCGCGCTGGCCGTGCTGTTCTTCGACCACATCTATGCAGGCCTCATCAGTGCCGAGGACGCCGACCAGTATATCGCCGGGCTGGTCCTGCTGGGCGCGGCGCCATGTACGGCGATGGTGTTCGTCTGGTCGCAACTCACCCGCGGCGATCCGGCCTATACGCTGGTGCAGGTATCCGTGAACGACCTCGTGATGGTCGTCCTGTTCGCGCCCATCGTCGCCCTGCTGCTGGGCGTGACCGATATCGTGGTGCCGTGGGAAACGCTGCTGCTTTCGGTGCTGCTCTATGTCGTCATCCCGCTTGGCGCGGGCTGGATCACGCGTCGCTCGATCATTGCCAGAGCCCACGATGCCGCGGCTGTCGATTCCTTTACCGCCCGGCTCAAGCCGTGGTCGATCATCGGCCTGCTGGCGACAGTCGTGCTGCTGTTCGCGTTTCAGGCAGGCACGATCGTTTCGCAGCCCATGCTGATCGTGCTGATCGCCATTCCGATCGTGCTGCAATCCTACGGCATATTCGCGCTGGCCTATGGCGCGGCCTGGGCCTGGCGCGTGCCTCATGCCGTCGCCGCGCCCTGTGCGATGATCGGCACCTCGAATTTCTTCGAGCTTGCGGTGGCCGTCGCCATCGGCCTGTTCGGGCTGACGAGCGGAGCGGCGCGTGCAACGGTGGTCGGCGTGCTGGTCGAAGTGCCGGTCATGCTCTCGCTGGTAGCTATCGCCAACCGCACGCGAGAGCGATTTCCGGCCTAGCGCGTCGTTCCGTTCAGGCTGTCGCGAACGGAACGGCAACGCTCAAGCGCCGCGCAGGCTTCAATTCCAGCCGCGTCCGCCGCCGCCCGGACCGCGTCCCGGCGTGCCGCCGCGTGCGACGCAGCGCTGGAAAGCAGGCAGGTGATTGTCCCGCGATGCCGCCTGGAGCTGCGACAGGACTTGCCGGACGGCCGGGTCGCTGACCCTGGGCAGGAGCTTGTCGTAGAGCGCGATGTTTTCGACCTCTGCCTCGACGCCCAGTTCGCAGGCCTTCAGCAGGCTGGCGGGTGCCTCGATCTTGCCGAGATAGGGGTTTGCCGGGGCCTTCATGCCGAGCCGCGCATACTGGCCGCGCACCATCGAAGAATGGCGCTTTTCGGCCTCGATGATGTTGATGAAGGGGCGGACGGGTCCGAACTTGTCGATGACTGCCTGATAGGTCGCCTCGGCGCGGTATTCGTCGTCGAGCGCGTCCGCCAGCGCCTTGCGGTCGAACGTGTTGGCGTGAGCAGGCATGGCCATTGCGGCGGCGGCAACGACCGGGACTGCCGCTGCCCAACCGGCCCGACGCCTGCGGCGGTGTCCACGGCCATCTGAAGCGTGATTATTGCACATAGGAAATCCTTTCCCCGCCGAAGTGGGGAAAGGTCCGGCTCGTCTCAATGATCTGCAACAAAACGCGACACGAAAGTGGCGTCAGACTCCGAAACGCTCGCAGTATTCAGCGAAGCGTTCGCGAACCATGGCGTCGGTCAGGCCATATTCCTCTGCGGTATAGTCGTGGCTGCCGTGCGCGCCCTGCCTGTTGTGGTCCAGATAAGCCTCGATCGCCGTGCGCGTCTCGTCCGTGAAGTCCATGCCGAGAGCGGCGTAAGTCCGTTCGAACGTGGCGATGGGTTGTGAAATGACATCGGCGTTGCGGACATCGACGAAACGGTCTTCGCCAATGCGTTTGCGGGCTTCCAGCGCCCGCTCAAGACCGCGCATCCAGAAATCGAGCAACCGGGGGCCATAGGTTTCCTTGGCGGGCAGCTTCGATACGTCGCCAACCGTGCTGTTCAGGTAGTACCGGAAGCTGGCGTCCGACGCGATGACCTGGGCCGGATTGCGATGGGTCATGATGACCCTGGCGTCCGGGTATTCGGCGAAGAATTCCTCGATCCGGAAGATGTGGGGCGGCGCTTTGATCAGCCAGCGGCGAGGCGGGCGGCGCGAATGAAGAATGCGCAACAGCTTGCTGTGGAACGCATAGAATGGTCGGAAATCCTCGGCGATCCATGCTTCGATGAAATCGTCGGGCATCGGGTACATGCCCAGATAGTTGCGAACGTCGAAGCCCGACATCATCGCCAGATCTTCCTCTGGCCCATCGGGATCGGAAAGGTGGATCGACTGGTCCATCATGCTCGCCGCCTGCCGCGCGGCGACGGCGCGGGGATCGTCCTGTTCGGTATCGATCTGCGGCGGAGGGAGCGGGCTCTTGCCTTCCCATGCCCGCAGGAACCGGAACTGCTTGTCGAGAGCAAGCATGGAGACCGTGGCAGTGGTCCCGGTGCGCGGGAAGCCGGTTACGAGCAGCGGGCCTTCAACCTTGGCGTCCAGCACTTCCGGGTTGCGCGCAATGTAATCCTCGATGCGCAGGCGCATGGCGAGCTCGCCGACTATCTGCTTTTCAAGGCCTTCGCGCGCTTCCGGATTGAGCGGTGCCCGGTGAATGCCTTCCATGGTATTCGTCAGCCGTCGCAGCAAGTCATCGTCACCGAACGATTCCAGCCCTGTTTCTTTGCGCGCAAGGGCAATGGCTTCAGCCGCATCAAGCATCACTTGTTCCCATTAGTGAATAAAAATTTGCTATTATGAAATCTCTTGTGCAATTTCTGGCGCGAGAATCAAGGCAGAAATCTGGCGAAGTCAGATCGACAACAGAACCGAGAGAGAAGACTGAAATGGCTGATACGTCAAATGTGCCCCTCGATATCTGGCAGGGCGGCTATCCCGAAGAAGCGGATCTCCTGATGGCGCAAGCGCCCGAGCCGCCGTTTGACTGGGTCCGGGAAAGCACGTCGCTGTGGTATTACGCGGATAGCGGCGCCTTCGGGATACCGCGTGTCGGCATCGAGGCCGAGCCGTGGAGCTGGGAGGATCGCCGGGTCGGCGGCAGCCTTGCCTTCGCGGACGGACGGGCGCTGCGCCATGGCGGCCTGGGCAAGATGAAGCCGGTCCTCGACGAGAACGGCGGCCGCACCGTGCTCGGCGGCGGTCCCGTGACATTCCGCTGCATCGAGCCGTTTCGCAGATGGCATTTGCAGTTCGACGGAGAGATGGCCGACACGACGGTGCAGGACCAGATCGCGCAGACCGTCGATTACAGCAAGGTCGTGCCTGTGCAGTACGAACTCGAACTGGAGATGGCGGCGCCTGCCGATGCGCAGAACATCTCGCCCGGCATGTTCACCAGGCTGGGGAAGGGGCAGCAGCGCGACGCCGTTTCGATCGGGCTGGGCTGGCGGTTTTGCCAGAACCTGCGCGGCGCGGGCGAGCTGACGATCGACGGCGCGACTCACGACTTTGCTGGTTCTGGCCTGCGGGTAAAGCGCCGCTCGATTCGCACGGATGCCCTGATGCTGCGCGGACACGTCTGGCAGAGCGCGGTCTTTCCCGATGGGCGCGCGTTCAATTTCGAGGTTCGACCGGTCCATGACGAGGGATTCGAGCCATGGAACAAGGCCTTCGTATGGCACGAGGGCAAGGTCACTCATGGCAAGGTCGTCAATCCTGCATGGCTGAACGATCCTGTCGCTTCGGGTGAGGTCGTCTCGTTCGAGCTGCACATGGACGACGGCACGATCCACAAGATAAGCGCGAAGAGCCTGCTCAGCACCTATGCCGTGGCCTCGACCGGCGTCTGGGGCCTCACCCTGCATCAGGGCGGTGCCCTCTACGAATGGGACGGCCAGAAGGCCTACGGCATGATCGAGCGTTCGGTGAACACCGGGCTCATCGAGGAATTCAACGACCGTCTGTGATTGCCGCATCCGGGCGTGCCGGACAGAAAAACGCCCCGCGTGCCGGGTCCGGCAGCGGGGCGTCTTCATAATAGGTCGTAAGAGATCAGGCGGGGAGCAGCCTGCGCTCCCCGGCGATCCGAGTCATGGCCTTCTGCAGCTTCTCGAAGGCGCGCACCTCGATCTGGCGCACGCGCTCGCGGCTGACGTGGTAGACCTGGCTCAGTTCCTCGAGCGTCTTGGGATCCTCGGTCAGGCGGCGTTCGGTCAGGATGTCGCGTTCGCGGTCGTTGAGCGAGTCCATCGCCTCGACCAGCAGGTCGTGACGCATGGTCTTTTCCTCGGCCTCGGCGACGATTTCGTCCTGCAGCGGCGTGTCATCCTCGAGGATGTCCTGCCACTGGCCTTCGCCTTCCTCGCGCAGCGAGACGTTGAGCGAGGCATCGCCGCCCATCATCATGCGCCGGTTCATGTTGACGACCTCGGTCTCCGACACGCCCAGCGTCGTCGCGATCTTGGTCACGTCGTCGGGGTGCAGGTCGGTGTCCTCGTAGGCGTCGAGGTTCTTCTTCATGCGGCGCAGGTTGAAGAACAGCTTCTTCTGCGCGGC
>JAGREN010000015.1 GCA_020446505.1 Novosphingobium sp. | reverse complement strand
GCGTGCGCATCCCCTCGCCCGGCGGCCCGCCGGTGCAGGAAAATCCCGGCGCGACCATGTTCCAGGTCTATTACGCCTTCGACGAGAACGTGACCTACCTCTCGCCCGCGCCGCTGTACCATTCCGCGCCGCTCGGCTTTTCCGTCGCGGTCCAGTCTGTCGGTGGCACGGTGGTCTGCATGAAGCGGTTTACGCCGGAACGCTGGCTCGACGCTATCCAGCGCTACAAGGTGACGACCACGCAGTGCGTGCCGACCATGTTCATCCGTCTGCTCCGCCTGCCGGAGGAAGAGCGCAACCGCTATGACCTGTCGTCCCTGCAAAAGGTGATCCACGCCGCCGCGCCCTGCCCGGTGCCGGTCAAGCGCCAGATGATCGAATGGCTCGGCCCGATCATCGAGGAGTTCTACGCGGGCTCCGAAGGCAACATGTTCGTCAAGATCAACAGCGAGGAATGGCTTGCCCATCCCGGCTCCGTCGGTCGCCCGGCCTATGGGGTGCTGCACATCTGCGACGACGAGGGCGAGGAACTCCCTCTGGGCGAGACCGGCACGATCTATGTCGAGGGCGGCAGGCAGTTCGAGTATCACAACGACGAGGCCAAGACCCGCTCCTCGCGCAATCCCAAACACCCCGACTGGACGACTCTGGGCGACGTAGGCCGGCTCGACGAGGAGGGATTTCTCTACCTGTCAGACCGCAAGCATTTCATGATCATCACCGGCGGTGTGAACGTCTATCCGCAGGAAGTCGAAGACCTGCTCATTACCCATCCCGGCGTCGCCGACGTCGCTGTGTTCGGCGTCCCCAACGAGGATTTCGGCGAAGAAGTGAAGGCCGTGGTCCAGCCGTTCGACTGGAGCCGGGCCGGAGAGGAATTCGAGGCAGAGCTGATGGCATGGTGCCGCGAGCGGCTGGCCGACGTCAAATGTCCACGCAGCGTCGACTTCGAAAAGGAGATGCCGCGGGCCGAGACGGGCAAGCTCTACAAGAAGGAACTGAAGGCGCGCTACTGGCCCACCTGACAACCGGCTCCGATCCTCGCATCCGCGCTTGACTCGGCCCTCGCACCCAAGCACACTTTCCCGGATTGCGAAGCACTGTTCGTAAATGCGAACACTCGCTGGCGGTGGAATTCGCTGCGTGCACGCTTCGAAACGGAGAGAGAGCCATGACCCTGCAAAGCAAGCCCGAAGCCTTTACCGACGTCGCCGTGATCGATGCCGACACCCATTACGCCGAGCCCTACGACCTGTGGACCAGCCGCGCCACGGGCAGCTGGAAGGACCGCGTCCCGCAGGTGAAGGAAGTCGATGGCGAACTGGCGTGGTTCATGGATGGCGACGTCCGCATGGGCCCGGCCTTCGCAAGCTGCACCATCCGCAAGGACGGCTCCAAGGCCTATGGCATGGAGATGACCACCTGGAAGTTCGAGGAGATCTTCGACGGCGCATGGGATGCCAAGGCCCGCGTCGCCTACATGGACGAAGCCGGGATCACCGCCCAGATCTGCTATCCGAACCTGCTCGGCTTCGGCAACCAGAAGGGCATGAACGTCGATGCCGAGTTGCGCCTCGTCATCACCAAGATCTACAACGACGCGCTGGCTGAGTTCCAGGCCGATTCCGGCAACCGCATCTACCCGATGGCAATGGTGCCGTGGTGGGACATGAAGGACGCGCTGGCCGAGGTCGAACGTTGCCGGGCGATGGGCCTGCGCGGTCTCAACACCCATTCCCAGCCGCACAACAACGGCTTGCCCGATCTCGGCGACGAGCACTGGAACCCGCTGTGGGAGTTCTGCGAGGACACCGGAATGCCGGTCAACTTCCACATCGGCGGCGGCTTCTCCAGCGCGGAATGGTTCGGCGAAGGCCACTGGCCCAGCTTCACCCCCACCGAAAAGCTGGCCTACGGCTCAAGCTCGCTGTTCTTCGCCAATTACCAGCTCTTTGCCAACATCTTCATCTCGCGCTGGCTTGAGCGGCACCCGAAGCTGAAGCTCGTCTCGGTCGAGAGCGGCGTGGGCTGGATCCCCTTCATGCTCGAAGCCGTCGAGTTCCAGATGCGCGAGGCCCGCAGCGACTACCAGCTCTCGCCCACCGAAATCTTCGCGCGGCAGATCTACGGCTGCTCGTGGTTCGAGCGCAAGCACCTCGTCGCCGACGCGCACAAGGTCGGCATCGACAACGTCATGTTCCAGACCGACTTCCCGCATCCGGTCTGCCTCTATCCCGACGCGCTCGAATACATGGCCGATGCCGCCGCGCAGTTCACCGACGAGGAACGCGCCAAGGTGTTCGGCGGCAACGCCGCGAAGGTCTACAACATCGACACTGCCTCGCTCGGCTGAGCCGAACGCGGATTGAGGGAGAACCACATTGCCATATGATCTGCTCGATGGCGTCAAGGTCATCGAACTGTCGATGTATGCCTTCGCGCCTGCCTCGGCCGCCGTGCTTTCGGACTGGGGCGCGGATGTCGTCAAGGTCGTTCCGCCGAACACGGCCGATCCGATGATGAGCGGGCGGGTCGTGGGCGGCCTGCCCGATATCGACACCGGCGTCATGTTCATGTGGGAAAACCTCAACCGCGGCAAACGCTGCGTGTGCATCGACGTCTCGACGCCGGAAGGCCGCGACCTGCTGCACCGCATGGCCCGCCGGGCGGACGTGTTCATCACCAACCTGCTGCCCGGCGCGCGCGAACGCTTCGGTGTCGATCCCGATACGATGGCCGCGATCAATCCGCGTCTCATCTATGGCCGGGCGACCGGGCATGGCGAGCGCGGGCCAGAGCGTGAGCGCGGCGGCTTCGACCATACCGATTTCTGGGCGCGCAGCGGCATCGCCCACACCATCGCGAACACCATGGGCGAATTCGTTGCCCAGCCCGGACCTGCCATGGGCGACGTCACCGCTGGCGCGCACCTTGCAGGCGCCATCGCCGCCGCGCTCTATCGCCGCGAACGCACCGGCAAGGGAGCCATCATCGACGTATCGCTGCTGTCCACCGGCGTGTGGATGAATGGCCCGGCACTGCAGGTGAGCCATCTGTACGGCATCCCCACGATCCCGCGTTACCGCCGCGAGGACCAGCCCAACCCTCTGGTGACCGCCTACGCCACGCGCGACGGTCGCCACATCTATATCGCCGGGGTGCAGACCGAAAAGAAGTGGGAGGAATTCTGCGCGGTGCTCGAAGCCGACCATCTCGTCGGCGATCCGCTTCTGGCGACAGGCGAACTGCGCCTGGCCAACGCGCGCTATTGCTCGGGCAAGCTAGACGAGGCGTTTGCCCGGCACGATCTCGATTACTGGCTGGAACGGTTTCAGGCCTGTCCCGTGCCTTGGGCCGTGGTGCAATCCTCCGCCGAAACCTATGCCGACCGGCAGGTTGAGGCCAACGGCATGGTCACGACCATCGAAGGCGACACCCGCAGCTATCCCGTCGCGGCGAGCCCGGCGCAAGTGGACGACAAGCCGCTAAGCCAGACCCGCGCCCCACAACACGGCGAGCATACCGAAGTGGTGCTGATGGAATACGGCGTGGAGTGGGACGAGATCGAGGCGTTGAAAAAGGCGGGGGCGGTGAATTAGGATACATGTCTGGCGAGCGCCTGATTGCGAAGGTGCACCCCTGCAAAGCTTATTATGCTCGCAATATCTCCGATTGAAACAAAGTCGTATAGAGGTGATCCATCAAGTTTAGCTGTAATTTCCCAGTGGCAATGACCCGCCACAAGATATGCAGGAAATTGGATTATCTTCTCTGGCTTATCGATTCTAAATTGTTCGCCGTGAGCCGCTGCGTTACGAAGCTGATAAATGAGCTCCAAACAGGGATTACGGTCAAAATATTGAAATTTCTTAAGTTCCTCGCCAAAACGTATTAAGGCATTCGATGCCCATAGACGGCAATTATATACTTGACGTACCGAACGCCCTCGGTTAGAAATATCCCTGCAAACAGGGACTACGGACATGGACATTACCAACCCCATCTACAGCGACCCGAACAAGGCGCGTGAGCACCTTGAAGCGCTGCACTGGCCCAATGGTCCCGTCTGCCCTCATTGCGGCAACTGTGATCAGGACCGCATCACCAAGCTGGCGGGCAAGTCCACGCGTCCCGGCGTCCACAAGTGCAAGGAATGCTCCAAGCCCTTCACGGTGACTGTCGGCACGATCTTTGAGGACAGCAAAATCCCTCTGAACAAGTGGCTGATGGCCTTCCGCCTCCTGAACGGCGGCAAGAAGGGTTTCAGCGCGCACGAACTGCATCGCGCGCTCGGTATTACCTACAAGTCTGCTTGGTTCCTCATGCACCGCATTCGCGAGGCCATGAAAACCGAACCTGATGGCCCTCTCGGTGGCCCTGACGCCGTTGTCGAGGCCGACGAAACATTCGTGGGCGGAAAGCAGCGCAATCGCGCCACCAAGCGCGTGAAGCCCAAGAAGGCCGTCGTCGCCCTTGTCGAGCGTGACGGTCACGCCCGTTCGTTCCATGTTGCAAACGTCAACGCCAAGACGCTGCGCCCGCTGATCGTCACTAATGTTGACCGTGCCACGCACCTGATGACCGACGAGAGCGTTGTCTATACGTCCGTTGGCCGCGAGTTTAACGGTCACTCGGTCGTGAACCACAGCGCCCGCGAGTATGTCACCACTGGCGGATTCAAGCACTCGAACACCGCCGAAAACTTCTTCTCAATCTTCAAGCGTGGCGTGATCGGCACGTACCATCACATGAGCGAAGCCCATCTGGCCCGCTACTGCGCCGAGTTCGATTTCCGTTACAATACCCGCGATCTTACAGATGCGGAGCGCACCGCAGAGGCTATCAAAGGTGCGCGCGGGAAACGCCTCACCTATCGTCAACCTGCTTCGCTCGTTGCCTGACCTTTACGAAGCGCCGCGCCCAATCGGTGAGCGGCGCAAGCCCTACTTTCGGTGAGACTCCTTCGACCGCCTGAGTATATCCTCATTGCTGATCGGGGGAGTCGCCAGCGCCTTTCGGAGCATGTCGTTGATCTGCCGTTCTTGTTGATCGGAGGGCTTCTCGTCATGTTTCATGCAGATTCCAATATCACGACATGAGCGCGACAGATAGTGAGCGCCGCGCAATTCTCGAGGCGCTAGGAGCATATCAAAAGCGCGGCTCGGTTAGCGATAATATCTATGACCTGGCCTATGCGGTTGATTCTGAAAGCGACCGAGGGCTGGTGGTGATGCTCGGTAGCATCATTGAAGATATGCTACTGGAGCGAATCCTGGGGACGTTTGTTGAATTAACAGATTGGGAGAAAAAGGAACTGACGCGAGCAGGTGGAATTTTGAACAATTTCAACCATCGCGTTGTCCTCGCTTATTCTCTTGGGATCATTGATCAACCAACGGCTGATCACTTGCGCACGATGAAAGCTATGCGGAATGCGTGCGCACACAGCCGGTTGCCCATATCTTTCGACACACCAGAACTTTGCTCGGCGGTTTCCCTGTTCTTTGCGGGTGACGGTGTTGCGACCATGAAAAATCCCCCCGCAGGGGCGGCTTTGGCCATGAGAGTCTTTTTCCTCATGGCCTTCGTGATGCTGTCTGGTTTCCTCAAGGAACAGGACAAAGAAACTGCTATTCGTGATGCCCGCGCACTTATGGATGAGGCGGTAAAAGTTGCGAAGTCAGTAACTGCTGAGCTTCAAGCATCGCGTGAAAAATCGAAGTCACAATAAGCGCGCCATCATCTGACAAATCCCAAACCGCAAGCGCACTGATACCAGCCTCGATCATCTCGGGGGTAATCTCAATCTCATCTGAACGCCGGCCTGTCGCCGAATCGGATCGCATTGGCTTTCCAGTACGTCAAGTATATAATTGCCCCATAGACGGGTAGTGATTGTCCTCTGTGGTTCCGTGCGCAGGCGCTGGAGGTATCGAACAAAATCATAGTCATGTCCTTGCTCACTTCCTAGATGTTTGAGCAAGCCCCCGGGTATTCTTCGACCAGGTCGAGGTGGAGGTATCAGCGCGAGGATTCTGTCATCAGCTAAAATTGTGAGAGCAGCATCGAAGCCGAGTAAACTTGCATGCAATTCGCTTGCCAAGTCCGCCGTCTCACTGAGATTCTGCTCATATTCGTTCAATTTAGGACCGGCATTTTCCATTTTAGGAGCCACCAAATCACGATCGATGAACCTACCATTCGATCAATACCAACTAATGGAATGTAGGCGATTCAAATTTCTGACTTTGACTCAGCACTGCCAAATCTTTCTCGGCAGCGCGCATATCAATTTGGAATTTAATTGGGTTTCCTACGCATTCCGCACCTGTCATGTTCGCCTCACTCGCTCTTTGACAGATGGAATATGCCATGTTGGTCGCGTTTCCCGCCGCGCCTGATCGCACCCGGAATCACCTCTCGAAGAGGCAATTTTTTCTCTTCAGGACAGTGTCTCATGTGTAACCTACAGCGCTTGATTAGACCCTCAGACGCCGGGCGCGGGCCATCCGGCCCGCTTGGCTTCCTCCCCCGGATCAAGTCCGGGGTCCGGGCGGGCAGTCGCCCTTGCGGTCCGCTGGTCGCGAACCGGGGGCCTGTTCAGACCCTCAAACGCCGGGCGCGGGCCATACGGTCCGCTCCCCTTCAGACCAGTCAGCCGAAAGCACGCCCTTCGCGCAGTGCCGCGAATACCGCGTAGGACGGATCGGACTTGTCGGGTCGGCCTTGCGAGCGCCACACTTCGCCTTCGATCTGGCGGGTGATCCTGATGTCGGTGATCGCCTTGCGGTGATCGATCGCCCAACGGCCGTCGCGCTTCGACCAGCCGTCGAGATAGCGGGCGTGGATCAGGGTTTCCTGAACCTGCGTCTTCGAGCTGCTGCGGTAGGAACGCGCGGACACATAGGCTTCGCTTGCGGCGCGATCGCCCTGCACTTCGATGGCGATGGCCGTGAGCGGATGGAGCCAGACGTCCGTCGTCACGTCCGTACTCCAGAGCGCCTCGATCAGCTGGTCCGGAGTGGTTACGCCGGGAAGCGAGTAGTCGAGCGTGCCGTCATCGTGCCACACCGATCGGAGCAAGTCCCTGTCCCGCCGATCGACGCCGCGCCCGTAGTTGCACAACTGCTGGCGGATTGCCTCCCTGGCAGCGAGTTCGTCCAGAACGTCCATCGCGTGACTCCGGTTTCGTAGCGCGTGCGGGCCTGACGTCGGCTCGTCGGACCGACGCGAAAGCTCCGCGTGTTGCAGGATTGGCCGACTGGTGAACCGCTCAGACTTCGATGTTGTAAATCCGCGCCGCGTTGCCGCTGAACACCTTGAAGCGTTCGTCCGGGGTCAGCTCGGCAAGCGGCTCGGCCAGGTAGTCCAGCCCGTTGGGATAGAGGCAGGCCGGGTGCGGGAAGTCGGTCTCGAACATCACGTTGTCGGCGCCGACCTTGCGGATGGTCTCGACCAGGTTCTCGCGCTCGAAGAACACGCAGGCGCTGACCGAACGGGAGAACCGCTCCTTGAGGCTCGGCTCGTAGGACTGGCCCGCCTGATTGCTCATGTAATCGAGCGATTCGAGCAGGTAGGGGATCCAGCCTGCCCCGCTCTCGACCGAGACGATCTTGAGTTTCGGGTAGTTCCTGAGCAGGTCGGACATCAGGATGTTGCCGAGCACGGTGAGGTTGTTGATGAACAGCAGCACCCCGCCCATGGCGAGCTTCTGGTTGGCATTGCGCTCCGGCCAGACGCCGGTGCTGAGGAACGAGGTCGAGCTGTCCGACGCGCCGATGTGGAAGTTGACCGGCTGGTCGAGGTGGATGCAGGCCTCCCACAGCCGGTTCCAGTAGGCCTCGCCGAGTGAGGGCATGCCGTGCTCGTTGGGGTTGGGATTGATGTTGATGCCCTTGAGGCCGAGCTTGGCGCAGCGTTCGAGTTCGGCGACGGACAGGTCCACGTCCCACCACGGCAGCAGCGACATGGGCAGGATGCGGTCGCCCGACTCCTTCTGCATGTCGGCCATGGCATCGTTGTAGACGCGCAGGGCTTCGAGCCGCAGTTCCGGCTCGACCTTCATGGCGCGCTGCCCGCCGAAGCCGAGCGCGTTGGGATAGGCGATCTGGGCGTGGATGCCCTGCTCGTCCATCATCTCGACGCGCTTGGCGGTGTTCCAGGCCGCCTCCATGACGTCAGGGATCTCCCATTGCTGGAACTCCATGCCGTAGGACTTGTGCCCGTCCTTGCGGATCGCGGAGACGGCATTGCGGGCGGCAAGGAACTCACCTTCGCCGATCACCCACTGGCGCTCCTCGCCCTCACCCACCATGCGGGGCAGCAGGTCCTTCCACCTGGCCGAAGCGCGGGACGTCCAAAGGTCCGGCCATTCGCTGACGTGGGTGTCGACGTCGATGACCTTGATGCCCTGGAGCAGTTCCTGCGTGGTCAGCGATTGGCTGCGGATCGAAGCGACGGTTGCCATGTGGGTCTTACTCCTTCGGGTTTCAGGCAGCGGCGCGCGGACGCGAGCCGCGCACCAGACGGCCGGGCAGAGCGCCGGTCGGCTCGCCCTTGCAATAGGTCACCTCGCCGGCGACGATGGTAGCGTCATAGCCCAGCGCGCGTTGGTGCAGGCGGCGGGCGCCGTTGGGCAGGTCGCCGATCGACTCCGGCTTCATCAGCATGACGTTGTCGAGATCGATCACGTTGAGATCGGCCCGCAGGCCGACCTTGATCTGGCCGCGATCGCCGAGACCGACGAGATCGGCGGTGTCGGTGGTGAGCTTGCGCACGATGGTCTCGAGCGGCATGCGGCCCTCGGCATCGTTCGACACGCCATCAGGCGCGACCCAGCGCCTGAGGTAGTAGGTCGGCAGGCTGGCATCGCAAATGAAGCTGCAATGTGCGCCGCCGTCACCAAGGCCGAAGGTGGTGGACTCGTGGGCCATCATGGTGCGGATCGGCACCAGCGAGTTGTCGAGGTAGTTGGCGGCGGGCGCGTAGATCACGCCAGAGCCATCGACCAGCACGTCATAGGCCATCTCGACCGCGCTCTTGCCTTCGCGCTCGGCTCGCGCGGCGATGGAATCGCTGGCTGCCGGTTCGTAGTCCGGGTCGTCGGTCATCTCGTACATGCCGCCGAATCGGTTGGAGAGCATGACGCTGGCCTCGTCTTCCAGCCCAGCCTGTTCGGCAAGCACGCGTGCCTTGCGAGCCGGATCGCGCAGTTCCTTGAGACGCTCCGGCATGTCGAGGTGAGCGACGTCCTGATAGGACGGGCACGAGAGGAACGGGTGTCGGCTGAACTCGAAGCCGACGATCAGGCCGACCGGGCGGCCAGCGATCTGTGCGCGGATCGGGGCGCCGTCAGCGCGGGCCTGCTCGACCTTGCCGAGCACGTCGCGCCAGCCTTCGGGATGACGCGCGCTTTGCAGCAGCGACAGCGACAAGGGGCGACCGCTCTCGGCCACCATGCGCTCGACGATGCCGAACTCGGTCTCCAGATCGTCGAAGTCGGAAATGAACTGCAACACGCCCTTCCCGCTTTCGGCGACGCCTTTTGCAATCCCGGCAAGCTCGTCCGATGCGGCGGCATAGCTATAGGTCAGGGTGCCGTCGATCGCCTTGTGGTTGATCGTGCGCGAGGTGGAGAAACCCAGCGCCCCGGCCTCGATCGCCTGCCGGGCGAGCCGCGCCATCTCGGCAATGTCCTCGGCGGTAGCGGGATCGCGCTCCGCTGCACGGTCTCCCATGACGAAGACGCGCAAGGGGGCGTGCGGAACCTGTGTGGCGATGTCGATGTCGAACGCGCGACCTTCGATGGAATCGAGGTATTCGGGAAAGCTCTCCCAGTTCCACGGCAGGCCAGCCGTCATCACCGGCTCGGGAATATCCTCGACGCCTTCCATCAGCGCCACGAGCCTGTCGCGGTCCTGCTCCTTGCAGGGCGCGAAGCCGACGCCGCAGTTGCCAGCGAGCACGGTCGTCACGCCATGCTGTGAGCTGGGCAGCATCCGATCGGTCCAGGTCGCGTGACCGTCGTAATGGGTATGGATGTCGACAAAGCCCGGAGCGACGATGCGACCCGTCGCGTCGAGCTCTTCCTTGCCGGTTCCCTCGAAGGTACCGACAGCAGCGATCAGCCCGTCCTTTACTGCAACATCGCCGCGATAGCGCGGTGCCCCAGTGCCATCGACGATAGTGCCGCCGCGCACCACGAGATCGAACTGTACTGTCATTGTTCCGGCCTCTCTCTGCCTCAACCGCATTCTCAAGCCATTCGCATGAAAATCGGTCTGTCTTGTATCGTTTCATCACTACACGACATCGAGTGCAATGGGAAATAGGTCGTCCTGTTGCCGCATCAGCGCGCAAGGGTGTAATCGGATTCCGGACAGCGAGGGACAGAGGGGCACTGGGTGTGACGATGAGAGCGCGCAAGCCGAACTTCGATTTCGCGGATTCTCATGCGCACTGGGCGCCAAACCCGGAATTTGCGCAGTTCTATAACTCGATCTCTGTTCCCCTGCCCTATCTCGAGCGCTTCCTGAACAAGGTCATGGCACGGGCGGCTGCCCGGCTCGATGGCGAGGACGAGGCGACGCGATCACTGCGCGCCGATATTCGCGCCTTCATCCGCCAAGAATCGAACCATCTGTCGATCCACGAGAAATTCAACGATGTGCTGCGTCGCGACGGCTATGACCTGAGCGCACTCGAAGAGATGATCGAGGCGGAATACGAGCGGATCCTGACGACGAAATCGCTCGAATTCTGTCTGGCCTATTGTGAGGGATTCGAAACCATCGGTCCACCCGCCGCGTACAAGATGCTCGATGGGCTGGAGGACATGTTCGACGGCGCGGACCCCGAAATCGTCTCGCTCTGGAAGTGGCACCTGATGGAGGAATTCGAACACCGCACGGTCTGCTACGACACGTTCAGGCACTTCCATGGCGGCTATTTCCTGCGGATCTACGCCTACTTTTTCCAGATCCGCCACCTCAACTCGATGGTCGGCAAGGTGCGCAAGATGCTGCTGGAGCAGGACCGGGCGACAATGAGCGCGGGCCAGCTTGCCGAGTCGGACAAGCGCCTGAAACAGGCGGCACACGCCATGCGCAGGGATTCACTTGGCGGTATGCTGCGCGCGCTGTTGCCGTGGTACAATCCACGCAGCCTGCCCGAGCCACAAAACTACCGCAGCTTCATGGAAAAGATCGAGCCGCGCATCACCTGACGCGCAGCCCGTGATCCGTTACCGCGCGCCGCGCACCAGCCGTCCGGGCTTCGCCCCGGTCGCCTCGTCGCGTTCGCGAGTCATGACGCCGCCGACCATCGTGCCGAGATAACCCCGGCCATGCTGCAGGAGGCGGCCGCCGCCCTTGGGCAGATCGAAGAACATCTCGGGCATGTCGTTACCGACATTGGCGAAGTCGACGAGGTTGAGATCGGCGCGCAGGCCCGGCTTGATCAGACCGCGATCGCCGAGGCCGTACAGCTTTGCAGGCTTTCCGGTCAGTTTGTTGACGACCGTCTCGATCGGCAGCTTCGGCCCACGCTTGCGGTCGCGGCTCCAGAAGCTGAGGTGGAAGGTCGTCATCGCCGAATCGCAGATCATGCCAAGGTGCGCCCCGCCATCGCCGAGACCGCTGACGGTGCTCGGGCTGCGCAGCATTTCGTAAGCGGAATCGAGGCTGCCGTCGGTGTAGTTCATCAGGAACTTGACCACGACATGCCGGCCATCGTCCTTGCTGATCGTGTCATAGACGACCTCTTCCATGCTGCGTCCGGTCCGCGCCGCAACGACGTCGAGCCGGGCAGACTCGTCAGGTTCGTAATCGAGGTTTTCGTCGATGACGTAATAGGTCTGCAATTCCGCGCCGAAATGGGCCAGACGGCCTTCGAGACGCGGATCGGTGCCGTCATTGGCTTCGCCAAGGATGCGCGCGCGACGCCCCGGCTCGCGCATGGCCTCTGCCCGCTGAGTGCGCGGCAGATGCTCGATCTCCTTATAGGAGGGACGCGCCTTGAACAGGTGCACCGAATCGAGCGAAAACAGCAGGCCAAGGCCGCGCGCCGCGACTTGCGGCACGATTTCGAGCCCGCGCTGGTTCGCCTTTTCGGATTCGGCGATCAACTGCGCATATTCGCCGGGCGCGTGATTGTACGAATGGAGCAGATAGGTAACGGGACGGCCCGATGCCTCTGCGATTCGCTCGATCTTTCGGTGTTCCTCGATCCGCTCTGCAAAGGCAGAGGGAGTGCCGGCAGAATCGCCTCCCGCGCCCAGCGGCACCACCTGAAACACGCCGCCGCCGCTCTCGCCCATGGCGCGTGCGAGCCCAAGCATCTCCTTCTCCTCGGCGAAGGTGCCGGGCACATGCGCGCCGGTGCTGGCCTTGTGCTCGAGAATGCGCGAACCGGATACGCCGATTGCGCCAGCCGCCATGGCCGCGCGCACATGCTGTTTCATCTGTTCGATGTCGTCATCGGTCGCCATCTCGTGAGTGAGCGCCCGCTCGCCCATCACGAACACCCGCAAGGGCGCGTGCGGCAGGTGCATGGCCACGTCCATGGTGAAATGGTTCTGCTCGATGCGGTCGAGATAGTCCGGGAAGCTCGTCCACCTCCAGTCCAGCCCCTCGTCGAGGACGATGCCGGGAATGTCTTCAACCCCTTCCATCAGCTCGATCAGCGGCTTGCGCAGGTCGGGGCGCGCAGGAGCGAAGCCGACGCCGCAGTTACCCGCGATCGCGGTGGTGGTGCCGTTCGAGAAGCTCGGTTCGAGCTCCTCGTCCCAGACGAACTGGCCATCATAGTGCGTATGGATGTCGACGAAGCCGGGAGTGAGCAGCGCGCCATCGGCATCGATGGTGCGCCTGGCCGCCCCGGTGACCTTGCCGACTTCCGCAATCTTGCCGTCCGCAACGGCAACGTCGGCGGAAAAGCCCGGCTTGCCGGAACCGTCGATGATCGTGGCGCCGCGAATTACCGTATCGAACATGACAACTATCCTCTCGTAACCGGACTCTTCTAACCCATCAGGCCAGCATCTGCCAGCCGATCCGCCGCGTCATTGAGGTAAGCGAGGTGCTGGTCGATGGTCGTAAAGCCGTTGCCCATGGTGTTGATGGAGAAGTGCGAGCCGCCGCCATCGCGCCACTCCTTCGCATAGGGCACGATCTCATCGAGCGGCGTGCCGAGCGCGAGATTGCACTGCGTTCCGAAACTGCTCAGGTCGCGGCCTTCTTCGTCAAGGAAACCGCGCAGGAAGTTGAACCCCTTCATCGGGTCCGCCTGCATCCGCGCGAAAATGAAGCCATCGCCCTTCTTCGCCGCGCGGCGCAGTGCGGCCTTGGAGAAACCGCCCATCCAGATGGGGATCTGGCGCTTTGGAGGCGGTACGAGCGTCGCCCGGTCGATGCGATGGAACTCGCCGGTGAAATCGACTTCCTTGCCAGACCACAGCGCGCGCAACACGTCGACCTGTTCGTCGAGGCGCGCACCGCGCTGCCGGAAGGGAACGCCGAGCGAGGAATACTCGACATGGTTCCAGCCGATGCCGATGCCGATCGCGAGCCGCTCGCCGGAAAACAGGTCGACGTCGGCAGCCTGCCTCGCGACCAGGACGGTCTGGCGCTGCGGCAGGATCAGCACGCCGCTGACGAAGCGGATCGTCTTCGTCATCCCGGCCAGGTGCGCGAACATCACGAAGGGATCGTGGAACGTGTCCTTCTCGGTATAGGGCCCGGTAAGCTCGGGATCGCGGTTGGCATGGGTGGCCCCCACGACGTGGTCGTAAGCAAGGAAGTGTTCGTAGCCGCGCTCTTCGGCGGCAAGCGCAAAGCGCCTCACAGCCTCGGGATCGCCGCCCAGTTCCGTCTGCGGATAGATAATTCCGATTTTCACGCCTCAGCCTCTCTCGTTCTCGCGATCATACCGCCCCCCCGATGCTCGCGGGGATTGGCATGGCGCACAAGCCATGCAATGCCGGAACTGACCGGCGGAGAGGTATGTCGGCTGAACCAGCGGAATGAAAGGCCAAACGATGAAATTTTCCTGCGACCTTCCCATCGACTTCACCGACGACAAGATCGAGTTCAGTTCGATCGAAGCGATTTCAACGATGGCCCGCAAGATGGAAGAGGTCGGCTTCTCGGCGACCTATGTCACCGACCATCCGGCTCCGAGCAGCCGCTGGCTGGCTGGCGGCGGCCACCCGACGCTCGACCCGTTCGTGGCGCTGTCCGTCGCTGCGACTGCGACCACCAAGCTGCACCTGCAGACGCACATCGTCGTGCTGCCCTATCGCAATCCTTTCGTGACCGCGAAGTCGGTCGTCTCGCTCGATCATCTTTCCGGCGGGCGCATGATTCTCGGCGTCGGAACGGGATATTCGAAGCCGGAATATGCCGCAGTCGGCGTGCCGTTCGAAGATCGCGGCGAGATCATGACCGAGTCGCTCAAGGTGATGCAGCAAGCCTGGTCGGGCGAAGTGGTATCATACGAGAGCCCCCGCTTTTTCGCGCGTGACACCGTCATCCGCCCCCTGCCCGCGCGCAAGGAAGGCATTCCGGTCTGGGCTGGCGGCAACGCCAAGCCGGCAATCCGGCGCGCGGTCGAACTGTGCGATGGCTGGTGTCCGTTCCCGGCGGAAGGCGCGCTGCTGCGCACCACCCGCACCGACGAGCTTTCGACCTACGAACAGCTTCAGGACATGATCGATTTCGCGAAGGAACATGGCGAGAAGGTCGGGCGCAAAAAGCCGCTGACGATCTGCATGGGCACCATGGGATACCGCCAGGGCAAACCGGGCGAAGCAGCCTACGCCGAAGAACTGATCGAAGCCTATTCGCGCAATCAGGAAATGGGCATCGACTGGGCGACTGTCGGCCTGCCGCATCCCAGCATGCCCGAATACCTCGACAACATTCAGTGGTTCGGTGAGGAAGTGGCAGCAAAGGTCAAATAGGGCCTGTTGCCGGGGGAGAGAAGCATGCGGCCTGCATCGGCGATTGCGCTGATCCTGCTGCTGGCAGGTCAGGCCGCAATCGCCGCGCCAGCCGCAGGAGAGGATCGCGCAATGACTGAAAAGCCTCCGAGCACCGTGGCGGAAGCGCAGGCAATCTGGGATCGCACCGTGGCGCAGGTGCGCAGCGAGCTGCTCGCACACAGGTTCGCTTCCGATCCCGTTCTGCTCGCGCAGGGTCACTACTTCCTCGGCAACCTGCAGACCGTCGCCTTCAACATGTATGTCGCGCCGCGCCAGCAGTACCCGGCCTTCTACACCCAGTCCTTCTTCATGCCGTTCGAGCTGAGCTGGGGCACGCAGAACCCCGATTTCCTCAACCACAATGCCTTCCTGGACGGCGCTCATACCTATCGCATCTGGGGCAATGCCAAGGGAACATACTGGACGACGATCCAGGCCATGGCTGGATTCTGGGGCGACGAGAAGATGGCCATGCTCGGCCATATCGACTTCGACGACATCCCGATCGACGCCAATGGCAATTTCGAGATTTTCATGGGCCCCAACCCGCCAAAGGATACCGGCGGCAAGACCTGGCTGAAGCTCGATCCGGAAGCCCACAACGTGATGCTGGCCGTGCGCGAAGTCTACATGGACTGGGACAAGACCCGGATGCTCGACCTGCACATCGAGACTCTCGACCGCGATCCTTCAACGCCGATGTGGTTCGAGGAGGCCGAACTGGCGCGCCGCTATGCCAAGGCCGCGAAATTCGTCGAATTTGCCTGGAAGTTCTCGAGCGGCCAGATGCCGCCTGCGAAGGAGGATCCGCCAGTCAACCGCTTCGTCATGCCGGCAGGTGCGACGGATGTGGGCGGCAATCCGGTCGCGGCCTATGTGCCGATGCATTTCGAGATCGGTGCGGACGAAGCCCTGATAATCGAGATGACCCCGATCGGGGCGCGTTACTGGGGCTTTCAGACTGCGAGCGTCTGGGGCCAGACCAATGACTACAGCTATCACCAGAGCTCGCTGAACGCCGAGCAGGTGCGCAAGGACGCAGACGGCAAGGTGCGCCTCGTGCTCTCGCTTTCCGATCCCGGCGTTCCCAACTGGCTGGACCCGGTCGAAGTCGGCACCGGCTCGGTTCTGCTGCGCTGGTACAAGACCGACGGCACGGCCACGCCGACGGTCGAGAAAGTCGCGCTGACCGACCTTAGAAAGCATCTGCCTGCGGACACTCCCACAGTATCGCCCGCCGAGCGCTCGGAGCAGCTCAAGGCGCGCGCGCGCGCGTCGCTGCGCCGCTTCAAGCAGTAAGGCCAGCGACGATGGCGACATGCTACGACAACGATACGCGAGCGGACCTTGAACGCGTCTATGCGCCGGTGTTCGAAGAGTTCACCGGGACCTTTTCAGCAGATGGCCTGATCGCGGAGGCATTTGCCGCGACCGGCCTTTCGAACCTCGGCGGCGAAGCACTGGCGGAGCCCGGCTTCCACAAGCGGTTGAACGCCCTGTGCAGCGCGCTCGAAAGCGAGGCCAACCTCACTGCGCTCGGTCGTACCCGCGCGCATTGCCGGCTGCTCGCCATGGTCATCTCGCGGCTGCGCACGGTCGATTATGTCGGTCAGGTGTCCGACCTGCCGGAAATCACCGCGCCGCTCATCGGCACGGGAATGCCGCGCACCGGCACCAGCTTCCTGCAGGCGCTGCTGGCGCAGGATCCGGGCAATCTGGTGCCGCGCACCGGACAGGGCATGGTGCCGATCCCGCCGCTCGGCGTCCTGAACGACGAACAGGCGCGGCTCGACCTGACGTGGAAGATGCTCGCCTTTCAGGGCTTCGATTCCGACGAGGTGAACGCCATCCACCCCTTCGCGCCAGACGCGGAAGACGAGGATGTGCTGTTTCAGGAAGGGGCGGTCTGCGGCCTTTATCAGGGCTTCTACAACGTGCCGAGTTACTCGCCCGTGATCTACGAAGCCTATTATGAACAGATCGCCTGGCAGAAGCAGTTGATGCGTCTGATACAGGCGCAGTATCCGGGCAAGCGCTGGGTCCTGAAGGCGCCGGAATATGTTAGCCGTCTGGACGATGTGCTTCGGCAGTTCCCGGACGGAATGGTGTTTGTGAACCACCGCGATCCGGCGCGCACGATCAGCTCGATTGCCAGCCTTTACGTCACCTTCCAGGCAGTCAATTCCGACTTTTCGATACCCGGCGAATACCTCGGCCCGCCAATGCTGCAGGGGCAAGCTGCTTCGATCAAGGCGCTGAAGGAATGGCGCAAGGCTCATCCGCAGGTGAAGATCGTCGACATCCACTACAAGCAGCTGGTGGCCGATCCGGTCGGCACGGCGGAAGCACTATACGGTGAATTCGGTCTCGACTTCACCAGCGAGGCCAAGGCCAGCATGGAGCAGTTCGTCAGCGGCAGGAACCGCCACGGACAAGCGCAAAGCGGCGTGAAACATACCTATTCGCTTGCCGATTTCGGCCTGACCGAAGACATGGTCGAAGAGGCGTTCGGCGACTATCTCGACAGCTATGGGGTAGAACGCGAAAGGCGGACCTAGAGCGGTTTGCGATCAATCCGGATCGGGTACTGCGACATGGCCGCGCAGCATTTTAGCCTCGCCTTTGCCTTCGCGTCAGCTAGAACGGAAATCGCACTAACGCATCTCGCCGACCTGGAAGGCATGGTCCTCGAACCCTTCGCGCATCCATTCGCACATCAGATCGGTGCAACGCCTGCTGAGCAGTTCGGCAATGTCGCCGTCGCCATTGGCAATGGCGCGGGCAAAGCGGGCGCGCAGCTTGCGGTAGATCGCCATGTTGTCGAGCTTGCGCAGCATGCGCTGGTCGTTGCGCGGAGCGTTCGCCGAAAAGTCGCTGGTGATCGCCACCATCAGTTCCAGCACCTTGTTGCCCGCCATGTCCGCGAGGAAGCCGATGAATTCACGCTCGCTGCGCATGAATTCCGCGTAGCCCTGAATGTTCTTTTCATCGACGGTGTTTTCGTCACGCTCGGCAAATTGGCGCAGTCTGGCGATCATCTCCGGGTCGCGGTTGCGCGATGCCAGCCGGGCTAGTTCGGCATAGAACATCGGCGTGGTCTCTGTCAGCTCGACATAGGTCGCGTCGCGGGTCCGCAAGTAGACCGCCGCCATCCGGCTGACCGTAAGGCTGCCGGGGCGGCGCGCGAAATAGCCCCCGCCAACGCCGCGGCGGACATGCACGAGATGCTCCTGCGCGATCCGCGCGGTGGCCTGCCGCAAGGTCGGCTTGCTCACTCCCAGCCGTGCCACGAGTTCATCTTCGGAACCGAGGAACTCGCCGTCCTCGCTTGCCAGGGCAATCTCGCGCAGGTTCTTCGCGGCGAGATCGACGGCCGACTCGTTGCGGCTTTCCGCCATATTCTTGCGGCTTGTCGCCAACCCCTTGCCTCCGTCTAGTCCCCGTCAAACGCGAAATGGGAAAGACACCGCCCAAATGCATTTGGTGCACCGGGTATGGGGCGTTGATTGAGATAAGACAATGCCCTTCGGCCCCTAATGGGCGGGACGATCAAGCGCCCGCAGATGGGCAACGACACTTTCTGCCAGCGCGGCAAGATCATATCCGCCTTCCAGCGTCGAGACGATCCTTCCGTCGCAGTGCCGGTCCGCCACAGCGCGCAATTCGCCAGTCAGCCAGGCATAGTCTTCGGCCTGCAGCCGCATCTGCGCCAGCGGGTCGGAGGCATGGGCGTCGAAACCGGCTGAGATGAGCAAGAGGTCAGGCGCAAATGCATCGATCGCCGGAAGCAGATCGCGCGACCATGCCTGCCGGAACTCCCGCGATCCGCTACCGGGGGCAAGCGGCGCATTGGCAATGGTGTTCGCCGCGCCGCGCTCGTGCCGCTCGCCGGAGCCGGGATAGAGCGGGCTCTGGTGCGAACTGGCAAAGAAGAGGGACGGATCGTCCCAGAAGGCAGCCTGCGTGCCATTGCCGTGATGAACGTCGAAGTCGGCAACCGCCACGCGAGCCAGCCCGTGTCGCTGCTGCGCATGGCGTGCCGCGATCGCCACGTTATTGAACAGGCAGAAGCCCATCGCCCGGTCCGGCTCGGCATGGTGACCGGGTGGGCGCACTGCCGCAAAGGCCGCATCGGCCTCGCCCTCTATCACCATGTCTACCGCCCGGATTACGGCACCTGCGGCGCGCAGCGCAGCCTCCACGCTTCCCGAACTGACGATGGTATCGCCATCGAGAGCGCCGTGTTCGCCTTGCGCTATTTCAATCGCGAGGAGAGCTTCGACATGGCCTCTGGTGTGAACCATGGCGAGCTGTTCGGCACTGGCGCGCGGTGCCTCGACCCGCACCAGATCGGCAATGTCCGCTGCGTCGATAGCATCGAGTACGGCGCGCAGCCTTTCGATCCGTTCGGGGTGGCCGGGGCCGGTATCGTGGTCGAGGGAGGCCGGATGCGTGATGAGGGCGATCGTCATGACCCGGATCGTAATGGCTCTTCCGGTCCGGCGCGAGAAGGACTTTGCACTTGCCCTCGTCCCCGTCGAGGTCTCTCATGCCCGCAAAGACGGCAAAAGGGAGAGACTCGATGAAATGGATGCTTGCAGCGACCGGGTTGGCAATATCCGCAGGCGGTGTGGCAGTGGCAGCGACCGCCCCCCTTCCCGAATTTCAGCAAGGCCGCGCAGGCTCTATCCTGGGTACGCCCGCGCAGATCGAGGCCGACCGCCACGCCCTGCGAATCTACAACAGCAAGGAAGTGCAGGCGGCCATCGAAGAACTCACCGCGTGGTATGAAAAGGATTCGCTCGCGCAGATGCCCGATGCGCGAAAGACGCTGCGCCGCGCAGCCAAGGCCATGGCGATGGCGCAAAGCTTCGGTGCCGTAGCTGCCGATCCGGACCGGGCACAGGCGCTTTGGGGCACGACCGGCCCGCATTCCTGGGGCGATGTGGTTCTGCCCGTCGAAGGCATCATGATCGACAATCCGGATAACATCTACCGCACGATCCCGATCGATGGCGCTGCGCAATATGTCATCGAAGGGCGCGTGATCCATACCGCGCCTGTGCAGGAAACCTTCGTCCTGCATAACGAGAAATCGGGCGCGGACCCCAACCAGAAGATCAAGAGCCAGGAAGACGAGAACGGCTCTGTCACGCTCGGCACCATACCGGTCGCTTACGACGGCACCTTCACGATCACGGTCGACAATTCGCCCGCAAACGGGCGCACCAATCACCTCCAGTCCGATCCCAATGTGCACGATGCCTATATTCTCGTGCGCGACACCATCCCGGACTGGTCGCGGCAGAATCCGGTGCAACTCAACGTGAAGCGGGTCGGTGGCCCGCCCGTCAAACCGCCGGCCAGCGATGCCGAACTGGCGGCAAAGGCCGCGAAAATGACCTTGGGCGTCGGGCGCTATTTCGTGACGTGGATCAAGCAGCGTTCGCTCAACGGCCCCGCCAACGGCTTTCCGCAGCAATTCGACAGGGCAAGCGGCTGGGGCTTCATCAAGTGCGGCTGGTATCAGCTTGAACCCGACGAGGCGCTGGTCATAACCCTCGATCGCCGCAATGCCGCCTATCTCGGCTTCCAGCTTTCCGATGCATGGGGACAAGGTCAGGACAGCGAATTCATGGGCAACCTTGGCAGCCTGTCGGGCCATCAGGCGCGGGCCAATGCCGACGGCACCTATACCTATGTGATCTCTGGCAAGGATCCGGGCGTCTACAACTGGCTCGACACCTCGGGAATGCGCATGGGCACCTATTGCGTTCGCTGGCAGGCCCTGCCCGCAGGCGTGAAGGGCGCCGGAGCCGACAAGCTGACAAAGGTCGTGAAATTGTCCGGGCTGGACCAGGTACTTCCCGCAGAGACCGTGCGGGTTACGGCGGAGCAACGCGCCGCGCAGATCGCCCAGCGGCGCAAGGACTACTCCCGCCGCCTGCAGTACTAGGCGAAGCTACTTGCCGTAATAGTCGCGATACCAGGCAACGAACTGCGCGACGCCGTCGCGGTAATCGGTCTGCGGCTTGTAGCCGGTGAGGCGCTGGAGCAGCGAGGCATCGGCCCAGGTCGCAGGCACGTCGCCCATCTGCATCGGCATGTAGTTGCGGATGGCCCGCTTGCCGAGGCTCGTCTCGATGGCCTCGACGAAATCGAGCAGGCGCACCTTGTCCGAGTTGCCGATGTTTACGACGCGGAACGGGCCAGCAGGTGACAGGCTGTCGCCGGGTTCTATGGCATCGGGGCCTTCGGGCCTGACCGGCGGCGTATCGATCAGCAGGCGAATGCCGCGCACCAGATCGGTGACGAAGGTGAAATCGCGCCACATGTCGCCATTGTTGTAGATGTCGATCGGCCGGCCATCGAGAATGCCTTCGACGAATTTGTAGAGCGCCATGTCGGGGCGGCCCCACGGCCCGTAAACCGTGAAGAAGCGGAACATGGTGACGGGCAGGTTCCACAGGTGGGCATAGGAGTGCCCCATCGACTCGTTGGCCTTCTTGGTCGCCGCATAGATCGTGAGCTGCGTGTCCGCCTTCTCGGTTTCGGTGAAGGGCATGTCCTCGTTGGCGCCATAGACCGAAGAGGTGGAGGCCATCAGCAGGTGCTCGACTTCCAGCCTGCGCGCTGCTTCCATCACGTTGAAAGTGCCGACCACGTTGCTGTCGATATAGGCGCGCGGGTTTTCGAGACTGTAGCGAACGCCAGCCTGCGCTGCGAGGTGGACGATGACCTGCGGCTGGAACTGCTCAGCAATTCGCCACAGTTTCTCATCGTCTTCCAGCATGCCTTCCTGCGCGGCAAAGCGCGGATTCTGGAGCAACATCTGGTGGCGGCGGCGCTTCAGGTTGACGTCGTAATAGTCCGTCATCCCGTCATAACCGTAGACCTCGAACCCTTCATCGAGCAGCAGTTGCGACAGATGAAAGCCGATGAAACCGGCCGTACCGGTTACCAGAACGCGTCGCGGTGACGTCATGCGCGCGCCTCGCTTGCGCCTTGCCAATCAATTCGTACCATCATCAAAATCCGCTTGCCTGTCAGACCCTTTGCCGGTGCCTATGGTAAACGGCAATCGTTGAAAAATCATGCCTGCCCGGCTCGGAAGGGTTCTCAAAAAGGACTTCAGGTCTTGGACTTGACCATGCCCAGGGAGGCCCTGGCTTCACCTGGCTCGAAGCCGAGGGCCTCCATATAGAGGCCTAGCGCCTCACCCGTGGTGCGCGGATTGGCGACGGGCTGTTGTGCCAGAATTTCCGGCATGGCGGCGGCGACTTGCTCGATCGTCATGTCCGGATCGATACATCCCTGCGTCTCGCCGATCACGGTTCGGGCAATGCGCCCTCCCCCGGCAACGAACAGTTCGCCGTTGACCGGGCAGCTTTCATGGCAGAGCAGGCCCACGAGTGGCGAGACAAGATCGACCCTGCTGGTGCGCAGGAACCAGTCGCGAAAAGCTCCGTCGGCCATGTTCTCGGCCATGCGCGTTGCACCGGTCGGGCTGACGAGATTGATCTTGATGTTGCATGCTTCGCCTTCGGCAGCCAGCGCGCGGGTCAGGCCTATGTAAGCCGCCTTGGCCGTGCAATAGGGCACCGATCCGGCAAGCCCGTAGATCGCGGTCGAGCCGATGATGGCTATGCGGCCGGAACCCTGCGCCTGCATCACCGGCCATGCTTCCCGGCAAAGCACGAAGGCGGCGCGGGCATTGATCGCCAGCAGTTTGTCGAGCCGTGCCAGGTCCTCTTTCTTGAATGGTGTCGAACCCAGAGTGAACCCGGCATTATGCACCAGCGCGTCGAGCCTGCCGAATGCGTCCAGCGCAGCCGCGACAGTCCGCCGCGCACCATGCATGTCGGTGAGGTCTTCGGTGTAGGCGACTGCCTCGCCGCCTTCGGAACGGATCAGGTCAACCGTTTCGCTCGCAGGACCACTGTCGCTTCCGGTGCCGTAGAGATCGACGCCAAGATCGCTCACCAGCACCCTTGCGCCGCGCCGGGCGAGCAGTCGCGCATGTTCGCGGCCCATGCCCCTTCCCGCGCCGGTGACGATGACAGTCTTACCGTCGAAGCGCAGTTCGTCCGTGCCCATCGCTGCTGACGCCCTAGCCTTCGGTCACGCCCTCGAACAGCCGCATGATTCGCTCCACCCCCGGCGGCTGGTCATCGCGGCGATGCTGGACGCCGAAATTGTCCCAGGCACAGATGTCGCCTTCCTCCCAGTAGTGCTCGTAGTAAGGCGCGTTCTCCAGCGCGAAGTCGCGCAGGAAAGCCAGCATCGCGGCGCTTTCCTCGGCGCTCATTCCGGCGATCCGGTAAGTCGTCCAGTCGCTGCCGAACACGGCCTTGCGCCCACTTTCGGGATGACTGGCGAGGACCGGATGCATGGCGTCGCACAGGCGCGGCAGCTTGTCCGGACCGGGCAAGCGCGGATCGAGGAAAATGCCCTGCTTGCCTTCCAGCCGGGCCTTCACTTCCTTTGGCAGCAGTTCGCAGACCGTGTACATGTCGCGAAATGCAGTCGGCACTGCGCCCGGCCCGAAGCGCACATTCTCTAGCTGCGAGATCGTCTTGAACTGCGGCTTGTGCGACTGGTCCTGGTGCCAGCCAAGTTCGACCATGCCATCTTCGCCGGCGACGACCAGATTGCCGCCTTCCTTGCTGCGCATGACGTTGTTGACGGCCTTCTCGGTGCTGAAGCGATTGTAGTGGAACTGGCCGTCCACCGTATCCATCACCAGTGGGCCGAAGCCGCGCCAGAAGGCATTGGCCTGATCGTGGCTCGGCGATGTCTGGCCGCGAAAGACCAGCAGCAAGTGACGCCGCATCGCACGCGTCAGCTCGGCAACGACCTGCGGATCCGGAGGACCGTCGCTCCACTCCACACCGCGCACGACAACGCCGAAGGGAGCGTCGAGCGGCTCGAAGGTCAGCCGGGTCTGTCCGGCCGATTGAACGGCATTGCATCCGCCCTGGACCATGTGGCTGTCTTGGCGAGCCACAGTCACCGCGTCGGGCATATAATCTCTCCGGTCTTGCTGAACTCTGGCGACAGGCCGCGTTCAGGCCCGCCAGTGTCGTCCAACTGCAAGACTTGTTCAAGCCGGATCGGACAAGCCTGGCAGATCACTCCTCGTCACTCGAATTCGCGAACGACGTGGTTGATCGATTCCTTCGCATCGCCAAACAGCATGCGCGTGTTCTCCTTGAAAAACAGCGGATTGTCGACGCCTGCGAAGCCCGACGCCATCGAGCGCTTGAGCACGAACACGGTGCGGGCCTGATCGACGTTGATGACGGGCATGCCGTAGATCGGGCTGCTTTCCATCTCGCGCGCGGCGGGATTGACCACGTCGTTGGCGCCAATGACGATGGCGACGTCGACGGTGGGCATCCGCGCGTTGATTTCATCCATTTCGAGCAGAAGGTCGTAGGACACGTCGGCCTCTGCGAGGAGGACGTTCATGTGCCCCGGCATGCGGCCTGCCACCGGGTGGATGCCGTAGAGCACTTCGCAGCCGTTTTCCTCGAGCAGTTCCTGCAGTTCCTTCACCGCGTGCTGGGCCTGCGCGACCGCCATGCCGTATCCGGGAATGACGGCAACGCAGCTTGCGGCCTCGAGGACATAGTAGGCATCCTGAGCCTCGATCGGCCTGACCTCGCCCTCGATCGCCGTACTTGCCGTGGACACGCTGCCGAAGCCACTGAACAGCACGTTGCCGAGCGAGCGGTTCATCGCCCGGCACATGATCTGCGTCAGAATGATGCCGCTCGCCCCGACGAGCGATCCCGCCACGATCAGGATCATGTTGTTGATGGCAAAACCGGCGGCGCAGGCAGCAAGACCCGAATAGCTGTTGAGCAGCGAGATCACGACCGGCATGTCGGCCCCGCCGATCGGAATGACGGCCATGATCCCGAACAGGAAGGACAGGGCGATCAGGACATAGAGCCAGGTATGATCGTTCGGTTCGAGGCAGAACATCACGGCGCTGGCGACAATGCCCAGCACCAGCAGACCGTTGACCACCTGCTGCCCGGAAAAGACCAGCGCCTTGCTCGGCATCACTTCGGCCAGCTTGCCCCAGGCGACGACGCTGCCGGTAAAGGTGACGCCTCCTATCAGGATCGACAGGGCCACCGTGATGAGCGTGAACAGGCCGAGATCGCCCTCGTAGAGAACGGCCCAGCCCACCAGCAGACTGGCAAGGCCGCCGAAGCCGTTGAACAGGGCGACCATCTCCGGCATCGAGGTCATGGCCACCATGCGCGCGCTCAAGGCGCCGATGATCGAGCCGACGACAACGCCGATCGCTATCCAGTGGTATTCGACGATCCCTTGATCGAGCAGCGCGGCGACGACGGCTATCAGCATACCGACGGCGCTGATGAAGTTGCCCCGGCGCGCCGAGGCAGGCGATCCGAGCAGCTTCAGGCCGAAGATGAACAGCGCCGATGCGACGACATAGGCGAAGTTGATGAGCAGGGCCGCGCTCATTTGCCGCTACCCTTCTTCTTGAACATGCCGAGCATTCGGTCCGTAACCAGATAGCCACCGACGACATTGATGGTCGCCATCACGACTGCCAGGACACCGAGGATCGTCGCCAGTTGCGCATGGCTGCCTCCCGCAGAACCCAGCGCACCGACCAGCGTGATCCCGGAAATCGCGTTCGATCCCGACATCAGCGGCGTGTGCAAGGTCGAAGGCACCTTGCTGATGAGTTCGAACCCAAGAAAGATCGACAGCATCAGGATGAATGTCAGGAAGGCAGCGTCCATTTCATATCCCCGTCCCACCAAGCCAGGTTTGGTCCCAACCGAACCCAATTTAGCACTGTATAGCAATTTTCGTCGCAAAATCGAGCAACGAAATCTTGCTCCGTCAGACGGCTGGCTCCGTCTGCAAGCAATTCAAAGCCCCGCCCTCTATCGAGGTACTGACGGCATCAGGAGTGGTTGACAGCAAATTCGGACTTCACGCAAGTCCGGGTACTCAGTCGGGAAGGCACCGGCCGGTCTGCTCCTGCTCTTCAGGCGTTGCGCCTACAGCATAACAGTAGATCGCTTCCTTGATCGCTGCCGGACCCGGAACCTGTACATGCTTGCCATCCACAAAGAACGGTCCCTCGAACCATGTCGCGCCGTTGTCGAAGTAGATCGATGCAATGTTTGCTTCAGACGCATTGGCGATGAACAGCGTGTTCTTTTCCTTCGAACGCGGATCGACAAGCGGCTGTTTCGCCAGCATGCCCTCGGCACATGCCTGAGCAAGCGCCACGGTGAAATTCTCGTCCAGCCGGGTTCGCGCCGTCGTGCCGACAGCGAAGTTCTCGCGGCCTTCGGTGAAACGCTCGGGCCCGATGTCCAGAGTGACCTTGGCGCAATCGGCGGGGTCATTGCTCGCGATCTGGACCGGTTCGCCAGCGGCAGCAGACGCAGACTGGTTACCAGCGGGCTCCTGCTGCGAGCAGGAGGCAACAAGAAGCAGGGCAGGCAAGAATATCATTCGCATCGTGTCGACACTCCTCAAAACCGGGCCGGATTCAGTCGTCAGACTCCGGCGCAGCCAGTTCCTTGCATTTGTCCGTGTTTTCGACGGTGTAAACAATGCTCGCCACCCGCCATCTGTCGTCCCGCTTGACCACAGTGAAGGCGTCGATTCCGCAATGACTGAGCTTGCCGGAGATCGAGAAGCGATAGGGTACCCAGACCTGAGCGATGGGACCGCGCTGAAACAGGGTCGGAATGCCCAGCCTTTCGATCATGACAGGCTGATCGCGCAGGTTCGGCTCGCGCAATTTCGCGAACGGCGTGACAGTCTGATCGGTCTTGCGCGGATCGCGGATGTCGTGCCGGATCATGCTGCCTTCGCCTTCCAGCAAGGCCTGAACTGCTTCGTGATCGTTGCTCGCGAGCGCATCGACCAGCGCGTTTACCGAGGCGAGAATTTCTGTCCTCTCGTCCCCCGGAAGAGGCGGAGGCGCTGCCATCGCCATGGAAAGTGCTGCGAGAACCAAAGCCATGACGCAATCTCCCTGGTGTCTTTACATCCTGAACACGCCGAACGCCGGTCGTTCGGGAATAGGCGCTTCGAGGCAGGCTTCAAGCGCGAGCGTAATCACGTCCCGGGTCTGGACCGGATCGATCACCCCGTCATCCCAGATTCGCGCGGTCGCGTAATAGGGACTGCCTTCTTCTTCGTAATTGTCGCGGATCGGCGCCTTGAAGGCCTCGGCTTCTTCGGGCGTCCAGGTTTCGGCATCGCGATGGACAGTCGCCAATACCGATGCTGCCTGTTCGCCGCCCATCACCGATATGCGCGCGTTGGGCCACATGAACAGGAAGCGTGGGCTGTAGGCACGCCCGCCCATCCCGTAATTGCCCGCGCCGAAGCTGCCGCCGATGACGACCGTGATTTTGGGAACCGTCGCCGTCGCCACGGCCGTCACCAGCTTGGCCCCGTGCTTGGCGATGCCCTCGGCCTCGTATTTGCCGCCGACCATGAAGCCGGAAATGTTCTGCAGGAACAGCAGCGGCACGCGGCGCTGGCACGCCAGCTCGATGAAATGCGCACCCTTCTGCGCGCTTTCGGAAAACAGCACGCCGTTGTTGGCGAGGATGGCCACCGGCATGCCATTCACATGGGCAAAGCCGCAGACCAGCGTCGATCCGTAATGGGTCTTGAACTCGTGAAACTCGCTGCCGTCGACGATGCGGGCAATCACCTCGCGCACCTCGTAGGGCGCACGGACGTCCTCGGGCACCAGCGCGTAAAGTTCGTTCACGGGATAAAGCGGTGGGCGCGGATCGCGCCGCTCGACGTCACGCGCGGCCCCTGTGTTTGCGCCGAGGTGGCTGACAATGTCGCGCAGAATCGTCAGGGCGTGCTCGTCGTTGTCGGCCAGATGGTCGACCACACCTGACCTGCGCGCATGGAGATCGCCGCCGCCGAGGTCTTCGGCAGAGATGACCTCGCCAGTCGCGGCCTGCACCAGCGGCGGACCGGCGAGGAAGATCGTGCCCTGTTCGCGCACGATCACCGTCTCGTCGCACATGGCCGGCACATAGGCACCGCCAGCCGTGCAGCTTCCCATCACACAGGCGATCTGCGGGATGCCCTGAGCCGACATCTGCGCCTGATTGTAGAAACTGCGTCCGAAGTGATCGCGATCGGGGAAGATCTCGGCCTGCATCGGCAGGAACGCCCCGCCGGAATCCACGAGATAGATGCACGGCAAGCGGTTTTCCGCCGCGATCTCCTGC